>JBEBHI010000176.1:0-6688 GCA_040080935.1 Terricaulis sp.
TGCTGCGGTGCAGCTATAGACCCGGCTCCAAATTCAACCCGGAGTCCGCCGAGCCATGGCCACCGAACGCACCCTGTCCATTATCAAGCCGGACGCCACCAAGCGTAACCTGACGGGCGCGATCAACGCGGTCATCGAAAAGTCGGGCCTGCGCATCATCGCGCAAAAGCGTATCTGGCTCTCGGAAGGCCAAGCGCAGGGCTTCTACGCCGTTCACAAAGAGCGGCCTTTCTTCAACGACCTTGTGAGCTTCATGATTTCTGGGCCGGTCGTTGTGCAAGCGCTCGAAGGCGACAACGCCGTCGCGAAGTATCGCGATGTGATGGGCGCCACCAACCCGGCCAACGCCGCGCCGGGCACGATCCGCAAGGAATTCGCTGAGTCGATCGAAGCCAACTCGGTTCACGGCTCGGACAGCGCCGAGAACGCCGCGCGTGAAATCGAGTTCTTCTTCAACGATCAAGAGATCGTCGGCTAAGCGCCGCGCTCAGCTTCAAAATCAAAGAGCGGCGCTTTGGGCGCCGCTCTTTTTGTTTCTACTTCTTGGTCTTGCCCGGATTGTTCGGGTTAAGCGGCGTGGCGGCCCGGCCGGGGCCTGCTGGCGCCGAGCTGCCGCCCGGTTTCTTCAGCGGCGGTGTTTTGCCTGGACCTACTGTCTTGTCTGCCATGTGCACGCTCCTTGAGTTGCGCCCCTAAGAGCTAGGACGCCGTCCGCGCCGATGCCACTTACTTCCGTGCGATAATTTCGAGCACCAGCGGCGTCACCATCAGCGTGCCGGGTTGAGCGCTGACGCGCGCGAACTCGTCGCGCATGTCCTTGGCCATTTGCGGGGTGATGCGGTTGAGTTCGAGCAGGCGGTCGATGTGAATGTCGAAGAAGCCGATCGGCCAGCGCCACGTGTTGTCGTCCTTTGAGACGACATCAACGTAGGGCTTCAGGCTCTCGATCTTCAGGCCCATCTCTGTGAGCCATGCTGGCAAATGTCGCGCAATGTCCGGTTCGCCGCCTGAGGCGCGCCAATTGGCCGAGACTTCGTCCACGAACTTTTCGAAATTCTGCGCCGGCGGCGCGAGCTTCCAGGTCTGGTAGTCGAGATATTCGTGGAAAACGAGGACGCCACCGGGCTTCAACGCGTCGACAAGCTTTTGCAGCGCTTCTCTCGGCCGCGGCAAGAACGCGAAGATCCAGCGCGCCCATGCCGCATCGGCGCCGCTCACCGGAATGGGATCGGCGAGCACATCGATTTCGTGTGCTTTCACTTGCGTGAACCCACGCGCCTTCGCTTGCGCTTCCAGCGTGTCAAGAAATCGTCGCGAACGCTCAAGCGCATGCACTTGGCCCTGCGGACCGACCATCTCGGCCAAGTCCATCGTCGCAAAGCCGGGCCCCGCGCCGAAGTCGATCACTTTGCAGCCGTCGCCAATGCGCGCACGCGACCACGCGTCGAGTGCGCGCGGGCGCCAGACGCGGTGCTGAAAGCCAAGTCTGTAAATTTCGTCGTCGTGTGTACCGAGCACGTAGTCGCGTTCAGCCATGGGATGTCTCCTCGACAGAGATATAGGCGCTTCGTCGGACTTGTCTTGCCGATGGCGACAACCGGCGCATAATGCCCTGAGGAGACGACGCGATGCAGGTGCGCTTCTGGGGCACGCGAGGTTCAATCGCTACGCCCGGCGGCGCGACGCTCCGCTATGGCGGCAACACCTCATGCGTCGAGGTGACGTCGGATTCAGGTACGACGATCCTCATCGATGCCGGAACTGGCGCGAATGCGCTCGGCAAAGCGTTGATCGACCAAGGCCGCGGCATGCGCGGCCATATTCTGATCTCGCACACGCACTGGGACCACATCCAGGGTCTGCCCTTCTTCGCGCCGCTCTTCGTGGCCGGCGCTGAGTGGCACATCTACGGACCGCGCGGCATCGGCCAATCGCTCCGCGACGTGCTCGCCGCGCAAATGGACTACGCCTACTTCCCGGTGACGCTGAACGCGTTCGCAGCGGATGTGCACTATCACGAGATCGTCGAGGGCGGCTTCTCCATCGATGACGTTCGGATCGCCACGCGATATCTCAACCACCCAGCGCTCACGGTCGGTTATCGCCTGGAAGCAGATGGCGCGAGCGCGGTGTATGCATCAGACCACGAGCCGCACGATCGCCACGCCGGCGAAGGCCATGCTGAGGCCGGTGACGGCGGCGATGCCACGCACATCGAATTTATCCGCGACGCGGATCTAGTGATTCACGACGCGCAATACACGGCCGAAGAGTTTCCAACCAAGGTCGGCTGGGGCCACAGCACGATCGAGTACGCGGTAGATGTCGCGCTCGCCGCCAACGTCAAAACGCTCGCGCTCTATCATCACGATCCTGGCCGCTCCGATGATGCGGTGGACGAGCTCATCGCCTCGGCGCGCGATCGCGTTGCCTCTGTTGGCGGGGACTTGGACGTTGTTGGCGCCGCCGAAGGTAACGCCATCGAACTGCGCGGCCCCGCCAACGCGGTGCGTGCAACGCCATTCTTGCCGTCCAGCTTGGTCGCGCCGTCAACGAGCCCCACTGAGGAATTGGTCTTGATCGCCGGCGTTTCGGCCAACGATCGCGCCATACTGAGCGCGGCTGCCAAAGCCGACGGCGTGCCAAGTGTTTCCGAAGTGTTGACCGAGCAATTGGTGGAGGCCGTGCAGGGTGGTCACCCGTCGCTGATTTTCCTTGGCGACGCTCTGCCTGGCATCGATCCCGTCGCGCTCTGCGCCGATCTTCGCGCGCTTGCGGGCGATGAGGCCAAAGACCTGCCGATCATCATCGTCACCGACCAGGACAAAGTGCCCGAAGACAAGGGTGAGGCAGCGGGCGTCACCGATTGGCTGACGCGGCCGTTCAGTTTGCAGTACGCGCGCTCACGCATGCGCGCTTGGCTGATGCGTTCGATGCTGCGTTGGCGCAAAGCCGCTTTGCCGAACGACGAAGAAGCGCGCCTCGCCGCCGTGTATCGCTTGGGCCTGCTCGACACCGACGCGGAGGAACGCTTCGATCGCCATGCGCGCATTGCCGCAGCCGCGTTCGACGCGCCGATTGCGCTGGTAAGCCTCATCGATCGCGACCGGCAATGGTACAAGGCGCACTACGGCTTCGAGTTCAGCGAAACCTCGCGGGACATGGGTTTTTGCTCGCACGCCATTTTGGGTGACGATCCGCTGATCGTGACCGATACGCTGCGGGACGATCGCTTCGCTGAAAACCCCGTCGTTGTCGGCGATCCGCATGTGCGCTTCTACGCCGGCATCCCGCTCCACGCCGCCGATGGCGCACGCGTGGGCGCGTTCTGCATCGTCGACAGCAAGCCGCGGACGCTGACCGCGGCGCAGTTGCGGATGCTGCAGGACATGGCGCGCTTGGTGGAAGAAGAGTTGCAACCGCGCGCCGAAGCGAAGGCGGGGTAACTGCATTCACCGGATGCGGTGCGCGGCAAGACGTCATAATTAGGGGCTCAGCTGGAGAGTCTGACATGACGGATCATTCGAGCGCGTACTCGGAACGCGCCTTCAAATCCAAGCTCGCCAATCTTGCCGGTCTCGACAAGCTGATCGATGCGGCCAAGCACATTCATGCGCTGCTGCGCGATCCGCAAACGCCTATTTGGGTGAAGGGACTTTGTGTCGCCGCGCTCGGATATCTGATCGTTCCAACGGATGTCGTCGCCGATTTCGTGCCGGTGCTGGGATACGGTGACGATCTCGTGGCGCTTACAGCTGCGCTTGCCGCCATCGTGGCGCACCTGCCGAAGCCGGTAGCTGGCGACTAGCTAAGCTGCTGCGCCAGCTTCGCGACGCACGCCGGGTAGAGCGCGTGCTCGATCGCCAGTAGCCGCTGCGCCAAAGTCTCCGGCGTATCGCCCGGTAGAATTGGCATCGACGCCTGACCAAGAATTTCGCCAGCGTCGACCTCTTCTACTACCAGATGCACCGTCGCGCCGTGTTCGGTATCGCCCGCTTCAAGCGCGCGGGCGTGCGTGTTAACGCCCGGATACTTGGGCAAGAGCGATGGATGGATGTTGACGAGGTGGCCTGCCCACGCGCGCACGAAGAATGGCGTCAGCACGCGCATAAAACCGGCGAGCGCCACGATTTCGATGGCGCGGGCGCCGAGTTCCATGTCGAGTTCGCGTTCGAACGCTTCGCGGTCTTTGCCGAACGGTTTGTGATCGACAACGATCGCCTCAACGCCGGCGTCGCGCGCGCGCTTCAGCCCTTCGACGCCTGGGACGTTGGAAACTACGAGCACGATTTCGTAAGCGTCCTGTTCTGCGTCGAGAAGCGCTTGCAGATTGCTGCCGCGCCCCGAGATCAGGACTGCAACGCGTTTCTTACTCATACGGCCTTGAGCACGCCGATCTTGAAGGCGCTCTCGCCCACGCCGTTCAGCTTCGCGACAACCTCGTCCGCCTTTGCGGGATCAACCACCAGGATCATGCCGATCCCTAGATTGAACGTGCGGCGCATGTCGGCTTCCGGCACGCCGCCGGTGGATTGAAGCCACTCGAACACGGACGGGCGCTTCCAGGCATTCCAATCGAAATCTGCTTCGAGATGATCGGGCAGCGCGCGCGGCGTGTTTTCAACCAAGCCGCCGCCGGTGATGTGCGCCGCGCCCTTGGCGAGCTTTGCTTCGAAGATCGGCTTCAGCGCCTTGGCGTAGATGCGCGTCGGTGTGAGCAGTGCTTCGGCCAGCGACTTGCCTGCCGCGAACGGCGCAGGCGCATCCCAGGCGAGCCCCGAACGTTCGACAACTTTGCGCACCAACGAATAGCCGTTCGAGTGCGGGCCGCTCGATGCGATGCCGACGATCACATCGCCCGCCTGCATGTCTTCGGTCTTCGGCAGCAGCGTCCCGCGCTCGGCGGCGCCAACGGAGAAGCCGGCGAGGTCATAGTCGCCCTTGCCGTACATGCCCGGCATTTCCGCCGTTTCACCGCCAGCAAGCGCGGCGCCAGCTTGGCGGCAGCCTTCGGCGATGCCTTGCACCACCAGGGCCGCTTCATCGGCGTTGAGTTTGCCAGTGGCGTAATAGTCCAGGAACATCAGCGGCTCAGCGCCCTGGGCCGAGAGATCGTTGACGCACATGGCGACCAGGTCGATGCCGACCGTCTCGTGGCGTCCGCTTTCGATCGCGATCTTGAGCTTGGTGCCGACGCCATCCGTGGTCGCCAGGAAGATCGGATCCTTGAAGCCAGCCGCTTTCGGGTCGAAGGCTCCGGCGAATCCGCCCAAAGACCCGTCCGCGCCAGGGCGGGCTGTGGATTTCGCAGCCGGCTTGATGAGATCGACTAGGCGCTCGCCTTCGTCGATATCCACACCTGCGTCACGATAGGTAAGGCCGTTAGTTCCCGGGGTATTGGTCACGTGATGAGTCCAGAAGCCGCCACATTGATAGGCGATTCCGCGCCGGGTAGGGTCTCCCGACACCGAGGTTTAGTAATGAAGTTCACGCCTTTGGCAGCGGTTGCCGCTGTTTTTCTTGCCGCCTTGTGCGCGTTCGCGCCAGGGGCGGCAAGCGCCCAGGGGCGCGACAATGTCTACGTCGTGGGCGGCGTTCGTGTGGATGAAACAGCTGCGAACGCTGCGGCTGCGCAACAAGCCGGGTTCGCCGCGGCGCAGCGGGCAGGGTTCGAGCGACTCGTCCGCCGCCTCACCATTCCGGATGAACTCAACGCGCGCGGCGTGCCGCAGGTCGAACCTGCCACGCTTGAGCGCCTGGTCTCCAGCGTCGACGTCGAAGAGGAGCGCCGCTCGGGCACCCGCTACATCGGCCGCCTCACCGTGCGCTTTGATCCGTCAGGCGTGCGCACGCTGCTGCGCCAGTTCAATCTGACTGTTGTCGATACACGCACCTCGCCCGTGCTTGTGGCGCCGCTGGTTGTGGACGGCACAGCAGAGGAAACAGCGACGGCTTGGCGCGACGCGTGGGCCAATGGCGGTTTCAGCGATGAGCTTGTGCCGCTGGCCGTCGCGCCCGCGATGTTGCAAGGCGCGCCCGCCTGGCAGACCGCGCAACCGTTCGCGCAAGCTTCAGCCGCCGCTTCCGCACTTTATGCAGTTTTGCGCGTGCAGGGTTCAACGGCTACTGCGACGCTCGTTGAGGTCAACGCCACCGCCACGCAGCAACGTGGCGAAGTTACCGCCCGCATCGCGAGCGAAGATCCATCGGCCCTGCGCGCTGCGCTCTCGTCGCTTGCTGAACAAGCGAGCACGCGGCTGCAGAACGATTGGAAAGGCCGCGTCGCTACGGGCGCCGGGCAGCGCGCACGCATCAACGCGTCGGCGCTCTATACCAGCCAAGCGCAATGGGAGCAGATCAAGGACGCGCTCGAAGGCACGGCGCAAACCCTGATCTCGGAAATCCGCATCGAGGCGGTTGGCCGGCAGGGCGCGCTCGTCTCCTTCTCGTTCGTGGGCGACCGCAACCAGCTCAACGCTGAACTCCAGCGCCGCGGCGTAAACCTCGCGGATACGGCGAATGGCCCGACGCTGCGCGTAGCGGCGAGGTAGCGCCGCCGGTGAGCGAGCAGCCACGCCTGTTTGAGTTCCAGATGGGCGATCGTTCGCCCGACAAACTGGTGGTGGCTGAAGCGAACCGCGACGCGGCGAAGCTCCTGACCGACTGGCGGGCCTGGCCGCACGGCGCG
>JBEBHI010000177.1:0-6688 GCA_040080935.1 Terricaulis sp.
ATGGTCATTTTCCTCATTCGTTTTGTTTGGTCGTGTTGGACGGGAGTTGGTTGACTCTCCGGCGCTTTTTCTCGCTGAATTTGGTTTGCAAGTAGTTTCTGCAAGTCATCGCGTGCATTTTTCTGCCTCCGCGTTTTTTCTCTTCGCGATGACTACGCGAAAACTCTACGAGCCTTGAAAACAAAGGCGTGCAGCGTGGTGCGCGTGTGCAAAACTGATCACGAACGCGGATGCGCGCGACGATACGCCTGCAAAATTTTTTGCGCTTCGACGCTCGTGTAGGTCTGAGTCGTCGACAGCGATTCGTGTCCGAGCAGGTCTTGGATGGCGCGCAGATCGGCGCCGTTCGCGAGCAAATGTGTTGCGAACGCATGCCGCAGAGCGTGCGGCGTGGCGCTCGAAGGTAAGCCCAACGCCATGCGCAAACGCTCCATCAGCGCCTGAGCCATGCGCGGAGAGAACGCTCCGCCGCGGCTGGCACGGAAGAGCGGCGCGTCCTCATCTATTGTGTAAGGGCACATCTCGACGTAATGCGCGACGGCCTCTCGCGCTTGCGAGAGCAAAGGCACAACACGCCCTTTGCCGCCTTTGCCCTGCACGCGAAGCACGTCCGGCAAAGGCAGATCGCCGCCCGTTAGAGCCAACGCCTCGCTGATCCGAAGCCCTGCCGCGTAGAGCAATGTGAGTAGCGCCGCATCGCGCGCGCCCTGCCATTCGTCCGATCCGGAGGCCATCGCCTCCGCAATAAGAGTCCGCGCCGCGCCCTCCGAAACGGGTCGCGGCAGCGAACGCTTGAGCTTCGGCCCGCGCACCAGCGCAAGCCGCGCATTCTTCACGCCGTGACGCCGTTCAAGATAACGATAGAAACTGCGAATGGCCGCTAGCGCGCGCGAAATCGAGCGGTCTGCAAGCGCATCCGGCCCTTGCCGGCGATGCGCGAGATAGGCGCGGAGATCGCGCGGCTCCAGCTCCGCCAGATCCTTCGCGCTCGGTGCGCCGCCCAAATGCCCGCTCAGAAAGCCCAGAAACGCAGCAACATCGCGTTCGTAGGCTGCAACGGAATTGTCCGAGAAACGGCGCTCATCGCGCAGATGCGCGGTCCATTGTGCGAGCAGGGCGGTGGCAGCACTCATGCCAAGCAAGTTGCGCGCGCGGCTATTGAGGTCTGTTTAACGATTGCGACCCGGCGCGAGATGCTGAAGCCAAAAGCTGTACGCAAAGTGCGCTCGCCCATCGCTCACCGCGTATCGCGGCTCATGCGGACGCGGGCCCTCGTACGAGATCAGCTCAGTTGGAATCTGCCAGGGGCTAGTGCCAGTTGCCCGCGCCGTCACCAGCTCCGCTTCGAACGCAAGCCGCTGGCGCATCGGCAAAGCAAGGCCGAACGCGGCGTTCTGATAGAACCCACCTTCAACCCGAGCGGCCAGATCGCGGATGAACGGCGCGATCTCATCCTCGTCTCGCCGCGCGCGTTGGCGGGCGACATCGCCGGGGGAGCCTGAGCACAGCACGAACACGGCCGTCGCCCGGTCGCACTCTCTCTGCTTGGTGATCCACTCCAGCTCGGACGTGCCCCAATTCCAGTCCCACGTGAGTGCGATCTCGTGCCAATCGTCCGGGCTCATCTGTTCAATCAGCCCAAGCAGCGTTTCAGCCTCGAGGTCGAGCGGCGCGGCGAGGCACTCTTTCCATCTGGAATAGTGCGCACGCCGCGCGCTCTCCGCCGCCGCCAAAGGCATAAGCTCGGTGATCAGTTGCTCGCGCGTTCCGCATAACAGCCGGCGAAACTCCGGATCGACGCGCCACAGCGCCAGCTGAAACTCGAACGCCTCGGCGCGTTCGAAGCAGCACACATAGGCCGAACTAACACGCCGGAGCTCGACTCCATCAAGCCGCCGCCAGTTGCGGCCGATTATGCGATCCACCAGTACGCGGTAGTGCAGATGCTGCGGTGGCACGACCTCATCCGGCATCGCGTCGCGATACTGGTGGTAGATCGTGTTCAACACGGATGGCGGCGCGCCGTCCGGCGCGAACGTCGTGAACAAATGGTCGTGCGCACTCGCCGGGAGCGGCACCAACCGAGACAAGAGTTTCGCGAACATGGCGACCCAGGGTCGCGCTTCGTGCCTAAGAACGGGTCAGTAAGGAAAGTAAAGAGCCGTTCAGTAACAGCTGCGCAACAACTGGCGCTTCCACCGAATCCTTGGAGCCCCTAGATTCAGGGGTAATGAGTTCAACCGCCCGCCGTCGCGCCCTGGATGCGCTGAAGCGCACGCGCAGCACGCCCCCGCTCGGTCCGCTTTTCTCGGTGGCAGAGGACGGTGCGGAGTATGCAGCCGATACGCAGGACAAGGTCGCGGTTCTTTTCCCACTGCCGTTGCCCGAACCGTTCGACTACCGGGCAGCATCGTCGCTGCAGATTCAGCCGGGCCAGCATGTCATCGCGCCGATAGGCTCGCGCCTCGTGCGCGGAATCGTCTGGGGCGTCGAACGCAATCACCCCGGCGCGGCGAACCTGAAGGCGATCGAAGAGGTGCTACCCGGCACGCCAGTGCCCGAGATCAGCCGCGCGTTCGTAGAATGGGCGGCCAAGTACGTCGTTCGTCCGCCAGGCGATCTTTCGCGTATGGTCGTGCGCGCGCCCGAAGCGCTCTTCCCGCCGCCGACCCACACCGTTCTCGCGCCAAGCGGCGAACAACCACCGAAGCTCACCGACGCACGCCGCCGCGTGATGGAAGAAGCAGCGAAGGAGCATGTCAGCGCCGCCGAACTCTCGCGCCGTGCGGAGACATCTTCGGCTGTCGTGAAGGGCCTCGTTGATTGCGGTGCGCTGGTGAAGCTGGAGATCAGCGAAGACCCGCCATTCCCAAATCCCGACCTCGCGCTGAGCGGGAAAAACCTCTCCGCTATTCAGCTCGCTGCCGCCGAGGAGCTTTGCGCTTCAGTACGCGAACGCAAATTCCATGTCGCGCTGCTCGACGGCGTCACCGGCTCGGGCAAAACCGAAGTTTATCTCGAAGCCGCCGCCGAAGCGTTGAAGGAAGCGCCGAACGCGCAAGTGCTCGTGCTGCTCCCAGAAATCGCGCTGACGCAAGCGGCGATGAGCCGCTTCGAGGCACGATTTGGCGTGAAGCCAGTGGAGTGGCATTCCGCCATTCAGCAAAAAGCACGCCGCCGCGCTTGGCGCGAAATTGCAGCCGGCCGCGCGCGGCTCATCGTTGGCGCGCGATCGGCGCTTTTCTTGCCGTATCCGAACCTGCGCCTCATCGTCATCGACGAAGAGCACGACCCTTCCTACAAACAGGAAGAGGGCGTCATCTACCAGGCGCGCGACATGGCCGTCGCCCGTGCCAAGCTCGGCGATTGCATGGTGGTTCTCGCCAGCGCCACGCCGTCGCTTGAGACGCTCGTGAACGCCCAAGCTGGCCGCTACGCGCACGTACAGCTGCCATCGCGTCACGGCGCCGCCGAGTTGCCGGACGTCGAGCTGATCGATCTCAAGCTCGATCCGCCCGAAAAGGGGCGTTGGCTCTCGCCGAAACTCATCACCGGCGCCGCGCAAGCGCTGCTCCGCGGCGAGCAATCGCTCTTCTACATGAACCGCCGCGGTTATGCGCCGCTCACGCTCTGCCGCGCTTGCGGCCACCGCATGCGCTCGCCAGACAGCGATTCATGGTTGGTGGAGCACCGCTACTCGGGCCGTCTCGTCTGCCACCTCACCGGTTTCTCGATCCCGAAGCCGAAAGAATGCCCCGAGTGCAAAGCGGTTGATGCATTCACGTCGATCGGCCCCGGCGTTGAGCGCATTGAAGAGGAAGTGCGCGATAGCTTTCCGAACGCGCGCGTCGAGATCTTCTCCTCCGACACCACGCCCAACGGCGACGCCGTGCGCGAATTGGTGGCGCGGATGGAGAATAACGAGATCGACATTCTGATCGGCACGCAGATCGTCGCGAAGGGTCACAACTTCCCGAACCTCACGTTCGTCGGCGTCGTTGATGCGGACCTTGGTCTCAAGGGCGGCGATCTTCGCGCCGGAGAACGCACGTTCCAGCTTGTCAGCCAAGTCGCGGGCCGCGCCGGCCGTCACGAGAAGCCGGGCAGGGCGCTTATCCAAACTTACGCGCCGCACGAGCCGGTGATGCAAGCTCTAGCCGCACAAGATCGCGACGCCTTCTTCGCCGCCGAAGTCGCCGAGCGTGAAGCCGCTGGTATGCCACCGTACGGCAGGCTTGCCGCGGTCATCGTCTCCGCGCCGAACGAGAAGATCGCCATCGATGCCGCCAAGGCGCTCGGCGAGAAAGCGCCGCACGTTGAAGGCCTCGATCTCTGGGGCCCGGCGCCAGCGCCGCTCAGCGTCATTCGCGGCATGTATCGCCACCGCTTCTTGGTTCGCGCCAATCGCGGCGTAGACGTCAGCGCGTTTTTGGCCGCCTGGTCTGGCCGCGTGAAGCTCCACAGCTCCGTCCGCGTGCAGATCGACGTCGACCCCTATTCGTTTTTGTAAAGACACGGTGCGGTGGCGACATGTCGAGCAGCCAGATCAGCGGCATCGCGATTTTTTTCGCAATTGGAATCGCCACCTTTTTGCTCGCGAAGGCCAAACCGAAAGTACGCAACGATGCAGGCCTCGCGGTACGGCCCACATTGCTCATACCGGCGGTGGGATTGCTCTGCTTCGCTATGGCCGCGTTTTGCTTGTACGGCTTTGTGACAAGTGGAGTGTTGCTGCCGTTAGGCCTCGCGATAGGCTTCGCGCTGGGCGGCGCGTTTCTCACAAACATGCTTCGATCAGTCTTTGTGGTTTCCTGCGATCAGATCGGCATCACGGGTCCGAATTCGACGCTCCTGGCACCGCGACAGCAGAGCATAGCTTGGACGGAAGTAAGCAGAATTGCGGCGTCCTGGACCGGCTCGCTGTTTGTCGAAGCGACCGATGGACGTCGCATCTACTTTGGTACCACCTATGCCGGATACGCACATTTGGTCGAGGAGATTTATCGACATCGCCCCGACCTGAGACCTAGTGTGCAATCATGACCTACAAACCCTTCGATCTCACTGGCCGTGTTGCGCTTGTCACGGGCGGCAATGGCGGCATTGGCCTTGGTATGGCGGATGCGTTGGCGCAAGCTGGCGCCAACGTCGAAATTTGGGGGACGAACGCTGAGAAAAACGCGCGCGCGCTGGGGCAGCTGAAATCGCATGGCACAAAGGTGAACGCGCGCATCGTGGATGTGTCCAAAGAAGAAAACATCGTCGCTGGTGTTGAAGCTACGCTCAGAGACTTCGGCCGCATTGATTCCTGCTTTGCCAATGCCGGTGTGTCGAACCGCTGGAAGTCGTTCCTCGATATTGGCGGCGACGACTATCGGCGCGTCATGTCGATCAATCTTGACGGCGTCGTGTGGACGTTGCGCGAATGCTGCCGCCACATGAAGGCGCGGGCCGAAGCCGGCGATCCGGGCGGGTCGATCGTCACCATCGCCAGCATGGGCGCGATCTGGGGCTCCCCGCGCAACGAAGATTATAGCGCGACGAAGGCCGCCGTGATCGCGGTGACGAATGGCGTCGCGGTTGAGTTTGCGCGCTACGGCGTGCGCGCCAATTCAATCCTGCCAGGCTGGATCGCGACGGACATGACCGGCGCCGCGCAGGAAAACGATGTGTTCACGAAGAACGTCATCGGCCGCGTGCCGTATCGGCGTTGGGGCAAGCCGGAGGAATTCGGCGGCGCTGCTGTGTATCTGGCGAGCGACGCATCGAGCTTCCACAACGGCGACTCGCTCGTCATTGATGGCGGCTACGGTAAGTTCTGATGCCACGCGCTGTGCTCGCGGCACTTGCGCTGGCCATCTTGCCATCGTGCGCGTACGCGCAAGACGGACGCATCGATCGGAGCGAAACGCCAATCGTGCGTGCTACGGCAAACGCGATCATCCAATCATTGTCCGAGAGCCAGTATCGCGACTACGGCTACCGTTGGGACGCCACCAGCATCCGGATTTCCCGTCTCATTCATTGGCACATCTTCGAGCCGGACCCGCGCGATCGCGCGACCGATGCGATCGTGCGTCGCAATGGGTGGCTCGATGAGGCGGGCGGGCAGGTGAGTGCCTCGGTGTTTGGCGATGATGAGAAAGTGACGTCACTTTCGTTCGAATATTCGACGTTCACAAACTTGGACGTCCTCGATGCACTGCGCGACGCTGGCGCCGACGTGAACTTTCAAGCCGATTATGAAACGTATTCGGAATACATCATCGCGGCGCCGGGCCGCGAGCCGGCGTTGTTGACGACGCGGCGTACATGCGCTCCCGACAACATGGCGTCGATGCAGCGCTGCGAGAACGGGGCTGAAGTTACGTTCGAACTCCCCGACTAAACGTCGTCCTCGCCGACAGAGCCGCCTTCGCCTTCCAGGCGGCGCAGCTGCTTCACGTCGCGGCGCGTAAAGCGCAGACGCACGCCGGCCCCAAGATCGTCTTCGTCTAGAAATACAGCGCCTGCGACTTCCAGTGCGCGTTGAAGCGCTGCCCTGGCTTTGTCGCCTGGATCGACGTCGCCTGTCTCGAACGCGCGAATCTTCTTCGCCTTCACGCCGCTCTCAGACGCCAGTTGCGCGCGAGGCCATTGGACCAAGGCGCGTGCAGCGCGACAAAGAGGGCCTGTGATCTGCATGGAA
>JBEBHI010000178.1:0-6688 GCA_040080935.1 Terricaulis sp.
CTCACGCGCCGCGATCGGCGGTGTTATCGGCAACTACGCGCAAACCGCGCCGCAACCGATGCCGGGCGATATCGATCGCGAAAACTATGAAGACGTCGACGTCAATCCGATCCACTTGGTTGCCGAAGACCCAGTCTCGACGTTCTCGATCGACGTCGACAGCGCGTCCTACGCTAACACGCGCAGGTTTTTGAACGAAGGCCGCCTGCCGCCGCAGGACGCCGTGCGCACTGAAGAGCTCATCAACTATTTCCGCTACGATTATCCGCTGCCGCAATCGCGCGAAGAACCCTTCTCCACCAACGTTACGGTGACGCCGTCGCCATGGGCGGAAGGGCGCCAACTCGTGCACATCGGCCTGCAAGGCTACAACATCATCCCGCGCGAACGCCCGCCTTTGAACCTCACGCTTCTGCTCGACGTGTCTGGTTCGATGGGCGAAGCCAACAAGCTGCCGCTTGTTATCCAAAGCATGCGCATGCTGGTTGAGCAGCTGAACGCACGCGATCACGTCTCGATCGTGGTCTATGCCGGTGCCGCAGGCGCAGTGCTCGCGCCAACCGCCGGCAACGAACGCGGGCGCATCATCGCCGCCTTGGAAAATCTCCACGCTGGCGGCTCGACTGCCGGTGGCGAAGGCTTGCGTCTCGCTTATTCGCTGGCCGAACAAAACTTCACCCGCAATTCGGTCAACCGCGTCATCATCGCCACTGACGGCGACTTCAACGTCGGCATCAACGACCCCGAAGAGCTGGAAGACTTCGTCGAGCGCAAGCGCGACACCGGCATCTATCTCTCGGTGCTCGGCTTCGGCAGCGGCAATTACAACGACGCGCTGATGCAAACCCTGGCGCAGAACGGCAACGGCAACGCCGCCTACATCGACACGCTTAACGAAGCGCGCCGCGTGCTGCGCGACGAGATGGCCTCGAACATGTTCACGATCGCCAACGACGTGAAGATCCAAGTCGAGTTCAATCCCGCCCGCGTCGCCGAATATCGCCTCATCGGCTACGAAACCCGCATGTTGAACCGCGAGGACTTCAACAACGATCGCGTCGATGCTGGCGAGATCGGCGCCGGCCACGCCGTCACCGCGATCTACGAGATCGTCCCAGTCGGCGGCGCCACCTTCAACGATCCGCTGCGCTATCAACGCGAAGGCGCTGCGCCCTCAACCGCAAGCGAACTCGCCTTCCTGCGCATTCGCTACAAACTGCCGGGCCAAGACACGTCACGCTTGATTGAACGCCCGATCACGCAACGCGATTTCGTCGCCAACATCGCTCAAGCGCCGGAATCCACACGTTGGGCGGCGGCAGTGGCTGGCTACGGCCAACTCCTGCGCCACGACCAATTCCTGCGTCAGGGCTTCGGCTACGACGACGTCATCCGCCTCGCCCAAAGCGCCCGCGGCCAAGACGAATTCGGCTGGCGCGCCGAATTCCTCCAACTCGCCCGCACAGCCCAGAGCGCAGCCGCACTGCCAACCGCGGAAAATGCGCAGCCAGGCGTGAGGCGCTAGCACCAACTTCTCCCCTCCCCACAAGGGGGAGGGGTTAGGATGCCCTAAGCCGCCCAAACCAGCCGTACGCCGGTCTCTTCCGCAGCTTCCGTCAGCTCAGCGTCCAGGAACGGACCATTCATTGCCGGCTTCAGCGCGGTCGCCAGATCAGCCTCGACGTATTCGCGTGCATCGCGCTCATCCGTCTGATGGATCAGCACATGCGTCGCGCCGAGCAATTGGGCTTCCGGCCATTGTTCGTGGCTGGCCAAGCGCTTCTGCAAATTGCCGGTCCGCGACAGGAACAACGGGGTCCAACCGCGGCCGCCAGGGCCAGGGCGCGCGAAGCAGTACACAGCCGGCGCGCCGGCGAATTGCTCATGCGGGCGATGCACGCTGAAACGGTGCAAGCGGCCTGAAATTCCACGGAAAATTGCTTCGGTCATCGGACGCCCCCGTCAATGGACTACATTGTTCTGTGTATGTTCCAAAGTGATACGCGACTCATTTGTTCTTGTAAAGTTCTATTCCGCGCCCGATCTCAAAAAGCCCTCGCGCGGTCCCCATCTTTCCGCGAACCCCACACCCTGCGATATCGAGACCATGGCTCACGCCCCCAATCACGCGCACGATCACACTGCGCAAATCTCGGAAGCCGAGAAACGCTGCGCCGAAGCCGGCGAGACCTTCACGCCGCTGCGCAAACGCGTGCTCGAATTGCTGCTCGATCAACATGGGCCAGCGAAAGCCTACGACCTCTTGCCGCTGATCGACGCGGACAAATCCGCCAAGCCGCCGACTGTTTATCGCGCGCTGGATTTTCTCGTGCGCATGGGCCTCGCGCATCGCATCGAAAGCTTGAACGCGTTCATGGCTTGCGATGTCGGCGCCTGCGAGCGCTCGACCATCTTCCTCATCTGCGAAAAGTGCGGCGGCGCTGAAGAGTTCGACGCCGGTCACGCGCTCATCGATCTCGCTGACGCCGCCAAGAAAGACGGCTTCACCATTCGCCGCACCATGATCGAAGCCAGCGGACTCTGCGCCAAGTGCCAGCAAGCAGCATGAGCCATCCGGCGCCCCTGCCCGGGCCGCTCTACCAGGGCAGCGTCAACACCTGGGAATGCGACGACGGCGGTCATCTCAACATCCGCTTCCATCTCGAGCGCGCCTTCGTCGGCCTCGCACACATGGCCCGCGCGCTTGAACTGCCGCGCGCGTTTGCGGAATCCGCCGGCTCAACCCTGATCGCGCAAGAAGCGCATATGCGTTTCATCAAAGAAGCCCGCCCCGGCGCGCCTTTGGTGATGCACGGCGGCGTTGTTGATATCAGCGAAAGCGAAGCCACGCTATGCCTCGACATGCGCCATCACGACGGCGCGCCCGGCACAGCCTTCACCTTCAAAGTCCGCCACGTTGAAACCCGCGGCCTGCGCAGCTTTCCGTGGTCCGAGCGCACCAAAGCCGCCGCCAAGCGCCTCAAGTGCAAACTGCCTGACCACGCCAAGCCACGCTCGATCGACACCAGCGTCGCGCCCGCTGAAGTGTCTCTAGCTAACGCCGCCACGCTCGGCGCCAAGCGTATCGGCGGCGCCCTCGTCCAGCCCGATCAGTGTGACGCGCACGGACGCTTTCGCGGCGAGCACTTCGTCGGCCGCATCTCCGACAGCGCACCCAATCTGCTCGCGCCGTGGCGCCAAGCCGCCGCCGTCGATGGCGTGCAACCTGCAGGCGCCGTCGTCGAAGCGCGTTTTGTGTTCCGCAAATTTCCCCGCGCCGGCGAGTTGATCGAGATTCACTCCGGCATTGTCGAGATTGGCGAGAAGACCCTGCGCATCGTCCACTGGATCCTCGACCCAGAAACCGGCGCCGCCTGGGCCAGCATGGAAGTCGTCGCGCTAACCTTCGACACCGCGACACGCAAAGCCATTACGCCAAACGACGAAGCCCGCGCTCGCGTTGCAAAGCTGATCGTGCCTGGCCTCAGCGTTTAAACGCTACTGCACCAACGCGTCATGAAACTTCCGCCCCTGGCGCGCCATCAATGCGGCGCTCTCGATGGCTGCACGCGCGCGATCTGGCCGCTCCATCGGCAGCATATGCCCCGCGCCCTCGACTGTCGCGACACGCGCATCGGCCTTGATCGACGCCACACGATGCATCGCTGCTTCGGAGATCGTCGAGCCCTTCTCCGCGCGTAGCAGGACCAACGGATCCGTCACATTGCGCAGCGCACCCCACGGATCGTGCCGCTGCGCCGTGTACGTCGCCGCCTCAAACGCCGGCGCGCATGCGAGCTTGAACCCGCCCTTGCCGTCTTCCACCAAACCATCGCCGACATAGTCAGCGGTCACCTCAGCCGGAAACGTCTTGAAAATCCCGCGCGCCGTGAACGCCGCGACTGCCTCCTCGCGGCTCGCGAACGCATCGCGCCGTCTTGCGGCGCCCACGGCAAGCGGCATCGCCATGCGATTAAGCTGCGGCGCAAGCGGCAACTGAAAGAAAGCATACCCGGCTGCCGGCAAAATCACCGGCTCCAGCAATGCTAGGCCATTGACCAAATCCGTCCGCACGCCCGCGGTCAACAAACTGATCGTCGCGCCCATTGAATGGCCGGCGAGCGTCACCGGCGCCGTGAAATGCTCGAGCACCGCGATGAGATCATCGCGGTGGCGCTTCCACGACGTGTAGCTGAGCAGCTTATGCGGCAGCGTTGTCAGACCGTGCCCGCGCATATCCAGCGCCAGCACATGAAAGCGTTCGCCCAGCGGCTGCAGCAGCGTACGATACGTGCGCGCGTTAAAACCAGTCGCGTGAATGAACACGATGTCCGGCGTCGCCGTCTCGGCGCCAAACGCAATCCCGGCCATGCGTCCGCCGGGAACTTCGAACGAGACGCGGCGGAAAGTTTCGGAAGCTTCACTCACGGCGCGTGACCATGGCGAGGAAAGCGCCAAGGTCAAGCCGCCTAGCCGAAGACGCGGCGCAAGATATCGCTGGTTCGCCGCCATGGATCGCGGCGGATGGCGCGTTCTTCTTCGGCGATAAAATAGAAGCAGCCGTCGAGCGCCTTCGTCGTTGAAAAGTTAATGACCTCCGTCCGCAGGTCAGTCGTCATGCTCGACATCCCAACCTCGCGCAGCGCCGTGCGCATCAAAGTGAACGCGCCGGATTGAGTCAGCGCCGTCGTCATCGGCGGGCGCAGCAATGAGGTGAGCCGCGTTTCGGTGCGCCCCCGCAAATAGGTGGTTGCGCTGTTGTCGCCGCCGCGCACGATATCGATCGCATCTGCTATCGTGATTGTGCGCACCGCGTTCGTGAACAACGTCGCCGCTTGCGGCATCACGCTCTCGGCGGCGTGGTTCAGATTTTCCTGCAACTGATCCAGCGGCGCCGACATCCGCATCCGGCTCAACGTCCGCTGCGTTTGCCCCAGCACGCCCGGCAACGGGATGCGCACCTGTTGGTTGCCCCAGAACCCGTTCGGCTGC
Source organism: Terricaulis sp. (assembly GCA_040080935.1). Lineage (GTDB taxonomy): Bacteria > Pseudomonadota > Alphaproteobacteria > Caulobacterales > Aquidulcibacteraceae > Vitreimonas. The sequence goes on from JBEBHI010000178.1 coordinate 4,993, forward strand.
GCCAACCGGGTCGTCGCGTTCATCGACGCCAGCGACAGCGCTTCCTTGATCCCACGGCTCGCGTCGCCCTGCGTCAACCCGTCCAGCAGAGGCCGCTGCGCAAACGCCGGCCCCGCCGCGAGCAAAGCCGCAACGAAAACCCGGCGATCCATACGATTCTTCATGCAGGCACCTTAGGTCGGCTGGGTAGCGTAAGAAACCGTCGCAAACTGTCAGAGCGAAGGCCCACGACAAATCACTTCAAACAAGCCATTGTTTTCAACGAATGACCCTCTCCGACATCCTCCCCAAGCTCCACTACCCCACCCGTCTCGAAAAGCTGGTCGACGGCTGGGTGCATGGCGTCGCCGCCGTTCTGCTCACCTTCGCCGTGGGCACGGCGCTGGGTCTCGCGATCTGGCAAGGCGGTCTCGGCATGGCGAGCGCCGTTGCCGTTTACGGCGTCTGCGTGATGACAATGGTCGGCTGCTCGATGGCCTACAACATGACCGAAACGCCCGCGCGTAAAGCACTGCTGCGCCGCTTCGATCACGCCGCCATCTTCTTGATGATCGCCGGCTCGTACACGCCCTTCACCACCATCCGCTTCGATGGCGCATGGGCGATCTCGATGACGACTATTGTGTGGGTGCTCGCGCTGCTCGGCGCCGCCGGCAAACTCTTCCTGCCTGGCATCGGCAAGCGTCTGTGGCTCGTCTTCTACGTTGCACTCGGCGCCATGATCTTCGCCGCGTTCGGCCCGCTGGTGCAAACTGTGCCGCTGCCCGGCGTCATCCTGCTTTCAGTCGGCGGCCTGCTCTACGTCGCAGGCATCCCGTTCTACGTCTCGGAAAAGCTGCCCTTCCGCCGCGCCATCTGGCACACCTTCGTCATGGCCGCCGCCGGCGTGCACTATGCGGCTGTGCTGACAGGCGTCGTGTTCGCGTAGTAGCCTCGCGCTCATGAGGCTTGCAGGCAAACGCGCCATCGTCGTCGGCGCAGGACAAACACCGGGCGACACCATCGGCAACGGCCGCGCCATCGCGACTTTGTTCGCAAGAGAAGGCGCGCGCGTGCTCTGCGTCGATCGCATCGGCGAACGCGCTGAAGCTACCGCCAACGAGATCAACGGCGCATCCTTCGAAGCCGACATCACCAGCGCCGAAGCCTGCGCCGCCATCATCGCTGAGGCCAACGCCCGCTTCGGCGGCGTCGACATTCTCATCAACAATGTCGGCATTGGCGGCGGCGGCGATGGTCCCGCGCACCTCGCCGCCGAAGCCGCATTCGACCGCATCATGAGCGTCAACCTCAAAGGCGCCTGGCTCACCATCAAAGCCGCAACGCCAGCGCTGCGCGAAAGCAAAGGCGCGATCGTGAACATCTCCTCGCTCGCCTCGCTCGCAGGCTCCGGCATGATCGCTTACGAAGTCTCGAAAGCCGCGCTCAATCGGCTGACCATCTCGGTCGCTCTCGCCAACGCCAAACACGGCGTGCGCTGCAACGCCATTCTCCCCGGCCTGATGGACACGCCGATGGCGATCGCCGGCCATTCTGCCGCGCAAGGCATCGACATCGAAACCCTCCGCGCCAAACGCGCCGCGCAAGTCCCGCTCAACGCCGCCATGGGCGACGCCTGGGACACCGCCAACGCCGCCCTCTTCCTCGCCTCCGACGAAGCCAAATACATCACCGGCGTGCTCTTACCCGTCGACGG
>JBEBHI010000327.1:0-1713 GCA_040080935.1 Terricaulis sp.
CATCGCGCGCGATGTCGCGGAACTGAGCGGAGGTGCGCTCTCACTCGACCGATCGCCGCTCGGCGGCCTGCGTGCTCGAGTGCACTGGACCGAGTGACCCTTTTCGGCGAATTTCTGCCGGTCGCGTAAAAGACAGGAATGTCGCGTTACGTGCCGAAACTAGCCCTTCGACTTTCGGATTTGCACGATCTTTGCGCTCGCGCGTGACGCCGCACAAAAAGTACCCCAAGCGTCCATGAGTCGGCGCCGCTTTTCAAGCGCGTCGCCACGTCGGTAGGCTGCCTCGGTTTTGTCTTTGAGCGTGTGCGCCAGCGCTTGCTCGGCGACCTCTCGCGGGAAGTTGGTCATCTCGCCGGCCCAATCGCGAAACGTCGAACGAAAACCGTGCGCCGTGAGGCCGGTGCGCTTCATGCGCCGCAGCGTCATCAGCAGCGCCATAGAAGAGAGCGTTGGTTCACGGTCAGTGCGCGCCGAAGCGCCGGGAAACACCCATTCGCTCTTGGGGTGCGCCTTGCGCATGGTTTCCAGCACGACAATCGCCGCCGCCGACAACGGCACCCGATGCTCGCGGCCTGCCTTCATGCGCTCGCCGGGAATGGTCCAGACTTTGGCCTTGAGGTCGATCTCGGACCAGCGTGCTTTCAGCGTCTCGTTCGTGCGTGTCGCGGTCAGGATCGCAAATTCTAGCGCGCGCGCGCTGTCGCCACTCATGGCCCGCAGCTCGGCCATAAACCCCGGCAGATCGGCGAAGGGCAGGGCGGCGTGATGCTTGACCTTCTGAATCTTGGCGCGAGCGGGGAGCGCTCGTTCGAGGTAGCCGCGCCAGCGCGCCGGGTTTTCGCCCTGGCGATACCCGCGCACGGCAGCCCAATCGAGCACCGACTCAATACGCTGGCGCACGCGGCTTGCGGTTTCCGTCTTGGTTTGCCAGATCGGCTCAATCGCCTTCATGACCAAGCTCACATCAATAGCTTGGACCGGAAGATCGCCGAACACGGGATAGACGTAGGTCTTAAGCGTGTTCGCCCATTGCTGGCGGTGCTTAGCATTCTTCCACGCCGCCTCATGCGAAGCGATTAGGGCTTCCGCGCACTGCTGAAACGTCATTGCACGCGCCGCCTCTAGGGCGCGTTGGGCGCGTTCGGCATCGCGCGCGGCGATTGGGTCAACGCCATCACGAGCGAGCTTCCGAGCCTCTGTGGCGCGCCGGCGCGCTTCCGCAAGTGCGATGTCACCGGCCGAGCCCAGGCCGATCTCGCGGACCGGCCCGCCCTTCACCGTCACCCGCAGCACCCAGGATTTGCGTACTTCGTTTGTGTTCGGATTGACCGTCACGCGCAGGCGAAGGCCGGCGCCATCGATCAACACGCCCGGCTTGCGCGCCTGTTTGACCATCCGATCCGTGAGCCCGTTTCGCGCCATCGCAGCCGCCTCTGGGAAGAGGGAAACGGCCTTTCCGCTTCCCCCATCGTTTCCCCCAATATGCATCGAAAGGCGACGCCCGGCAACGAACGAGCGCGGATGCCATTTCGATGGATTTGAGCTTATGCGACGCAGAAAAAAGCGACATGTGCGGATGGTCGCGGATGGTGGCGAACAACGCCATTGGGCGGACTCCCTCTCCGCCAGCGCTTTGCACATCGCCACACTACCTGTCGCCAATCGGCGACACAATTGTGCTGTGTGCGGCTAAGCGGCAACGCTGTTCACAGC
>JBEBHI010000179.1:0-6655 GCA_040080935.1 Terricaulis sp.
GCGCTTTGTGATCCTGATGGCCGGCTTACTGTTGCTCGGGATTGGCGCATTGCTCGTCGTCACCGTGCGCAATGCGATGAGTGAGTTGCGGCAATCGCGTGATGAGGCGCGGAGCTCGCATGAGCGCGTGCTGCAAGAGATGGGTGCGCGCGAGCAGGCGGAGGCGAAAGTCCGCCAGATGCAGAAGATGGAAGCTATTGGCCAACTGACAGGCGGCGTCGCGCACGACTTCAACAACATGCTGGCGGTGATCATCAGCGCACTGCAATTGGCGCAGCGGCGGCTGGCGCGCGGCGAGACGGATATCGCGCGCTTCACTGATGCAGCAATGGACGGCGCGCGCCGGGCCGCGACGTTGACCAGCCGCCTGCTGGCGTTTGCGCGCCGCCAACCGTTGCAACCGCAAGTGCTGGACGCGAACCGCGTCATTGGCGGCATGTCGGATCTGCTGCATCGGATGTTGGGCGAGAACATTTCGCTTGAGGTTGTGTTGGGTGGCGGCGCGTGGCGCGTGCACGCAGATCAAAGCGAACTTGAGAACGCGGTCTTGAATGTGTGTGTCAATGCGCGCGACGCGATGCCCGATGGCGGCAAGCTCACGATCGAAACGTCGAACGCGTTCCTGGATAAAGCGTACGCGGCCGCTAACGCAGAAGTGACCCCCGGCCAGCATTTGATGATCGCCATCACCGATACGGGCGGCGGCATGCCGCCTGAGGTGAAGGCGCGGGTGTTTGAGCCGTTCTTCACCACCAAGGAAGTCGGCAAGGGCACAGGCCTTGGGCTCGCGCATGTGCATGGATTCCTGAAGCAGAGCGGCGGACACGTCGCGATCTACTCAGAGATAGGCGTCGGCACGACGGTAAAGCTCTATTTGCCGCGCACGCAAATGGAAGAACGCGCCGAGGACATCGCGCAGCCTGTCAGCAGCGAATTGCCGATGGGCGATGCCGCGACGATCGTGCTTGTGGTCGAGGATGAGGAGCGGGTGCGCAATCTGAGCGTCGCGTCGCTGCGGGAGCTTGGATACACAGTCGTTCATGCTTCAAGCGGCGAAGAAGCGTTGCAAAAGCTCGCAAACAAGCCGGCGGTGACGCTGATGTTCACCGATATCGTGATGCCAGGCATGAGCGGGCGGAAATTGGCGGATGAAGCGAAGACGCGCTATCCGGAGCTGAAGGTGCTTTACACTACCGGCTATACGCAGAACGCCATCGTCCACAACGGCGTGCTGGATGCTGACGCGCGGCTGTTGTTGAAGCCGTACTCAATCGACGATCTTGCGCGCAAAGTGCGCGCGGTGTTGGACGAATAGGCGACGGCTTTGGGCCGCCGCCTATTCGAGGCGATCACTTCGGCGGGATGTAGTAGGGCGAGGCTGGGTCGATTGTCGCGTCATATTGGCTGGACGTCGGATCGAGGCGCGGATCGTAGTACGGCCCGTCGCCTTCCTCGATGGTGGCGTAACCTGAGCCTTCGTAGCGTGCGATCACCACGGGGTGGTTGGTGTCATAGACGCCGTTATCGGTGGTTTCGGTTTCGCACGCGCGGTTGATCTGCGCTTGGCGGGTGTTGGTGCGACCATCGTTTACGCCGCAGACTTGTTCAGCCGCGTTGTCGATGCGGCGGATGAGAGCGTCGGCGCCAGCGGCGCTGTTCAAGTTGAGATCGCCATAGGTGACGACGCGTTCTTCGGGCTGCGATTGCGCAAAAGCGGGTGCGGCGAAGGCGAGGCCGATGGCTGTGGCGAAAGCTAGGTGCGGTGAGCGGGACATGGATTTTAAATCTCCTGATGACCCCGCCCTCTGGCGTTTCTAACCCGCTCCGCTTCGATCTGTTCCGGCTTAACTCGCTTGTTCCGTGGTTTGGAATTGGAGGCGCGAGAGGCGGGCGTAGAGGCCGCCCTTTGCAACGAGTTCATCGTGGCGGCCGACTTCAACGATGCGGCCATTCTCTAGCGCCAGGATGCGGTCGGCATCGCGCACGGTCGCGAGGCGGTGGGCGATGACAAGCACGGTGCGACCCTTAGAGAGGCGCTTTAGTGCGTCCTGCACTTGCGCCTCGCTGGCCGCATCGAGCGCGCTGGTGGCTTCGTCGAGCAGCAGGATCGGCGCGTCGCGAAGGAAGGCGCGGGCAAGCGCGATCCGCTGGCGCTCGCCCCCCGACAGATTGCCGCCGCGTTCGCCGGCCATCGAATCATAGCCGTTTGGAAGGGCGCTGATGAAATTGTGTGCGGCGGCGTTGCGCGCGGCTTCCTCGATCTCAGCGTTCGTGGCGCCGGCGCGCCCGAGAGCGATGTTATTGCGGATCGTGTCGTTGAAGAGAGCGGCTTCTTGCGCGACGAGCGAGATCGAGTTGCGGAGCGAGACGACTTGCACGTCGCGCACGTCCTGGCCGTCAACGCGCACGGCGCCATGGGTGACGTCATAAAGGCGCGGCAGCAGGTTGAAGATGGTGGACTTGCCGGAGCCTGAGGGGCCGACGAGGGCGACGGTTTCGCCGGGTTCGACCGTAAAGCTCACGTCTGTGACCGCGGGCGCGTCGCCGTAGCTGAAACCGACGCCGGAGAATTCGATGCGGCCGGCGGCGACGTGCAGAGGCTTGGCGCCGAGCTTGTCGTTGATGGTTTCGGGTTCGTCGATCAGCGTGAAGATGCGGCCGAGCGCGGCGAGCGCTTCGTTGAGCATCGTGTTGAAGCCGCTGATCGAGCGGGCCGCTGGCGTGGCGACGCCGACAGCGCCGATCATGCCGAAGAGGTCGCCGAGAGTCATCAGATTGCCAGCGATGCGCACGCCGGCGATGTAGAGCACGCCGGCCAGCGCAACGCCGCCAAGGATTTCCAACAAAGGTTCGCTGCGGGCGCGATTGTGCGCGAGCTTCATGCCGAGACGGCGCTGCTCTTCGAACGAGGCGTTGGCGCGTTCGGTTTCGCGCTTCTCAAGGCTGTAAGTTTTTACGAACCGCGAGGCGCCGAAGATTTCGCCGAGCAGCGCCGTGACGTGGCCGATTTGCTCTTGGGCGACGCTGGTTTGCTTGCGGGCGCGGCTGGCGATGGCGCCGAGCGGACGCGCGGCGAGCGCGAAGACGCCGATGACAACGGCTGCGAGGACCCAGTCGAGGTAGAACATCATGCCGACGGAGCCGATCAGCGTGAGGCTGTCACGGATGGAAGTTTGCGCGGCGCGGACGAGTGCGTAGCCGACGATGGTGATGTCGTTGGTGAAACGGGAGACGAGACGGCCGACGTCTTCGCGGGCGAAGCGGGCGAAGTCGACGCTCATGAGCTTGGCGAACATCGCGCTTTGGAGATCGCGCAGTATCTTGAGCGCGAGGCCTTGCGTCATGATTGCTTGGCCCCACATGCCGGCGGCGCGGGCAGTGACGATGCCAATCACGGCAATCGGGACGAGCGCGATAAGTTCGAGGTTTTCCGACTGGATGCTGTCGGTCGCGAACTTCAAAATCCACGCATAGGACGCGGATGCTGCGGCGACGAGCATCAGCACCGGCGCCAACGCGGCGAGATCCATCTTGAAGCGCCAGATGTACTGGCGCCAGAGTCGATCGAGGATGGCGTTCGCCGTCATCGGACGATCACATCTCGCCTTCGGGATCGGTCCCCGGATCGAGGAGGCGGTGGGCGTGGATGATGAAGTACCGCATGCGGGCGTTGTCGATGGTGCGCTGCGCGGCGCCTTTCCAGGCGTCGTAGGCGGCGCGGTAGTTCGGGTAGGCGCCGATGAAATCGACGGCCTTCAGATCGATGAACTCGGGACGATCGAGGTCCTTCATCTCGCCGCCGATGACGAGGTGGAGAAGCTGGCGGTTCTGTTCGCTCATGTGACTTTAGCTCGGGGCCTGTTCGCGAAAATCGGGCAGGGATTTGGTGCGCTCGATTAGCAAAGCGTGCAGGCTCGCGCCAGCGGCGACCACTCCGGGGACGCGCGGGTTCTCGTTGTTGAAGGCGAGCGGCGCGCCCCACATGTCAGTGACCATGCCGCCGGCGGCTTCCACGATGGCGGCGCCCGCGGCGACATCCCATTCGTGCTTCCAGCCGAACAGCATCGTTGCGTCGCCCATGCCGGCGGCGACCAAAGCCAAGCGATAGGCGATCGAGTGGCGCTCGATGACGTCCATCTTGGGCCAAGGCGTAGGCCAGCGTTTGTCAGCGAAGCGCGATTTCTGGCCGATGATGCGGGCGCCTTCGAGATTGGCGACATCGGAGACCTTCATCGGCATGCCGTTGAAGAACGCGCCATAGCCGACGATGCCGGTGAACATCTCATCGGTCATCGGATTGAAGATAGCGCCGCCATAAGCGCTCGTGCCGTTGAGAAGCCCGATGCTGATCGTCCATTGCGGCGTCTTGCCGATGAGCGAGGCGGTGCCATCGATCGGATCGAGCATGAAGGTGCGCTCTTTGCCGATACGATATTCCGGGTTGTCGGGTGTTTCCTCGGAGAGCCAGCCGTAATCAGGACGCTTAGAGAGGAGCTTGATCTCAAGCATCGCGTCGACGGCTTTGTCGACATTGGTGACGGGGCCGGCCTCGCCTTTTGACTCAATCTCAAGCGGCTTCAGCGACAGCTCGCGCGCCATCGTTCCCGCTTCGCGGGCGCACGTCTCCAGCAGTTCGAGTTCAGACGCCGCCGATTGCAAGGTCATCCACGATCAAGCTGGAAATTTCGAGGGAGCCGCGGTTGTCGACGTCGGAGCCGGTGCGCAGGCGTTTGAAGATGTCGAGCAAATTGCCGGCGACGGTGATTTCGCTGACTGGATGCGCGATCTCGCCGTTCTCGAACCAATAGCCGGAAACGCCGACGGACCAGTCGGCGGTGTTGGGATTGAGCGAAGGCGAGAACATATCGGTGACGAAGACGCCTTTGCCGGCGTTCTTCATCATTGTTGGCAAATCTTCCGTGCCTGGTTTCACGAACACGTTCGATGTCGCGATGCCGGGCGGGCCGCCGTGACCGGCGGTGGCGTGGCCGTTGGGCTCGAGGTTGAGTTGGCGCGCGGCGGAGGCGTTGAGGAGCCACATCGTCAGCACGCCGTCGTCGATGAGCGTGGCTGCCGAAACCGCGCCACCTTCGCCGTCGAACCAGCGGCTGCTGGGCAAGCGCTTCACGAACGGATCTTCGTGGATGCGGAAGCCGTCAGCGAAAATCTGCTGACCCATCTTGTCTTTGAGGAACGAGACGCCGCGCGCGACGGCGGCGCCGGAGATCGCCGAGAAGAACGGCGAGATGATGCGGCCTGCGAGACGGTTCTCGAAGATCACCGAGGCTTTCTGGCTGTTGATCTTGCGCGCGCCGATGCGCTTGGCGGTGCGTTCGCCGGCGATGCGGCCGATTTCTTCTGGTGATGGTAGATCGGCGAAGAAGCGTTTGGTGCGCCACTCATAGTCGCGCTCCATCTCATCGTCCTTCTCCGCGACCGGCTGGGTGCCGAGCGAGTAGGACGTGCCGGCCTCGTAGCCTTCGAAGCCGTTCGAGGTGAGATGGACGAAGGTTGAGTGCTCGCTCGATGCGCCCCCGCCGCCGGAATTGGCGATGCCGGGGATGGCGAGCGAGGCGGCTTCGCAACGCTTTGCCAGTTCCAGCAATTGCTCGGGCGATGGGCGGGCGGTGTCGGATTGTTCAAGATCGGGGGCGGGGCCTTTGGCGTGGTAGCGCGCGTCGAGGAGGCCAGCGAATTTGTCCTCGGGGGCGAACTTCGCCATCGCGACGGTGCGCTCGGCGAGGTCCTTGAGGCCCTTGGCGGAAAGATCGGTCGAGGAGGCGGCTGCCTGCTTTTTGCCGATGAAGGCCCGCAGCGCCACCGAGCGAGCTTCCTCGCGCTCCATGCCCTCGAGCTCGCCCATGCGAACCTCGGCGGAGATGCTCTCCCGGATGGCCAGGGAGGCCTCGGAAGTGTCGGCGCCAGCTTGTTTTGCGTAATCGATCAGGGCCGCGAGTGCGGCGTGGGACTCAGTGTCGAAGGCCATGCCGGCAACATGGCCCTGCCGGTCCGCCGGGGCAATTGGGTTGCTGCGGTAAGGGGTTATTCAGAGCTGTTGGGCGAGGCCGGCCCAGATGAGGCCGCCGCCGATTAGGGCGTAAGAGGTCCAGGTCAGGATCATCCCGAACATCCGGCCGGCGTTGAATGGCCCGGTGTGGAGACCCCAGGCGTGCAAAATTCTGCCGAGGGTCAAAGAAATTCCTGCGGCGTGCAAAAGCCAGATCGGCGTCGCGGGGTCGAAAAGCGCCAGCAAAACGATGCCGACGAGGCCCGCGGGGATGTACTCTGCGGCGTTGCCGTGAGCGCGGACGGCGCGGCCAAACGCTTCGTTATCGCCGTGGCCCAGCGTGATCTTGTGCTTGCGGCGCCCGGCGACCACTAGCACTGCGAGCACGAGCAGAATGAGAATGTTTACGCCTGCATAAAGCGCGGCAACCTCAAGACGCAGCATGAATGAACTCCCTACGCGTCTGCTCTAAGCCGCACACAATTCGCATTTCAACCTTTTGTTTTGCTTTCAGAAACCGCGTGTTCATCGAGACTAGGCATTATCTGCCCAACAAAGAATGCCTCGAAGGCAGGGTTGGGTGGTTTTGTTCGACGCGAGTTTCATTCTTGGCGTCGCATGGGCGATGTTCGCGGCGGCAGCAGGCAC
>JBEBHI010000328.1:0-1709 GCA_040080935.1 Terricaulis sp.
CATCGCGATACGCAATGAGAACGTGAAGTTGGTCGGAGTCGAACGCGATCAGAACATCGCATCGATCTCACGCGAAAATGTCGCCGCTAACGCGATGATCCATCGCATCGAAATCGTAACAGGCGATGCGCTCGATCGTGCGTTGCAACTTGGCGTGTTCGACGGCGTGTTCGTGAACCCTCCGTTCGATAGCGAAAGCGAAGGCCGCGCGCCGGCGGAGACGCGTCGCTACGCGCATGTTGCGGATGCGCCGCTTGATGCATGGATCGCAGCGCTTGCGGATCGCCTCACGGGCGGCGCCGCGCTGACTATGATCCACCGAGCGGCGAAATTGCCGGAATTGCTTGCCGCGTTGGAGGGACGTCTTGGCGGCGTCGAAGTGCTGCCGGTGCGTCCCTATGCCGATGCGGAAGCCAAGCGCGTGCTTTTGCGTGCGCGAAAGGGATCCCGCGCGCCATTCAAGCTGTTGAAGGGCATCGACTTGCACGACCGGTCTGGGGCCAAACACATTCCAGAGGTCGAAGCGATCTTGCGCGGCGAAAGGCAGATTGAGTGGGGAGCCAGCTAAAGCTCAACCTCGGGTGCGGGATGAACCGCCTCGACGGGTGGCTCAATGTGGATAACTCTGCCGCTAGCAAGCCTGACGTTGTCCACGATCTCGAGCAGACGCCGTGGCCGTGCCCGGACTCGAGCGCCGATGCGCTCCGGTTCAATCATTCGCTCGAGCACATGGGCCAGGACACCAAGACATTCTTGGCCATCATGGGCGAGATTTATCGGGTTGGGCGGCCTGGCGCCGAGGTCGAGATCAACGCGCCACACCCAAGGCACGACACCTTTCTCTACGATCCGACGCACGTCCGCGCGATCACGCCGGAAATGCTGCTGATGTTCGACAAGGAAAAGAACGAGCAATGGGTGCGCGCGAGCTCATCAAACACGCCGCTTGGTCTTTATTTGAGCATCGACCTGCAAATGATCGAGGCAACGATGATCCTCGATGAGCCGTATCTCAGCCAGTTCCGATCTGGCGAACTTAAAGGCGATGAAATCAGCCGGTTAGCGCGTGAACGAAATAACGTGATCGCCGAGTGCCGGATCAAACTGCGGGTGCGCAAACCGGCCAGTTGACTCCCATCGCGGGCGACCCCAAACCCGGCATAACAGGCCCTGCCGGCGTGAGCCGCCAGGGCCTGGCCAGACAAGCGAACCCCGTGGAAGAGCGCGGCCGAAGATGCCGCCCCCGAAGGAGCAACCGCCCCGGAAACTCTCAGGGAACCGGACCGCGGGGGGATGAACACGCTGGAAAGCGCTGCGCTCAAGGGCGCGCAGCCGCCGACGGAGTAAGCCGCGAACCAGATGCGGTGAATCTCTCAGGCGCCAGGACAGCGGGGGCTGCGTGCCATTTCGCACGCGCCACGCGTACCTGGGACAAACATGGCCGAAGCCGGATCATCACCACCAAAGAAGTTGCCGCTCGATGCGATCTGGCGCGCGCGCACGTCTAAGTTCGGCGACTTCGCCGGCTACGACATGCCGCTTCAGTTCGAGGGTCTGATCCCTGAGCACAATTGGACGCGCACGCATGCGGGCTTGTTCGATGTCTCGCACATGGGACCGAGCTTCTTTGCGCTGCCGAAGGGCCACGGGCTCGAAGGCGATGAGGCGCACAAGAAGGTCGCGTCGCTGATCGAGCGTTTGGTGCCGGC
>JBEBHI010000033.1:0-23675 GCA_040080935.1 Terricaulis sp.
ATTCGCATCCGCCATTGCAGCGTTCATGGCCGGCGCTGTCGCGGGCGCCGCAACGGCAGCTGTCGGCGGCGCCTTCGCATTCATGTGCAAGTTCGCGCTAGCGCCGCGCGAAGATAAGCCGCTGAAGGGTCACCGCGTGCTGAAGACGGCGCGTATCGTCGCGTCCGGCCTCACGGCGTTTATCGCGCCGGTGCTGATCGCCGCGATCGTGCTGACACTTTTGAAAATCTAAGCCGCGACGTTTGACTTGCCGTCTTGGATCGCACGCTTGGCGCGTTCGATCCAAGTTGCGACGTCGTCAGCCGTCGGCGCAGGCGCAGTGCCCCACGCGCGCTGACCTTCATCCGACAAGCCCCATTGCGCCACGCCTTCGCAGAGATGCGCAGCATCGCTCTCTGCCAGCTCCCGCGCATCCTGAATGCCGCACGCGACGAGCGCTTGAGCTTCGCGTGACTTCATCCCCGGCACCGTGCACGCGAGCAAAGCTTGCGCTTGCCAATCGCGAATGACTTTCGCGGAGATGTGACGCGCATCAATCTGTTGCTCGCCGTCTTCCGCATTGAGCGCCAACAGATCTGCGATCGTCTTCACGCCGACGGCTTCCAAACGCTTCGCCGTCTTCGGCCCAATCGACGGGGCTTGCACGACAGGCGCGCCTTCGTTGAGCGTAAACTTCGGCAGCGTCTTCTCGCGCTTTGCCAGTGGCGCGCCTTCCGGCAATTCGCGCGGCATTTGCTGCGGTTTTGGCTGTGGCGGCGCGACCGGTTGTGGCTCGACCTTGGGGCCGACATCGATCGTGCGCACTTGCTTGGCGCGCGGGATCGCAGGCGCTTTGGCGTTCACGGCGCGCGGCGCCGCTCCCTCGCCCGCTTGCGTGCCAATTTCGCGCGGCCACCTGGCGTCGAGATTTGAGAGCGGTGTCTTTAGCACTTCGAGCGCGTGCATTTCGCGCACGGCCTTATCATCTTCACCGAGCGTCGAGCGAACCTTGCCGGTCTTGCGATACTCTTCGTATTGCGCCTCGACCTCTTTGCGCGCGGCGGCGTTGTCGAGCGTCTTCAGCACAGCCTGAATCGGAATCTCGAGCGCGAGGAAAAAACCTTGCAGGTCATCACCAACGCGCGGCGGGCGCACGGCGGCTTCTTGAAACGCGTTGTCGAGAATGCGCGCGAGACCAACGGCGGCGTAGCCGACGAGCCGCGCGATCGTGTCCTTCAATTCCTGATCGAGACCGGCTGGCGGATCCTTCACGCCTTTTGCAAAGTCGTAGTGATCGATCACCGTCTCGTAATACTGGTTCGACAATTTCGCGCCGGCGCGCACCATTTCCGCGAGCCATTTCTCGCCGCCAGGCGCGTCCATCTTCGGATAGCCGCCTTGGTCGTTTTCAAGAATGCGCTGGAATGTCGTGTAGGACTTTGAAAAGCTCCACTCGACAGCGCGGTGGATGACGTTCTCTTCTTCGGTCTGGTGCGTGTGAAACGGCTGGATCGGGTCGACGTAGTAGTGGCTCATCACGCCGGCGCTGTATGCGGCCTGCTTCCAATCTTTCGCCGCCATCGCGCGCACCGTGCGACGATACCATTCCTCGCAAGACTCGATCGCGCCGCCCCACTCCTTCTCACGCACATGAAGAACGTGGTTCTTGAAGTCCTTGAACACCTCGTCCGGCGCCTTAGCGCCGGCGAGATAATCTTCGTGGAAATGCAGCAGCAGGTTGCGCCAACGCTCGGCGTCCGGGCTTTGCAGGTGTCGCAATGCATCGACCGCAAGGCGGTGATGGTTTGAACGGCAGCGGCTGCCAAAGACGACCGCATACAAAAGCGACATGACTTCCTGACCCTCGCCTCAGGGATAAACGCGAGGTTAAGAAATCGGGCCGGTTTGGTTAGCGAGGGGTTAACCGCCGCGGACCAGCCCCCAGTCTTCGCTCAAAATCCGCACCAGCCGCTCATGGCGCTCTTCGATGGCCTGGAGCGACCAGTCCTCGATCGGCGCGATGTCCTTGGTCAGACCCAGGATCGGCGCGGCATTGGTATCGAAATAGACTTTGCGCTTCTCCGGGTACGGCTTGGCGTCCGCCACCGCGTTCTGGTCGTAGGTCAGCAGCGTCAAATTGCCGAGCAGGTTGGCGAGTTCGTTGCGCAAAGCCGGATCGGGAAAGCGCTCGTTCCACCACGGGCCGCCATTCTTCGGCAGCACGTGCTCGACCGTCGCGTCGTCGGTCATGCGAACAATACGGCCGCCCGGCATCGCAGCTTCTAGGCGCATCAGCAGCAAGCGGCGCTGGCGGTCGCGCTTCCGCGACCGGTTGAGCGTGTGGAAGAACTTCATCTGCTCGGTTTCGGTGAGCAACAACGCGCGTTGCTTGCCTTCGCCGGCATAGAGGATCTTGTCGTCGCTGATGTATCTGATGATGTTGGCGTAGCGCGCTTCGCGGTCGCGGTTTTCAACGACCGATAGCTCGCAGGCGAACGTGAAGCGATCGAGCGCTTGGAAAAAGCGGCGCGCGCGTTCGGGCTCTGACGCATGCTCAGCCAGGAACGCGATCGCGCAAGGCGCCCAATCCCATTCCTGCACCTCTTTCATCAGCGCGATACGGCGATTCACTTCGGCGCTAGCGGGCCCAACATCGATCGAGCCTGCGAAAATCGCGCGCAGCGCATGCGCGTAGCGCGGCAATTGTTCAAACAAGAACGTGCGCACGCCGCCTGCTCGCTCAACGGCGGTGCGGAAAGACGCGAGATCGCCCGGCGACAAAAGCGGCTCGCCGGTCAGCAGGAACGGCATCATGTAAAGGAGCTTCGCGAAATTATCGCGCCCTTCGAATAGATCTTCGGTCTGCTCCCACTTGCGCGCCGCGGCATCGGCCTCCGTGTTGGAGAGGCCGGAATTTTCCAAGAGATCGCTCTTGATGATATCGGCGCCGGAGAGCGGCGAACCACGCTTGTTCAGCGTGTTGAACACGGTTTGCGCGCAACCGCGCTCATCGGCGTCCACCACGTTCAGCGTGCAGCAGCGCACGACGTAAGACATGAACGCATCGAGTTCACGATCTTCCACGATCTTGCTGAGCTCTGATTCAATCGTGCGCGCAGCCTGGGCGAGCAGATCTTTCGAATCCACGCCAATCTCAGCATGGCGCGCGAGTTCTGGCATATGTCCCGGTTCCTGCACGAAGCCGAGATAAAAATTCTGATCTTCCTCACGCAGCAACAGGCGCGGCGTTGAGCCGTCCATGATCAAAGTTTGGAAGGGTTTCGCACGGCCCGGAATACGGTCGCGCACGTAAGCCAGCAGCATGGTGAGCGTCGCCAGACGTTGCTGACCGTCGGAGACTTCGAGCTTGCCGTGGTTCTTCACCAGCACGATCTGGCCAATGAAATAGAAGGGCGCGTTGCGCTTGTAGGCGCGCCACAAATCTTGGATCAGCTCACGCACCTCGCGCTCGGCCCATGTATACGGGCGCTGGTAGCGCGGCACTTTCAATTGCTTACGCGTGAGTACGGCTGCGACGTTCAAAATTGTCGATGTCAGCCCGAGTGGTGTATCGCCGAAGGCGCCAGCCATTTATCTCTCCCCGCCGAAATTTTGTTTCTTGGCCAGGATCGTTGCGCCGTGGAGATCGCGTGTGCAATGCACGCGGTGGAATAACTCGGTGCACTTTCAGGCAGCGTTTCCCAAATACAACGCCGACTAAACCGATGTCGCACGAACGAGCGGTGCAACCTCAAAGCTTGGCGCTTCGGCGATGTGCGAAAAATCACTGAAACCGCGTGTCTCGAATGCACGCAGAGATGCGCGCGCTCCATCTGCGCTTGTGAAAGCTGCGCGCCGCACGCTGGGCGCGCCCTCCTGAGCGATAAGGACATGCGCCAGTCGGCGCGCGATCGCCTCCCCCGAATCCATCCAAACGCACGGACGCGGCGCGGCGGCGGCAAGCTCGCCAGCGAGCAGCGGAAAATGGGTGCAGGCGAGCGCGACGATGTCGATCTCAGCGCCACCGGGGGTGCCAAAAAGGCCACCCATCGCTTCTGTGATCGCAGATTGGCCTGGATCTTCGCCGCGGAGCTTCCGTTCAGTCGCCTCAACCAGCGCCGCCGAGCCAAAACGGATGACCCGTTTGTCGCCGGCAAATTGGGCGATGAGGTCATTGGTGTAGGCGCGCTGCACGGTAGCCGGCGTCGCGAGCAGGCCGATGACGCCTGTGCGAGTCGCTGCCGCCGCTGGCTTGATCGGGGGCACCACACCGATAACAGGGACGCTTAGGGCGGCCCGGACTTGCTCAAGCGCAATAGTCGAAGCGGTGTTACAAGCAACTACAACGGCCTCCGGCGCCCACTGCTCCGCCAGGCGCGCGAGCAACGCCGGTACCCGGTCTCGCAGTTGCTCGTCCGTTTTCAGACCATACGGCAACCAAGCGTTGTCGGCTGCGTAGTTGAGTTCGAACGCGTGGCCGGAGGCTGCGATCGCGTCAAATACGGAGAGCCCGCCGACGCCGGAATCGAACACCAAAACGCGCTTTGCGGCGTTAACCATTTGGGCAATCGATCCACAGCGAGTGCGTTAACCAATGCGCTGATTTAGGCCCGGTTTTCCGTTTCGGCAAAGGTACAGCAGGCACCTGTGGAAACCTCGTGTTAACCGAGTTTGCGCGAATCATAACGCGGGGTAGCAACGCTGGTGTGGGGTTAAACGTCAACGCGCTGAAGAGTGCGTATTTGGAAATTCGGGGTCGGTACCATGAACGCCATCGGCAAATCCTCTGTCGTCTTCGTGACGCTGTCAGGCCTGTTCTGGGGTGGATGGGTATTGGGCTCGCAGACGCCCGAAGGCCAAGAAGCTATCGCGCGCGCTTACGCGACCTACGCGGAGCAACAAGCAACCGCCAATGAAGATCTCTTCGATTCAACCGCGCTCCGCGCGATCGTCTGCGGCGGCGCCGAGAATGGCGCGCAGCAGCCCTGCCTTGCCGTTGTCGCTGGCGGCAAACTGTTTGTCGTGGATGCGGGCTCTGGCGCCGCTGACTCACTGACCCAACGCGGCGTGCCAATGGCGCGCCTGCAGGCTGTGTTGCTGACGAGTTCGGGCCTTCAGCAAATGTCGGATCTGAGCGCCATGTATCGCCAAACCTCGTCCGGTCGCGACAACGCGCTGCTGCCGGTCTATGGCCCAGCCGATACGCAACGCACCGTCGATGGCTTGAACCAAGCCGCGGGCATGGATGGCGCGTCGCGCGGCCTGCAAGCCTGGGGTCCCTCACCGGAGCCGGGCCGCTCGGTGATCGTGTTCGAACAAGACGGCCTCACGGTTTCGGCGTTCACGACGCAAGAAGACGCCTTCACCGGCCGCGTCGGCTATCGCTTCGACTATCGCGGCCGCTCGATCGTGGTTGGCGGCGACGGCCGCATGATTGGCGCTGAAGCCGCCGCAAATGCCGATGTCATACTGCAAGGCGCGCAAAGCCAGGCGCTTTCGCACATTCGCGAACAATCCGGCATGACGGCCGCTCAAGTCGCCGCCCAAGCGCAGGGCTCCAACGCTGGCCTCGTGGTGTTGACCGGCGCCGACAACCAGATGGAAGCGCAAGTGCAAGTTTCCGAAGCCCGCGCCGCTGGCTTCAACGACGTGGTCTCAGGCCGCGTCGGTACGCTGATCGAACTGCCGCTCGACAATTCGGAAATCAACGTCCGTCCGCTTTAACGCAGCCAGACAGACGACCTGCGAAAGGGGAGCCCAAAAGGCTCCCCTTTTTGCTGCGCCGCTCTAAAGTCCACGCATGCGCGCGCTCCTCGCCTTGGCTACCCTGCTTTTCTTCGCGACACCCGCGTCGGCTGATCGTTTTGCGCTGACCTATGACGGCTTCGGGTTGGGCTTCGTGCCGGTTGGCGGCGTGACCGTGGATGCCGACGTCACCGACGACAGCTACGACATCTCCGCCAGCCTCCAATCGCGCGGCATCCTCAATCTGTTCGAACGCACCGATATTCAGGCAAGCTCATCAGGCCTGATCAACGCGAATGCCGTGCGCTGGCAACGCTACAATCTCGATCACCACTACAGCCGCAAACGCCGCGTCATTGCCATGACAGCCGACGAGAACGGCGCAATCACCTCCGAGATCGAGCCAAATTATCGCACCTGGGGCGAGCCCGCAGCCACGGAAGCGCAACGCCGCGCCTCACGCGATCCACTCTCCAATGTGGTCGCCATGGCCATCGACGTCGGCCGCTCACGCCGTTGCGAAGGCACGTACCCAACCTTCGACGGGCGCTTTCACTATCTGCTGCAACTGAGCGATGGCGACATCGATGCGTTCGAAGGCGGCGGTTACGAAGGCCAAGTGCTGAAGTGCAAGCTCGCCTACATCGCTGTCAGCGGCTTCAATCCGCGCGATGAAGGCCGCCGCCGCATCCCGGAAGGCCAGATCTGGTTCGCTTTGATGCCCGACACCACGTTCGCGCCGCCGGTGCGCATCTCGACGCCGCTCTCAGCGGGCGGCGCGACAATCCGGCTGGCGAGTTTTCGCCGCGCCCGCGTTGACGTGCAGTACGCACCCGATACACCCAGCCCACCTTGACCGCCCGCCGCGCAGCCACTGATCTCCTCGTCGCCGTGATGGATCGCGGACGCGCGCTCGAAGACGCGCTCAACGAAACGCCAAGCTTCAACGCACTCGAAGGCCGCGACCGCGCCTTTGCGCGCGCGCTGGTGACGGCAGGCCTCCGCCGCCTCGGCGGGATCAACACGGTCATCTCGGAATTTCTCGCGCGCCCTCTTCCCGACAACGCCGATCACGCAAGAGCGCTGTTGCATCTTGGCGCAGCGCAATTGCTGGTCCTGGGCACGCCGGCGCACGCGGCGGTCGGCGAGACGGTCGAAACTGCAAACCACATGCGAGAGGCGCGCGGCTTCGCGAAACTCATGAATGCGGTGCTGCGCAAAGTCGCGAGCAACGGCCAAGAGATCTTGAACGGCCTGCCGCCCGGCGCTGACTTGCCGCCATGGCTCTACACGAGATGGCGCGCAAGCTACGGCGAGGTTGCTCCGCAAATCGCAGAAGCGCTGCTGAGCGAGCCGCCGCTCGACGTTACTGTAAAAGATGATGCAGCTGGATGGGCGGAGCGTCTGTTTGCGACGGTGACGCCAACCGGCAGCCTGCGCCTCGCGGAGCACGCGCCGGTTGATAGCCTGCCTGGCTTCAACGATGGCGCGTGGTGGGTGCAGGACGCTGCCGCCGCGCTCCCAGCAAAACTGCTCGGCGACGTGCGCGGCAAACGCGTGCTCGATCTTTGCGCCGCGCCCGGCGGCAAGACGCTGCAACTCGCGGCAGCCGGCGCGCACGTCACTGCCGTCGACAAATCCGAAGCGCGCCTAAAGCGCCTGCGCGAAAACCTCGCCCGCACCAAACTCGAAGCCGAAGTGATCTGCGCCGACGCGCTGCAGTTCAAAGCCGAACCGTTTGACGCCATCCTCCTCGACGCGCCCTGCACCTCAACCGGTACGCTGCGCCGTCACCCAGACGTCGCATGGCTGCGACGCCCCACAGACGTGAAAGCGCTCGCCGATCTGCAAGCTCAGCTCATCGAAGCAACAGCCAACCTCCTCAAACCCGGCGCGCCACTGATCTATGCCGTCTGCTCACTTGAGCCGGAAGAAGGCCCAGGCGTCGTTGCGGCAGCCTTGCGTAACGGCTGGAAGCGCGCGCCGCTGACCAACGAAGTCCCAGCCGAATTCATCACCGCTGACGGCGATCTGCGCACGCATCCGGGCCATTGGCCTGAGATTGGCGGTCTCGACGGCTTTTACGCCGCCCGTTTGCTGCGCAGCTAAGCGCCTACGGAACCCGCTTGCCTTGCGCGCCCTCCCCAGCGCGGGGTACGACAAATCATGGCGCGGACGCTCATTTCACCTTCGATCCTGGCTGCGGATTTCTCAAAACTTGGCGAGGAAGTACGCGCGGCTGAGGAAGCCGGCGCCGACATGATCCATGTCGATGTGATGGACGGCCACTTCGTGCCGAACATCTCGATCGGCCCTGCCGTGATCAAATCGATCCGCCCGCATTCAAAGTTGCCTTTCGACGTGCATCTGATGATCGCGCCTGTCGATCCGTTCATCCAAGCCTTCCGCGACGCCGGCGCCGACATCATCACCGTGCATCCAGAAGCTGGGCCGCACTTGCACCGCACGCTGCAGGCCATCCGCACGACGGGCGCCAAGGCTGGAGTCTCGCTTAATCCGGGCACGCCGGCTGAAGCGATCGATCCGGTAATCGACCTCATCGACCTTGTGCTCGTGATGAGCGTGAACCCTGGCTTCGGTGGTCAGAGCTTCATCGAAACGGCGCTGCCGAAGATCGAAAAGCTGCGCAAGAAAATCGACGCCAGCGGCCGTGACATCATTCTTGAAGTCGACGGCGGCGTGAACGCGAAGAACGCAGCGCGTATCGTTGCGGCTGGCGCAACTGCGCTCGTCGCAGGCACCGCCGTCTACGGCGGCGACCCAAGCGAATACGCTGACAACATCAAACGATTGAGAGTGGCCGCGTAGCTCGATGAACGCGCCGGTCTCCCCCACCAACCGGCAAGCGAAGCCGGTCGCGGCGAACGACCATTGGCGCGCGAATCCATTTCACCGCATGCGCCTTGGCGACGCCGCGCCCGATCGCATCGGCCGTTGGGGCAATGACCCACGCGTCGGCGACACCGAGCGTGGCCGCGAAATCGGACGCGGCGTCTGGCGCATTGGGGCCGAGCGTCTGCAAGGCGATCACCTCTTCCCGTGGCTGCCCTCACATCCTTCACGACACTTCACCGCGCGATTGCACTCGTTCTCATGGCTCGTTGATCTCGCTGCCGTTGGCCCATCCGCGCATGGCTTCATCGCCCAGCTCATTGACGCTTGGGTGAAAGAGCACGGCGAGTGGGATGATCTCGCCTGGGATCCCGAGATCACCGCCGAGCGCTTGTTCGCCTGGCTCTGCTGGGGCCGCCCCGCATTTGAACAAGGCGCGCCAGAGCAACGCGCATCACTTCTCCGCTCCGCCGCACGCCAAGCGCGCTTGCTCCTGATGGCGCAAAGCGAGTTGAGCGAACGGCATCTTGGTTCGATCAAAGCCGGTGCGGCGCTCGTGCTCGCTGGCGCTGCAGATTTCCCGGAAGGTGAGCGTTTCGCCGAGCAAGGCGAAGAAATGCTCATCGAAGCCTGCGCCAAGCAATTTTACGGCGACGGCGGCCACCTCTCGCGTTCGCCGGAAGCGCTCGCCGAAGCACTCTGCGATCTCGTCGCCGCGCGCGATGCGCTCGACGACCCGCCACAGATCATCAACGACACGCTGCCCAAGCTTGCCAACATGCTCCGCATGTTGCGCCTGGGCGATGGACGCCTCGGTTGCTTTCAGGGCGGCTCGGAAAGCTCGGCGGCGACAATCGACTCTGTGCTGGCACGTATTCGCGGCGACGTGCGGCCCTTCCAGTTCGCCAATCACACCGGCTTTCAGCGCCTAGAAGTCGGCGGCTTGCGCGGCTTGTTCGATGTCGGCGGCGCCCCGCCCCTCAACTACGCCGAACGCGCACACGCGAGCGCGCTGTCGTTTGAGCTCTCCAGCGAAACCGAGCGCCTGATCGTAAACATCGGGGCCACGCGCGAGCTTTCGCCGGCCGCACGCATGGCCGCCCGCGCGACCAACGCGCACTCAACGCTCGTGCTTGCGGATGCGCTATCAGCCAATCTCGACGAACGCCGCGGCGGCTCGCGCCTAACTGGTCCGCAACTCGATGAAGTGCGGCGCTCGTCCGATGAGAGCGGCATCACCGTCCAGGGCCGCCACGACGGCTACAAGGAAAAGTACGGCCTTTGGCATCGCCGCTACATCTTCGTCGATCACGAAGGCAAAAACCTCCGCGGCATAGACGAACTCATTCGTCCGATGAAACTGAAGTCACCGAACCCAAAGAACGACATACCCTACGTCGTCCGCTTCCACCTGCACCCAAACGTGCGCGTGCGCATTTCAGAACATCAAACCGCTCTGCTCGAAACACCCGGCGGCCAACGCTGGCGCCTGCGCACCGACGCACCCAACATCGCCATCGAGCCCTCAATCTATTGGGGTGGCGAAACACCGCGCGAAAGCCATCAAATCACACTCTCCGGCGAAGCCGACCCGATGGGTCACGGCCTCGCCCCGCCAAACCGCATCCGCTGGGCGCTCGCGCGGAATTAGCGCAGCGCTGCGCGTTGACGCGCGGGTGAGTCTCACCCTAGCAGAAGCGTTCAATTTCAGCGTTTTTGCTAGGTTTTCGCGCCCATGACTCAAGACATCCTCCCTATCAAGCGCGCGCTCATTTCGGTCTCGGACAAGAATGGTCTGATCGATCACGCCAAGGCGCTCACAGCACTCGGCGCAAAGCTCATCTCCACTGGCGGCACGCACAAAGCGATCGCGGATGCGGGCATGGCGGTTGAGGATGTCTCGAGCGTCACAAACTTCCCGGAAATGATGGATGGCCGCGTGAAGACGCTGCACCCAAAAGTGCACGGCGGTTTGCTCGCGTTGCGCGACAACGAAGAACACGTCGCGGCGATGAAGGAGCACGGGATCGAAGGCTTCGATGTTCTCTACGTGAACCTCTACCCGTTCGAAGCGACGGTCGCGCGCGGCGCCGATTTCGAAACCTGTATCGAGAACATCGATATTGGCGGCCCGGCTATGATCCGCGCCGCGGCGAAGAACTATGGTTTCATCGCCGTCGCCACCGACGCTGACGACATGGCGGCGATCCTCGAAAACGCTAAAGCGCACGGCGGCACGACTTTAGCCCTGCGCAAGAAGCTCTCAGCCAAAGCCTTTGCGCGTACCGGCGCCTACGATGCCGCGATCTCGGCTTGGTACGCCGAGCAGCTCGAAGACAAAGCGCCGACCTATCGCGCGCTCGGCGGCAAGCTGAAGCAATCGTTGCGCTACGGTGAAAACCCGCACCAGAACGCGGCGTTTTATGTGACAGGCGAAAAGCGATTTGGCGTCGCCACCGCGACGCAGCTCCAAGGCAAGGAGCTGAGCTACAACAATCTCAACGATACCGACGCTGCGTACGAACTCGTCGCCGAGTTTGATCCAAAGAACGGTCCGGCTGTCGCGATCATCAAGCACGCCAATCCGTGCGGCGTCGCGCTCGGCAGCTCGCTCGTTGATGCGTACAAGCGCGCGCTCGAATGCGATCCGGTGTCCGCGTTCGGCGGCATCGTGGCGTTGAACCAGCGTCTGGACAAAGCCGCCGCCGAAGCGATCGCAGAAATCTTCACTGAAGTCGTTATCGCTCCGGAAGCTGATGACGACGCGGTTGCCGTGTTCGCAAAGAAGAAGAACCTGCGCTTGCTCGTCACCGGCGGCTTGCCCGACCCGTCAGCGCCAGGGCTTTCCTACAAAACCATCGCCGGCGGTTTTCTCGTTCAGAACCGCGATATCGGCCACATCACGCGCGCTGATCTGAAGATCGTCACCAAGAAGCAGCCGACGGATGCAGAGATCAAAGACATGCTGTTCGCCTTCACCGTCTGTAAACACGTAAAGTCGAACGCGATCATCTTCGCGAAAAACGGCCAAACCGCCGGCATCGGCGCCGGTCAGATGAACCGTCGCGACTCCGCCCGCATCGCCGCGTTGCGCGCTGGTGAAGCCGCGGAAACCGCGAAGCTGCCCGCCTCGCTCGCGAAAGGCTCAGCGTGCGCCTCCGACGCGTTCTTTCCGTTCCCGGACGGTTTGTTGCAGGCGGTCGATGCCGGCGCGACGAGCGTTATTCAACCCGGCGGCTCAATCCGCGACGAAGACGTGATCAAAGCCGCTGACGAAGCCGGCATCGCCATGGCCTTCACCGGCATGCGCCACTTCCGGCACTAACGCAGCGACGACGTCGCTGGCGCTGGCGTGCTTCTCTGCACAGAGAGCGCTGTCGTGATTGCGCTGCGCACTTCTTCTGCCGTCGGCTCGGTACGCGTCGGGAACGCAGCGATGATGCGCCCGTCGCGGCCGATCAGGATCTTGTGGAAATTCCACTGCGGCACGGCACTCTCACCGATCTGCTGCTCGGCCCACGCATAGAACGGATGACGCGTATCGCCGACGACGTCTGTCTTCGCCGCCATCGGGAACGTCACGCCATAGTTCAGCGTGCAGAATTCCTGGATATCTTCTTGCGAGCCAGGCTCCTGGCCCATGAAATTGTTCGCCGGCACGCCAACAATGTCGAAGCCCTGCGCATGGTACTCGTCATAGATCTGCTGCAGGCCTTCGTACTGCGGCGTGAATCCGCAACGCGACGCCGTGTTCACGACCATCACAACATCGCCTTCAAATGCTGTCATGGGTACGCGATCAGTCCAAAGCCCATTGAAGGAAAACTGATAGGCTGTCGCGTGGTCTGCCCGCGCCGGATCGGGCGCGGCGGCAAACTTCACACGCTGTTCCTCAACCGCGGCGGTGACAGCAGCGGTGCGTTCCGCCGAAATTTCCGGCGCTGGCGCGGGTGCAGCGCGGCTGCAGGCAGCTAGCGCCAACACGGCGGCTACGACTAGGATACGGCGGGTCATGAACATGTGGCGGAACTCCTCGGGCAATCTGGCGCAACGGCGCGATCAGCGCCAGCCTTGCGCGATGAACCGGCGCGCCCCCATTTTGGCGCTGGCTTTCGTTGTTTTGGGATTGCTCATGCCGGTTCAGGCGTTCGCGGAGACTGTGGAGCAGCGCATCGCGCGACTCGAGCCATACTACGTCGTGCGCCACCCCGAAAACACCGACGCGCGAACACCCGTGGTGATCATGCTGCACGGCTGCGGCGGCCCTCGGCCATTCATTGAGGGTATGGCCGATGCCGCCGCCGCGGCAGGTGCAACGGCGATTGTCGTCGATTCCTTCGGACCCCGCCGCATCAGCCGCATGGCTGCCTACGCTACCGTGTGCACCGGCGCGCGCCTGCAAGGCCGCGAACGCGCCGGTGATCTCTACGCCACCCTCGCCTGGGCGCGCCGCCAGCCCTGGGCCGATAGCGCACGCATCAGCGTGATGGGCTGGAGCCACGGCGGCTGGACCATCATGGACGCGCTCGCGCTGCGCACCGGCGAAGAAATGCGGCGCGCCACCGGGCTCGAAGATTTGGACGGCGAACCGCTCGAAGGCCTCGCCGCGACGATGATCGTCTATCCGTACACCGGAGTCGGCACCTACACGGGCAACCGCGACTGGCGCATCGCGCCACGCAGTACGGCCATCATCGCCCAGCGCGACTACATCGTCGGCTCAACACGCAATGCTCTGGAACGCCAGCGCGCACGCGGGGCGCCGATGGAGATCGTGCTGTTCGAAAACGCCACGCACGCCTTCGAAGATGCACAAGCAGAAGATCCGCGCGTGCGCTACAACCCCGCAGCCACCGCCCGAGAGCGCGACTTGCTCCGCGAAATGATCGAAGCGCTCTAGCGGACGCTTGCGACCAGCGCGTTAAACTCAGCGGCGATGAGCATCAGCTTCGCGAACGTCCACGGCCCTTGCCCGTCGAGTTCCGCAAACGCCGACCGCGCCCGCTGCGCCGGTTGGCCAAGCGTGCCGAGCCAATTGCGCGCCGCTTCGGTCGCCCAGGCGCTGTCCGCGCCCTTAGGCGGCTGACCGATCGCACGCGCCGCGGCTTCCGCGAGCTTCAACTGCGCTTCGCCGAAATCACCTGCCGCGCGGCGCACGACCAAACGATCCCAGTGTTGCTCAAGCTTCATGTTCGTCGCCGCATCGCGCAGCGCATCGAGACCGAGCTCAGCGCCGATCACACAATGCAGCGTCGACGCTGTCGGCACCGGCCATTGCGTATCACGCGCCATGTCGGCGACGTCGAGCGAAAGCGTCAGCGGCGACAACAATGCCGCCTCCTCGGCCAATGCTTCGGGTGCACCGAGTTCCAGCAGCGACGCTCGCCGCAGATCAACTCGCTCGCGTTCGATCTTGCTGAGATCATTCTTGATCGTGGCGCGCTGTTCGCGCACTGGCTCGAAATAACGTTCGACGACTTCAAGGATAGTCGGCGGGTTCTCGTTTTCAAAGCCGGCGTTGCGGGCCAGGTACGTCACCGAACGCCGCAGTGCGCCGCCGACGCGCTGGTGCAATGCGATCTGCGCGGCTGCCGGGATTTTGTTGTCGAGCGCATTGATGCGACCGACCAGTTCTTCCAACTCGAAGATCCGGCGCGAAGCTTCAAAAGCGCTCGCCACCGTCACGGTGCGTCCGCGAGAGATTTCCTTGATCCGATCCACAAACGAAGGGCCGCAGCGATTGACTAGGTCGTTTGCCAAGCGCGTTGCGATGATCTCGCGGCGCAGACGGTGATTGGCCATCTGACCTTCGAACTTCCACATCTCGCGCGGGAAGTAGGTCTTGAGCGATTCAAGGAACGCCGGATCGTCCGGCGCCTTTGATGCGACGATAGCGTCGAACAGATTGATCTTCGAATAGGCGACGAGCTTTGCCAGTTCTGGACGCGTGAGACCGAGCTTCGCCATGCGTAGCGCGGCAATCTCGCCAGTGAGCGGCAACCCTTCGACACGGCGCGAAAGCTTACCCTCTGTCTCAAGCCGTTGAATGAAACGCTCGTGACTATCGAGATCGTTCACGGCGCTTGAATGCGCAATCGAGAGTGCGCCGGTCTGGTCGTAGTTATTTTGCAAAACCAGTGCGCCAACTTCGTCGGTCATCGATTCCAAGAGTTTGTCGCGCTTGTCTTCATTCAGCGCGCCGGTGCGGATGAGTTCAGCAACCAAAATCTTGATGTTGACCTCGTGGTCAGACGTGTCGACGCCAGCCGAGTTGTCGATGGCGTCCGTGTTGATGCGGCCGCCGATGCGGGCGAACGCGATGCGCCCCTTCTGCGTGACGCCAAGGTTGGCGCCCTCGCCCACGACTTGCGAGCGCATGTCCTCGGCATCAACTCGAAGCCCATCATTGGCTTTGTCGCCGACATCTGCGTTCGTCTCGGCACGCGCCTTGATGTAGGTGCCAATGCCGCCGAACCACATGAGTTCGCATTGCGCTTTCAAGAGCGCCGTCATCAGCTCGCCCGGCGTTACCTGGGGTTTATCGAGACCGGTGAGCGCAGCAATTTCCGGGCTGATATCGATCGTCTTAGAGCTGCGCGAGAAAACGCCGCCGCCTTTGGAGATCAACTTCTTGTCGTAGTCCTGCCAGCTGGTACGCGGCGTATCGAACAGGCGCTGGCGCTCGACGAAACTCTTCTCGCAATCCTTCGGATCGGGATCGATGAAGATGTCGCGGTGGTCGAACGCGGCCAACAAACGGATCTTGCGCGACAGCAACATGCCGTTACCGAACACGTCGCCCGACATGTCGCCGACGCCGATGACCGTGAACTCTTCTTCTTGGATGTCCTTGCCGATTTCTCGGAAGTGACGTTTCACCGCTTCCCACGCGCCTTTAGCGGTGATGCCCATAGCTTTGTGGTCGTAGCCAACTGATCCGCCGGACGCGAACGCATCACCGAGCCAGTGGCCGTATTCGGCGCTGATGCCATTGGCGATATCGGAGAATGTCGCGGTGCCTTTGTCTGCAGCGACGACGAGGTACGGATCGTCATCATCCCAGCGGATCACATCAAGCGGCGCGACCATGCTATCGCTCTTGATGTTGTCGGTGATGTCGAGGAGCCCGCGCAGGAATGTCTTGTAGGCTTCGACACCCGCCTCCTGAAAGCCGGGCGCGCCCCGCGCGGGCAAACGCTTCGGGAAGAAACCGCCCTTTGCACCGACCGGCACAATAATGGCGTTCTTCACTTGTTGAGCTTTGACCAGATCGAGCACTTCGGTGCGGAAGTCTTCGCGGCGATCGGACCAACGTAGGCCGCCGCGCGCGACCGGACCGAAGCGCAAATGCACGCCTTCGACTTGCGGCGATGCAACCCAAATCTCTCGATACGGCTTTGGCGCTGGCAGTTCCGCCACGGCGTGCGAGTCGATCTTGAACGACATGTAGGACTTCGGCTGCTGGTCAGCGCCGACTTGATAGTAGTTCGTCCGGCGGATGGCCTTCACCAGCTGCGAGATGCGCCGAAGAGCGCGGTCTTCATCCAGACTCACAACTTCGGTGAGCGTCGACTCGATCATGAATTCGAGTTTCGATGAGCGCGCGATGCGCGTGTCCATCGTCTCCGGGAGATGCGGGTCAAAACGAGCTTTGAAGAACGCGAGGATCAGCGCGGCGATCTTGGTGTTGTTCGCTAACGCCTGCTCTTGCATCGCCTGCGTCGGGTCGAGGCCAGTTTGCTGACGATAGCGCGCGAGCGCACGAATGAGCGCTGCTTCGCGCCAGGAGCATGGCAACGCCAGGGTAAGCTTGTTGAAGCCGTCGCTCTCGGCTTTGCCGGTCCAGACAGCGGCGAACGCTTGTTCGAACAACGCGCCCGCGCGTTCGAGATCGATCGGCTTGCCATCAGCGGAACGGCACTCGATGTCATGCACATGGATGCGCTGCGCGGTGTGGAACGAACCCGGCTGCAGTTGCAGTTCGAAGTTCACTTCGGAATCGACGAACAGACCCATGTTCTCAAGGATCGGAACGGTGGCGGACAGCGCCAGGACATCGCCGCGCGCGTAGAACTTGCAGCGCATGATGTTGTTAGCGTCGCCGGGGCGGCGATAGGCACGCGCTCGAATGGTTTCGTCGTCGCGGGCGCTCATAATCTCGGCGGTATCGATCAGCGCTTCTTCGACCGAGTAACGTTCGCGATAGGCAGCCGTGAACGCTTCGTAGAAACGCGTTGAGACTTCCTCGCGCGCGCCGGTGTCGAAACGCTCCGAGCGCATCAGATCTTGATTGAAATCGTCGTCCCAGGTGCGCGTGAGCGCGGCGAGTTCAATGTCCAGCTTGTGCAGGTTTGGCTCAGGACGCGTCTTGTCGATGTCGCCGATGACGAACAGCACGCGCGCGAGTTGGCCTTCACCAAGCTGCGGCTGGAAGCTCTCCACCTCCCCGCCGTACGCTTGTGCAATCAAATTGCCGGCGCCGATGCGGACATCGGTGTCGTAGCGGTCCTTCGGGATGTAGACGAGCGCCGTCACAAAACGGTTGAAGCGATCACGGCGCGCGAACACACGCGCACGCGGACGGTCCAACAAGTGCAGAACACCGCGCGCTGTTTCCAACAGCTCCTCGCGCGTGACTTGCCACAGTTCTTCACGCGGATAGTATTCGATGATCTTTCGGAGCGTCTTGGCGTTGTGACCGCCCGGCGCGAACCCGGCTTGGTTCATCACCCATTCGGCCTTCTTGCGCAGCACCGGAATGTTGCGCGTCGGCTCGGTGAAGCTTTCGCTGGTGAAGAGACCGACGAAGCGGATCTCGCCCACAACTTCGCCTTGGTCATTGTAGCGCTTCACGCCGATATAATCGGCCGTGGCGCGGCGGTGCACGCGTGCGCGCAGCGTCGACTTCGCGACGATGAGCGGCGTCGGCTCGGCGACGAGACGCTTCAGTTCCGGCGTGAGCACCATCGGCTCGGCGGAGGTGCGCAGTACGTAGCGATCGACATCGCGCAGAACGCCGAGACACGTATCGTTGATGATGTCCGGCTCGTGCGGCGTGAACGCGCCCTTCGCGTCGCGCACGTATTGGTAGTCGCGCGCGCCCAGGAAGGTGAACTTGTCAGCCGCGAGCCAGCGCAGCAGCGCCACCGCTTCGGCGACATCGCTTGGCGCGGCGTTAGATTTTGCTTTCTCGAGTTCGTCGGCGCAATCGAGCATGCGCTGACGCATAGCCTGGAAATCGCCAACCGATTCACGAACGTCCGACAATGACGCGCGCACGCCATCAATCAGGTCTTTGCTCTTTTGAACCGAGAGACGCGGCACGTGAATCTGAATGAGAGAGTCGCGGCCAGTCCCCTTCGCCGATGGCGCCACCGGGTGGAACATCGCGAGCGACGTGATGCCCTGATCGGCCAATTCGCCCATGACCGAGTCCACGAGGAACGGCATGTCGGGGCCGGCAACTTCTAGAACGTCGCGGTCAAGTTGCTTGCCACCGACGCCAACGCCGCGGCGAATGCGGATGCACTGAACTTCGCACTCGCGCTCGGCCCGCCAAATCCAAAAATCGTGGGCAAGCGCCGCAAAGTCTTCGACCGACAGATCGCCGAGTTCGTCGTCCGAGGCGTCCTCGTAGAGGCCCCTCAAGAACATCTCGGCGCCGGCGTCGAGGGCGCCGTTGGCGCGAAACGCGGGCCACGGTCCTTTGGCGGCCTGATCGACAAATTGGTCGGCGGTTTTCGGCAGTTCCTGGCGCGCAGTCGCAGCGTCCATGAGGCGTTTCCTTATTTTGGCGCGAACCTACTCGCCCCCGCGTCAACTTCAACTGCCGGAACGCCGCGATTTTGTCTCAGGAGCGGGTCTTAGATGTGCATCGGCGCATGGCCGGGAACGCCGCTGCGGTGTGTGACGTTTGCTTTGCAATGTTCGCAAAAGAATACCTCTCCATCGTCTCGCGCTGGGCGCGGCATCAACTTCAGACGGAGGCGCAATCCACCGCTGACCGGCGCAGATTGCTCCAGCTCATCGAAGCCGCAGACGGGCTCAGCGCCGATATGCGCCTACCCGCCGTAGGTGAAGCGCCGGAGCACGTCGTCCGCCTCTCCGACCACAGGAAGCAACGCTCGCCGAAACGAACGGCGGCGGAAAAGATGATGCAGTTTTTGGACACCTAGAAATTGGCGGCGCCGTCGGACGGGGACAAGCTGTCCGACGGCGCCTGCAGGCCTCGCAGCAGGCTGGGTGGGGGACGCACGCGGAGGCCTGTTTCGATGCAACGGCCGCTCTGCGCTAGATGAAGCCCCCCATGAGCCCACGCGTGCAGAACAACACGTCAGAACTGACGTGAACGCGCGCCGAGACAGGTGCGAAAACTAAAGTTCGTTTTGCGAAACGCCCCTAGCCCCGGCGACGTTCTTCACATCAGCGATACATGTTCATCACCGATTCGCAACATCAATTTGATCCGGCTTCGGACTTACTCACGCGCTTCGTTTCGGGTGTTGGTTTGCCATCGGCTGAGAGCAAAATCGCGATCCATCGCGTCGATGGAAATTGCGCCAATACAATCATGATCATGACCGTCATCGGTGCAGCGAGAAACGCACCAACAATGCCCCAAACGAGGCCCCAGATCGATAATGCAAGCAACACAACGACGGCTGAGAGATTCAATGAATCTCCTGTCATGCGCGGCTGAATGAAGTTGCCGATGATGAATTGCCACGCGCCGACGCCGGCAAACACCGCGGCGACAGGTCCGAGTGTAGGAAATTGCACAAGCGCAACGGCTGTTGTGAGCGCGACAGCGGCGATCGAGCCGATCGTTGGAATGTAGTTGAGAAAGAAAATCAAAAACGACCAGAAGAGCGCGTGCTCCAAGCCGATGATCTTCAACGTGGCGTAGGTGAGCGCGGTGATGATGAGACTCATCACTGTCTGCACCCACAGATAGCTTTCCATCGACTCGCGGATGCGCGCGAGCACGTCGCGTGCGCCAGCGCGACGCTGTTCGTCACGGAAGATGAGGTCGAGCTTGTCCTTCATTACGGCCGACGCCGGGAACAGGAAAGCCAAATAGATCAACGTGAACGTCGCGGCGGACGCGAAGTTTTGCAAGCTACCGCCGATCTCAACGGCCAGGCGATTGTTCGGATTGGCCTGCGCCACCAGATCGCGAACCGTCGGCGGAACGCCCGGCGCGCCCAAAGCGGTATGGGCCTGGTTGATCACCTGGTTGAGCCGGAATTCGTAATTGTTCATATCGCCCATGATGTGGGCGACGTTGTCGATGACCACGAAACCTATGAGCGCGATTAGGCTCAGCACCAGAACCAGCGCGACCGGTAGCGCCAGCCAGCGCGGTAAGAACGGGACGTGCTTGTCGATCGAATCCGACAGGCCATCGATGGCGAGCCACAAGATCATTGCCATAGCGAACTGCGTTAGCGGCTCGCGGAGGAAAAAGAGCCCTGCGGCGATCACGCCTGTCGCGACGATCCAAAGAGCGCCGCGCTGCGAAATATCCAGACTGGCCATGGCGCCCTCTTGCTTTGCGTGGCCCTGCGGCGCAAGGCCCGGGTTGGCCGGAAAGGCCCGTTGCGCCAAGCTGTTGGCGAAGCAGGAGTCGCAAGAATGGCGGAAACTATCGACATTGGCCTGGCGCCCGAAGGCGTCCAAAGCCTCGCGCTAAAACGCGCGAACCGCCACGGCCTGATCGCCGGCGCGACTGGAACCGGCAAGACTGTCACGCTGCAGGTGCTGGCCGAAGCGTTCGCGCGCGAAGGCGTCAATGTCTTCGCCGCCGACATTAAAGGCGACCTCTCCGGCTGCGCCGCGCCGGGTGATCCGCCGCCGGCCTGGGCGACGGCGCGCGCTACAGAAATCAACATGCCGCTGACGCCAGAAGCGCAGCCTGCCGTGTTCTGGGACGTCTACGGCGAACTCGGCCATCCAGTGCGCACGACGGTCACCGAAATGGGCCCGGTACTGATGGGCCGCGTGCTCGAAGCAACCGACGCGCAGGAAGGCGCGCTCACGATCGCGTTCCGCTTGGCCGATGACTGGCTGAATGAGGGCAAGAACGAAGGCCTACTGCTAGATCTCAACGATCTGCGCGCCCTGCTCACCTATCTCTCCGACAATTCCGATGATATCGGCAAGAAATACGGCCTGGTGACGCCGCAATCGATCGCGGCGCTCCAGCGCAAGGTGCTGCAGCTGGAGATGGACGGCGCCGACCGTTTCTTCGGCGAACCTGCTTTCAAGCTCGAAGAACTCACACGCACGCGCCCGGACGGCAAAGGCACGATCAACGTGCTTGCCTCCGAGCGGCTGGTGCAGAGCCCACGCCTCTACTCGGCCTTTCTGCTTTGGCTTATGAGCGAACTCTGGGAGCAGCTCCCGGAAGTCGGCGACATGGACAAGCCGAAGCTCGTCTTCTTCTTCGACGAAGCGCACCTACTCTTCCGCGATGCGCCGAAAGAGCTGATCAACAAGGTTGAGCAAGTCGTGCGCCTCATCCGCTCCAAGGGTGTCGGCATCTATTTCGTCACGCAATCGCCGGCGGATATTCCGGAAACCGTGCTCGCCCAGCTCGGCAACCGTTTCCAGCACGCGCTGCGCGCCTACACGCCGACCGACCAGAAGGCCGTGCGCGCCGCTGCGCAATCGTTCCGCGCCAACGCGAACGTCGATGTTGCGAAGGAAATTCAGGAACTGAACGTTGGCGAAGCGTTGGTCTCGACGCTGGACGCCAAGGGTGCGCCGACGCCGGTGGCGCGCACCAAGGTTCGCGCGCCAAACAGCCAAGTCGGGCCGATCCTGCCGGCGCAACGCGAAGCGCTGATGAAAGCCAATACCGCCGGTCGCGTGTACGAGAAGGCCGTTGACCGCGTCAGCGCGCACGAAATCCTCGGTAAGCGCGCCGCGGACGTGGCGGCAGCCGAGGAACGCGAAGAAGCGCAGGAAGCGCGCGACAAGGAAGCAGCGAAGGCCTCGCGCACGCGCTCGACGGGGGGCGGAACAACGCGTGCGCGGACTACGCGCAGTTCCAGCTCACGGACCACGCCGTTGGAGCGCCAGGGCGGCCGCGTCGCCAGTGGCGTGTTCAACACCATCGTGCGCGAACTGATGCGAGGCATCCTTGGAACACCATCACGGCGACGGCGCTAACAGCGCATCACGCGACGAAACTTGTTCCGGAATTGCGCGTTTTCTCCTCATCTCAGGAGTTACGCATGACCAATCTCGATCAAGTTCAAAAGCACGCCGAAGTTATCGGCGCGGACGGCGTTCACGTAGGAACCGTGGATCACGTATCCGGCGACCGCATTAAGCTGGCGAAGAAGGATTCGCCGGACGGTCACCATCATTACATCGACGGCGGCCTCGTTTCCGGCATTGAAGCGAATGGTGCGGTGCGGCTCTCGGCAAACGCTGATGTCGCAGTGACACTAGAAACACGCCACTAGGTAGAGCTTCCAACGAAGAAAGCGCGTCCGGAAGGGCGCGCTTTTTGCGTTTAATCCACTACGTCCTGCTTCCATTCAGCGTCGCGGCGCGGCAGAGCGAGATAGGCCTCGCTACGCATTTCCATGAGGCGCGAGGCGGTGCGCTCGAACTCAAAGCTCTGGTCACCGGCAGGATACAGATCGATCGGCTGAGCATCGGCTGACGCGACAAGCTTCACTTTCGCCTCATAAAGCGCATCTATCAGGGTGCGAAAGCGCGCTGCTTCCTCACGCATCGACGGTGAGAGACGCGGAATATTCTCCAGCAGCACGGTGTGAAAACGTTCGGCGATTTCGAGATAATCCGCCGCGCCAAGCGCACGAGCGCAAAGCTCATCGAAGCCGAACCGGGCTACGCCCGCCGCCTGGCGCTGCACAAACAAAGCGCGGCCGCCGACATCAAGCGTCACCGCATGCGGCGCCGCATTGGCTGTGAGCCGCCTCCAAGCATTCTCCATCGCTTCGTCGGCGGCAGGACCAAGCGGCGCGTAGTAAATCGGCGCTGCCATAAGTTGACGCAGACGAAAATCCTGCGGCCCAGCTATTTGCGCCACATCGATCTGGCGTTTCAGCAAATCGATAAACGGCAGGAAGAGCTGGCGATTGATGCCGTTCTTGTAGAGTTCGTCGGGCGGCCGGTTCGACGTCGCGACAATCACGACGTCGTCGGCGAAAAGCCGCTCGAACAAGCGGCCCAAGATCATCGCGTCGGCGATGTCAGTGACTTGGATTTCATCGAAGCAGAGCAACGAGGCTTCGGACGCCACTGCCTTTGCAGCATCGGCGATCAATTGATCCTGCCCGTGCCCTCGCTCACGCGCCTTACGCATGAACGCGTGCTGCGAGAGCATGAATTCATGGAAGTGCACGCGGCGCTTTTTCTTCACCGGCGCCGCTTCGAAGAAAAGATCGAGCAACATCGACTTGCCGCGCCCGACAGGTCCCCACAGGTAGAGCCCGCGCGGCGGCTTGGACGGAAACGGCCAGCCCCCCGGCTTCCACCGCTCCAACGCTTTTCCCAGACTTTCCAGCTGCTCGGCCGCGCGCGCCTGGTCGGCGTCAGGCGCGAGTTCGCCCTCGGCCAGGCGCTGGCGGTACGCGGCCAAAAGCGAGCTCATTACATCTCCAGGTGGAATCGCGCCGCAAAAAAGCCTGCTCGACCGGGTGAAGGCAAGCCCCAACAGCCATAGCCACGCCTTTCGAGTCGCAGTTAGACTGGAACCATGACGGATACGGTCGCCACCACCGATCAAACCCGGCCTGTCGCGCGGTCAAAGCACATCGTCGACGTGCTGATTGAAGAGCGTGCGCCGAAGCTCTCGACCAGCGCCGCGTGGCCGTTCCTCCGGCCGTTGCTCTACACGGTGCTGAACTACGACAAAGCCGTGCGCATGGCCGACATGATAGCGCCAATGAGCGGCAGCGATGCGCTTGAGTCGATCTCGAACCTGCTTTCGGTGAAGCTGGATGTGAGCGGCCTTGAGCGGCTACCGAAGGATGGCGCTTTCATCATCCTGGGCAATCACCCGACTGGCATCACCGACGGCATCGCGCTCTACGATGCAGTCAAACATTCTCGGCCGGATG
>JBEBHI010000034.1:0-23616 GCA_040080935.1 Terricaulis sp.
AGCAATTGCGATCGCGAGCCGATCCATATCCCCGGCACCATCCAACCGCATGGCTGCCTTATCGCGTGCGATCAACAACTTGGAACGATCCAGCGCACCTCTGCTAACACCGCGTCCTTTCTTGGTTTGGGCGATGTCGATCTGAATGGCCGCGACTTGGCTGAAACGCTCGGCGCCGAGTTCGTTCACACGCTGCGCAACGCTGCGGCTACTGCATCAGAAGGCACGCGGGCTGTAGTGTTGGTCAACCAGCCGCTCACACCCGGTGGCCCAACATTTGATATCTCGGTCCATCGCTACAAGGGCGTTGCGATCATCGAATTCGAGCACGCCGACACGCCAACCGCCGCGGGACCATTAGAAATTTCGCGCACGCTCGTTTCCTCCGTAGCGCGCTTCACCGACCTTACAGATCTCTTCGCCAAGGCGCCGCGTTTGATCCGGGGCGTGCTCGGCTACGACCGAGTGATGATCTACCAATTCGCGCAAGATGGCTCAGGCAAGGTCATTGGCGAAGCCAAGCGCAGCGATCTTGAAGGCTTCCACGGTCAGTATTTTCCAGCGACTGACATCCCACAGCAAGCGCGGCGCCTCTACGTGCAAAACCGCATCCGCGTGATCTCCAACGCTAATTGCGAGCGCATGCCGATCGTCCCCGAGTATGACGCATCCGGCGAACCACTCGATCTCTCGATGGCGCACCTACGCAGCGTTTCGCCCATTCACTGCGAATACCTTCGCAACATGGGTGTCGGCGCGTCGATGTCGATCTCAGTCGTCGTCGATGGCGCGTTGTGGGGTCTCATAGCTTGTCACCATTACGGCCCGCGCATTCTGTCGCTACCACAGCGTATCGCTGCCGAGATGTTCGGCGAATTCTTCTCGCTGCAAATCGAAGCCATGAGCCGCAAATGGCGCCTCGATAGCGCCGCGCGCGCGCGACGTTCGCTCGATCGCATCATGCGTGACGCTTCTTACCAGGGCGACATCATCGGTTTCTTGCGCGACAAGCTCGACGAGTTCAGCGCGCTCGTCCCTTGCGATGGCGTTGGATTGTGGCTCAATGGCACCTGGAGCACGCACGGTGTCGCGCCGCCTTCCAAATCCGCACCACCACTGATGCGCTTCCTTGGCACAGTCTCCGATGGCCGCGTCTGGGCAAGCCATGAACTCAGCGCGCGCTTCTCCGCCGCGTCCGAATATGCAGACCAAGTCTCAGGCGTACTCGCAGTACCGCTTTCGCAGACGCCGAAAGACTACCTCGTTTTCTTCCGCCACGAGGTGGTCCAGACGCTCGAATGGGCCGGCGATCCGAACAAGAAATATGAGATCGGTCCGCACGGTGATCGTCTCACGCCGCGCAAAAGCTTTTCGATCTGGAAAGAAACCGTCGAACGTCAATCCGTCCCGTGGACCGACGACGATCGCGAAATGGCGGAGGCTGCGCGCACCGCCCTGCTTGAAGTGGTGATGCGTCATTCGGAAATTCTTGAAACGGAGCGCCAGACCGCCGACGTACGCCAAAAGGTGCTCAACGAAGAACTCAATCACCGCGTCAAAAACATTCTGGCGCTGATCAAGTCTGTCGTTTCGCAGCCTATCGATCCGGCGCGTGATCTCACTGACTACGTCGCCTCACTCAAAGGCCGGATCATGGCCCTGGCGCAAGCGCACGACCAAGTCGTCCGCAACGATGGCGGCGGAGCGCTGCGCGATTTGCTGGAGTCCGAGCTGCGCCCCTATCGCGAAGCCGCCTCGATCTCACTCAACGGTCCCGACATCGGACTTGATGCGCGCGCGTATTCCGTGATGGCGCTCGTGTTGCACGAACTCTCGACCAACGCCGCCAAGTACGGTGCTCTCTCTCAATCCGGCGGCGTTCTTGTGGCCGATTGGCAAATCGCTGACGACGGCCGTTGCGAGATCAACTGGACCGAACGAGGCCGCCCACCGACTAGCGCGCCGAAGCGCCAAGGCTTCGGCTCCGTGCTACTCACGCGCTCAATCCCCTTCGATCTCGGCGGCGTAAGTGAAATCAATTACGAGCGCGAAGGCGTCACTGCGCGCTTCGTCATCCCGGCCAATTTCATTTCCGAGATCCGGCAGGAGAAGAAACAAGCGCGCCCGATGCAGCAAAACACGGACCACCCTTCGCTTGGTGGCTTGAAGGTGCTGTTGCTCGAGGATCAATTGGTGATCGCGCTGGACGCGGAATCCATGTTGCAAACGTGCGGCGTCGGCAGCGTCGACACCACGGCGACAGCATCGGAAGCGCTTCGCACGCTCGTCGCCACACAACCCGATATCGCCGTGCTCGACGTGAATTTGGGCTCCGGCAACTCCTTCCCGGTCGCCGAAGAACTCCACCGCCGGAAAATCCCGTTCATCTTCGCGACCGGCTACGGCGATCACACAATCATCCCGAAATCGCTGGCCGACGTGCCCGTCGTGCGTAAGCCCTACGACCCCGACGCACTCGCCGCCACAATGGCGCGCGCACTCGCGAACGGAGGCGATTAAGCGCGGCGCCTTGACGCTGGAAACGTCGCGCGACCAGGCGCACATACCTTGCATGAAAATCGTCCTGCTCGTGATCAGCCTCAGCGCCATTCTGGCCGCGTCTTTGGTGTTCGCACTCGCCGGTTGGGACAGCTCCTCGATGAGCATCCATGGCTGGATCGCGCTCGGCCTGGGAACGTTCCTGTCCCTGGCTCTTGGCGGCGGGTTAATGGCGCTCGTGTTTTATTCGGCTCGCAAAGGTTACGACGACCGGATTGAGGTCGACGTGCCGCCTGATCAGGACTGACCCCTTATGGTCAGTCTGAGCATAAAGTGGTAGACTGACCCTATGGCCTCCCGAAAAGCCCAAAATGACGCCGCGACGCGGTTCAAGTCGCTGTACAGCCACGGCTTCGTCCGCGTCGCTGCCTGCGCGCCCGTCGTGGTCCCTGCCAACCCGGATGCCAACGCTGAAGCGATCCTGAAATTCTGGCGCGAGGCAGACGCCGAGCGCGCCGCTCTGCTGCTGACGCCTGAGCTCTCTCTTTCCGGCTACGCGATCGATGATCTGCTTCTGCAAGAGCCGCTTCTCGACGCGGTCGAAGCGGCGATCGCAAAGCTCGTCGCCGCCAGCGAAGATCTATTTACAATCCTCGTCGTGGGCGCGCCACTGCGCTCGCGCGCATCCGTCTTCAACTGCGCCGTCGTCATTCATCGCGGCGCCATTCTCGGCGTTGTGCCGAAGAGCTTCCTGCCGAACTATCGCGAGTTCTACGAGAAGCGCTACTTCAGCGTCGCGCGCGACACCGAAGACGATCTCATCTCCGTCGCAGGCGACTGGGTCGATTTCGGCGCCAAGGTTGTCTTCACCGCAACCGACATACCCGACTTCGCCTTCCATGTCGAAATCTGCGAGGACTTCTGGTCGCCGCAACCGCCGTCAACGATGGGCGCGCTCGCTGGCGCCAACGTGCTGCTTAATCTCTCCGCTTCAAACATCGTGATCGGCAAAGCTGAAGACCGCGCCGTACTCGTCGACAGCCAATCGCGCCGCGCGACTGCCGCGTACGTTTTCGCGGCCGCCGGATACGGCGAGAGCACAACTGACGTCGCTTGGGACGGCCAAGTCATTGCCTACGAGATGGGCGAGAAGATCGCGGAGGGTGAACGTTTCTCCCGCGGGCCAAAGCTTGTCACCGCCGACATCGACGTCGCGCGTATCGCCCAAGAACGCCGCCGCATGGGTACGTTCCACGACGCCCAAGCGCGCGTGAAAGATGACCTCAGCAAATGGCGCCACATCAGCTTCGACCTCGGCGCGCCTGCTGAGGAATTGCCGCTCAAACGCAAAATCGATTGCCTACCCTTCGTCCCCGACGATCAGAGCAAGCGCGACCGCGATTGCTTCGAGGCTTACAACATCCAGGTTTCCGGACTCGCCAAGCGCATCGAAGCCACCAACACCAAGCGCGTTGTCATCGGCGTCTCCGGCGGCCTCGATTCCACCCACGCGCTCATCGTCATCGCTCGCGCTTTCGATCTGCTTGGCCTGCCGCGCAAGAACATTATCGGCGTCACGATGCCGGGTTTCGCCACCAGCGACGCCACCAAGGCCAACGCGCACGCGCTGATGAATGCGCTCGGTATTGACGCGCGCGAAGTTTCGATCGAACCGCTGGCGCAGCGCATGCTGGAAGATCTGAACCACCCCGCAGCACGGGGCGAGAAGGTCTACGACGTCGCCTACGAAAACGTGCAGGCGGGCCTTCGTACCGACTACCTCTTCCGCCTCGCCAACAAAGAAGGCGGCTTCGTTGTCGGCACCGGCGATCTTAGTGAACTTGCGCTTGGCTGGTGCACATACGGCGTTGGCGATCACATGAGCCATTACAACGTCAATGGCGGCGCGCCGAAAACGCTGATCCAATATCTCATCCGCTGGGTTGCGGACTCGAAGCTCTTCGACGCCAGCACGTCCGCGACGTTGATCAAAGTTCTCGAGGGCGAAATCAGCCCCGAGCTTATCCCGGGCGCCACACCGCAGAGCACGCAAGCCGTCGTCGGCCCGTATGAGCTGCAAGACTTCAATCTCTTCTGGCTTACACGTTACGGGCTGAAGCCCAGCAAGATCCTCTTCCTTGCGTGGAGCGCGTGGCGCGAAAAGTACGACTACGCCACGCTGAAGAAATGGCTCGGCGTCTTCATCACCCGCTTCTTCGCCAATCAGTACAAGCGTAGCGCCGTGCCGAACGGCCCGAAAATCGTCTCGGGCGGCGCACTCTCCCCGCGCGGCGATTGGCGGATGCCAAGTGATGCGAACGCAGCGGTATGGCTGGCTGAACTCGAAGCAAACACACCTGAAGCGCTGGACTGAGCTCCAGGCCGTGCTTAAGCCCGCTTCATGACGCTCGACGACCTTATTGCGCTCTCTCTCGTGGCCGGCCGCGAGATCATGGCTGTGCGTGCCGCGGGCATTCATGCGCAAACAAAGGCCGACGGCTCGCTCGTCACCATCGCGGACCAACGCGCTGAAGCGATCATCGAAGCACGCCTCAAAGAACTCGCCCCCGATATTCCAATGCTTGGCGAAGAAGCGGTCGCTGCGGGCCGCATCGCCAATTGCAGTGGGCGCTTCTTCTGTGTCGATCCGTTGGATGGCACGCGTGGCTTCGCCAAGGGCGGCGACGAATTCACAGTGAACATTGCACTCGTCGAGGAAGGCACCCCCACGATTGGCGTCGTCTACGCACCGGCGACGGGAGAGCTCTACGCAGCCGAGCCGGGCAAATCTCTTTCCGGAAAATGCCATCCGCAAACGGCACAATTGCTCGAGCCCGTGAAACCAATCAGCGCGCGCCAAGCATTGCCGCAACAGCCGCGCGTGGTCGCCTCTGATTTTTCGGGGCGCAACGAGCGCACAGGTGAGTTCATCAAGGCGTTAGACGGCGTCATCACGCACGCCAGCTCGTCGATTAAGTTCTGCCGCGTCGCCGAGGGCGCTGCCGATCTCTATCCCCGCTTCGGCGACGTGAGCGAGTGGGACGCGGCCGCAGGTCACGCGATCCTGAAAGCCGCGGGCGGCGACATCATGCGGCTCGACGGCTCAGCGCTCCGTTATGGCGGCAAGAATGGCGACTTCTTGATCCATGGCTTCGTCGCGTATTCAAGCGATGCAGCCAAACGCGCCGCGCTCAGCGCGCTTTAAGCGCTAAGACGATCCACGAGACGGCGCATAAATTGCGCGCCCTCTTCAATCTGCGTGCGTTCGATCCATTCGTCAGGCTGATGCGCCTGTTCAATTGAGCCGGGACCGCAAATGATTGCGGGAATGCCGGCGCGCTGAAACAAACCCGCCTCAGCGGCGTAGGCAACAGCACGTGTTTCGTTATCGCCGGTGAGCGCACGTGCCAGCGTTTCAGCTTCGCTGTCGCGCTCGATCGCCAGACCTGGCGTGTTGGTTCTGCGCGTGATGGTGATGCCACCCTCAGGCGCGCGCGCTTTGATCTCGGCATCGACCTTTGCCGCCACGGCGCGGAAACGCTGCTCGATCACGTCGCCCTGCTCCGCCTCAGGGCATCGGCAATCCCAAATGAACGAACAGCGGCGCGCGAGGATGTTGCCCGCCGTGCCACCATCAACTTTGCCGATCGTCATCGTCGGTCCGGGCGGATTAAAATGCGGATGCGTGGCGCTGCGCGCCTCTTCGCCCATGTCCGCCACCAGCGACATCAGCTTCACGGCCTCCATCACCGCCGAGACGCCTTGATCGGGCAGACTTGAATGCCCCTCACGGCCAGTCACATCGACAATGAACGACCGTACGCCCTTGTGCGCGGAGACCACCTTCATGCTCGTCGGCTCGCCAACGATCACGGCCGACGGCTTGTTTGTCTGCGCAGCAAGCTCCGCAATCATCGATGGCGCGCCGAGGCAGCCAATCTCTTCATCGTAAGAGAAAGCCAACACGATCGGCCGCTTCAACCGAGCCGCCCGCGCCGCATCAACATGCGCAAGCGCCAACGCAATGAACGCCTTCATGTCGGCTGTGCCGCGACCGTAGAGCTTGCCGCTTCGCTCGCTTAGCGCCCACGGATCGCTCGACCACGGTTGATCATCGACCGGCACAACATCGGTATGGCCGGAGAGCACAACCCCCCCCGCAACATCAGGCCCAATCGAAGCGTAGAGGTTAGCCTTCGTGCCATCAGCGTTGGCAACACGGCGCGACACGATCCCGCGCTGGTGGAGGAAATCCTCCACCCACGCGATCAGCTCCAAGTTCGAGTTGCGCGACGTGGTATCGAACGCGATCAAACGCGTCAGAATACCCAGCGTCGCGCTGATCTCGCTCACTGCGGGGCTGTGACTGGCTGCCCGCCCGGCTCTTGGAACGCCAGCAACGCAATGCGGAAGCGCAGCGCCGCGTTCGGCGGGATCGGGCCGCTGCCATTTGCGCCGTAACCCAGAGAACCTGGGAAAGTTGCGATCACCTCGTCGCCTGGGCGCATGTGCGTGATCGCCTCAGCGAAGCCGGGCACCACGCGCGCCAGAGGGAAATCAACCGGCTCACCGCGTGCAAACGAAGAATCGAACACTTCGCCGCCTTCAACGAGGCTGCCTTCGTAGTGCACGAGCACAGTGGCATCCATCGTTGGCTGCGCCAGCGCTTGGTTGGCGCCGCGGCGCGTGAATTGGAGTTCGAGGCCCGACGGCAACGTTTGCGATTGTTCCTGCACTTCAGCTCCCAATCCAGGAATGGCGGGCGCCTGCTCGGCGTCCTCCATGCCTTCCATAACACTGCGATTGTTGCCGCAAGCCGCGAGCGTCAAAGCCGCGGCAACGAGTAGAAATCTGATCATCTGTAAAGCGCTTCCGATTGCTCAATGGTCCAAGTCTCAGCCTCGCCTGCGCTCTCCCATTCGCGGAAGGCGGCATCGACGAAAATTGCGTCGCAGTATCTCTGCACGAATGCGGGGATCGTTACGTGATATGTCCGCAAGCGTGTGCAGACCGGCGCAAACATGGCGTCCGCCACCGAACGCTGGCCAAACAAGAACGGCCCGCCATATTTGGTCAGCGCGCGTTCCCATAGGGCGAACAGCTGATCCAGATCCGCGCGCACATTGGCGCTCCAGTTCGGCTCAGTCTCTAGGCGCCGCCGGATGTTGCACGACATCGCCTCGCGCAGCGCGGCAAAACCAGCATGCATCTCTGAAGCCGCGGCGCGCGCATCGGCGCGCACAAGCGAATCCACCGGCCATAAAGACGGCGTTTGCTCGGCGGCCCATTCGCAGATGGCCAAGCTTTCGTAGATGACCACGTCGCCGACATGCAGCGCCGGAACGCGCCCGCTCGGTGAGACGTCGCGCACTTCCTTGATCTGCGAGCGCCCGTAGCCCTCGCCGCCTAGCGGAATGATCTTTTCATCAAACCCGACGCCGCCCCATTTCAGCGCCAGCCACGGGCGCATCGACCAGGACGAGTAATTCTTGTTGCCGATATAAAGGACGGGGCGCGTCATTGGCTGGCTTGTTTCAGAGGCCGCCCGGGAGATCAAGCCACGGCGGCAGGCTTCCCTGGGGAGGGAAGGCCCAACCCTTGCGACGCCTCACACGCGAACAGCGTGAGGACAATTCGTGCGTCTCGA
Source organism: Terricaulis sp. (assembly GCA_040080935.1). GTDB lineage: Bacteria > Pseudomonadota > Alphaproteobacteria > Caulobacterales > Aquidulcibacteraceae > Vitreimonas. The sequence continues at coordinate 8,147 of JBEBHI010000034.1, forward strand.
AACGGTACACCCGCGTGAACTCAGTGCGTCCGACGCCGCCCTTTGGCGCGCGCATCAGACGGCGGACCCTGCCCTGCAGAGCCCGTACCTGACGCCGGATTGGGCAAAGCTGATTGGCGACGTGCGGGATGATGCGCGTGTTTGCGTGATCCAAGATGGCGCGGGATTTTTCGGCGCGCAGCGCCTTTCTCGCTTTGCCGCGATGGGCATGGGCGCGCCAATTTCGGATTATCAGGGTGTGGTCGGTTTGGCCGATCTGCCGATTCATGGCGGCGATATATGTCGCGCGCTGAAAGTCGGACGCATCGATCTTACCCACGCACCTGCGGGGCAAACGCTGCTGAAGGGCGCGGTTGCGGGCCAAGAAGGGTCGTGGATCGCCAACGTCGCGGGCGGACGCGATCTTTACGAAGCTGCGTTGAAGGAGCGCCGCAGCGAATTCGTTCGTCAGACTGATAAGAAGCGCCGCAAGCTTGAGCGCGATCACGGCGATATCGAATTCCGCGCGCAATCGCCCGAGCGGGCCGACTTTGAGACACTACTCAATTGGAAGAACGCGCAACTGAAGCGCACTGGACAACCAGAAATTTGGGCGGCGCCGTGGGTCGCGCAAACGCTCAACACCAGCTTCGAAAAACGCGACACACAATTCGGCGGCGCTCTGTTTACCTTGTCGATCAAGGGCCAGCTCGCAGCCGGTGCGTTTTGTTTGCGCAGCGCGCGTGTGCTGCATTTCTGGATCGTCGCGCACGACAACGCCTTCGATTCCTACTCTCCCGGCGTGCAACTCGCGCGCTGGGTAATGGGCTGGGCCGGCGATAACGGCATCGCGGAAATCGACTTCGGCCCCGGCGATTACCAATACAAGCGCCAGCTCTCGACGGGCCAACGCATGCTCGAACGCGGCGTTGTTGCAGGCTCCTCGTGGTCGGCGGCAGTGCGTCGCGCCGAGAACGCGGTGCGCGCGCGTATCGAAAAACTGCCGCAACCGCGCTTGGCCGAGCTGCCGGGCAAAGCAATGCGCCGCCTCGATCTGATGCGCGCTCTGCACGCCTAAAAACTCGCCCCTCAGGCCCCCGATCCTCCGTGACCTCCCCGTAATGGCGTGGTAAATCCGGCGTCGAGGGATAGGTGAGCGCGCGCATACTCTCCGCGCCGCTCGGATGGAGGGTGAGAATGCGTCAAACTTTCAATGCGTTGGCGATGGCCGTCGTGGTCAGCGCCGGTTTGGTCGCGACAGACGCGGCCGCGCAATCCGGGCGCCCGCGCGCAACCCAAAGCCAAACCCCAACCGTTCCTCACTGCTCACGCAGCCTTGGCACGCTCTCGATCCAGAACGGCGACACCTATCAGGGCTGGCGCCAATACAATCTGCAGCCGCCCGCGGGCTTGCTTCGCGTTGTCGTGCTGCAGTCAGGCTGCTTCACCATCGTTGAGCGCGGCACCGGGCTCGAAGCGGTTCAGCGCGAACAAGCGCTTGCGAACGGCGGCCAACTTCAGCGTGGTTCGAACGTCGGCGGCGGCCAAGTCCGTGCGGCCGATTATGTCCTGCTCGCGGATGTCGTTGCGTCTGACAACAATTCCGGTGGCGGTGGCTTCGGCGCGGCGATCGGCGGCGCGGTTGGCGGCACGGTCGGCGGCATCATCGGCGGCATGGGCTCGCGCTCGCAAACGGCACAAACCACGCTTTCACTGATGAACGTCCGCACCTCGGAAACATCGGTTGTCACCGAAGGCAACGCGCAGAACCGCAACATCACTTGGGGCGGCGCAGGCTTCCTCGGAGGCGGCGGCGCTGCACTCGGCGGCTACACCGATACGGAAATTGGCCGTGTCGTCACCGTCGCGTTCATCGACGCTTACACGCAAATGGTCACGCAGCTCGGCATCGTCGACACCGGCGGATCGGCTGCGGCCGCTGCACCGCAACGCACGTATCGCACGACACAAGCCACTCCGCTGCGCTCGCGCGCTGGCGGCGGCCAAACGCTGCGCAACTTGCCGTCTGGCGCAATCGTCTATCCGACAGGCGAGCGTGAAGGCATGTGGTGGCGCGTTGCTGACGAGAACGACAACGAAGGCTGGGTGAACAACGACTTCCTGCAGCCCGCGCAATAAGCGATATCATCACTCTCTAAATGGGGCCGCACATCGCAAGGGGTGCGGCCCTTTGATTTTGCATCGGAACGCACCTTCCTCGCTCGCGTTGCGAAAATGCAGAGGAGACAGAAGATGTTGCAAGACGGAACCGCCTGGATGCTCGTTGCCGACGGCCGCCGCGCCCGCGTGTTGGTGGAACAACGCCGCGGGGCAAATCTCGAGGAACCTTCCGATTGGTCGATGGAGATCGGCGAAGAGGATTTGTACGATCCGCAAGATCGCCCACCGCGCAGCTTCGATCGCGCGGGCGCTGGACGCCACGCGATGGATGGCGGGCGCAGCTTGCATGAATTTGAAGAAGAGAAATTTCTCAAGCGCGTTGCTGACCGATTGGGCGAAGCGGAGAAGCACAACCAGTTCGACCATTTGGTGATTGCAGCGCCGCCGCGTGCGCTCGGCTTGCTGCGCAATATGCTGCCGCCTGGCGCGAAGGCGCGAATTCGCGCCGACTTGTCAAAGGATTTGCTGAGCGAGTCCGTGCCAAAACTTCGCGAACGGCTCAGCGCGCTGCTACGCCAATAGGTTAGGCTGCAACCGCCGAAGCGGGATCGTGCTCGGCCACGAAGTGGCCAGGACCGACTTCGATCCATTGCGGGCGATACTGCACCGCGTCGGGATTATCGATGATGCGGGACTTCAAGAAGCGCAGCGGCGCGCGCGTATCGAGCGGGCTGGGCAAGTCACCAACCAAACGCACACGCGGCTTGTTACGCGCGATGTCCGGATCAGGCGTTGGCGCGGCCGCCAGCAACGCTTTCGTGTACGGGTGACGCGGATCACGCAGGATGAGCTCCGCCGGCCCGTACTCCACGGCGCGGCCGAGATAGAGCACCAGCACGTTGTGCGAAATTTCGCGCACGACCGCTAGATCGTGGCTGATGAAGAGGAAACTTGTTTTGTATTCGCGCTGCAGGTCGGCGAGCAGCTTTAGGATTTGCGCCTGAATAGAAACGTCGAGCGCCGAGACGGCTTCGTCACACACGACCAATCTCGGTTTTAAAATCATGGCGCGCGCGACGCCGACGCGTTGGTTCTGGCCACCGGAAAGCTCATGCGGATAGCGGTTGATCAAATCGGGATCGAGGCCGACTTGCCGCATCATCTCCTTCACGCGCTCTTCGCGTTGGTCGCGCGTCAGCAGCGGCTCGAAGGCGAGCAGCGGTTCGCCGATGGAGGCGCCAAGCGTCATGCGCGGATCAAGGCTCGCGAGCGGATCCTGGAAGACGATCTGCAGATCTTTGCGTGACTGCCGGATCGCTTCGCGCTCACTCGGGAGCAGATTTCGCCCCAGGAAGGTGACATCGCCTGCATTGCGCGGCAGCAATTGAACGACGGCGCGCGCCAAGGTGGATTTGCCACAACCACTCTCGCCAACAATGCCGAGCGTCTCGCCCGCACGCAGCTGAAAGCTCACTCCATCAACGGCGCGGAGTGGTTTGCTCGCGCCGAAGATGCCGCCACCCTTCACTTTCACCGGAAATGTGACGCGCACGTCGTCCGCCTTTAGGATCGGCGACCCCTCTTCCGGCGCCGTGAGCGCCACGTAGCGATCGCCATCGATGCGCGGCACGGCCTTCAAAAGCATCTTGGTGTAATCGGCCTTGGGCGCCGAATAGATGTCGTCGACAGACCCCGTCTCCACGACTTCGCCGCGACGCATCACGGCGACGCGCTGAGCCATGCGCGCGATGACGCCCATATCGTGCGTGATGAGCGCTACGGCGGCGTCAGTGTCTTTGCGCAGGTCTTCGATCAAATCAAGCACCTGCGCTTGCACCGTAGCGTCGAGCGCCGTCGTCGGTTCGTCCGCCACCAGCAGCGCAGGCTCCGCCATCATTGCCATGCCAATCATCACGCGCTGGCGCATGCCGCCGGAAAGCTCATGCGGATATTGCGTGAGGCGGCGCGCAGCCTCGGGAATACGCACACGCTCCAGCCATTCGATGCAACGTTCACGCGCCGCGGCGCCTGAAACCTTGAAGTGATGCTCGAGCACTTCGCTCATCTGCGTTTCGATGGTGAGATGCGGGGTCAGCGCTGTCAGCGGATCCTGGAAAACGAACGCAACGTGACGGCCTCGGACTTGGTCAAGTTCTGCGCGCGGAATGCCGAGTACGTCGCGGCCTTGAAACTTGACTGCGCCGGAGACGTGCGCGTTCTGAGACGTCAACCCGAAGGCCGCGAGAAATGTCTGACTCTTGCCCGACCCGCTTTCTCCTACGATGCCCAGGCACTCGCCCTTGTTGATCGTAAGCGAGACGCCCTTCACCGCCTCCACATCGCCGTCGGGCGTATCGAAGGTGACGGCGAGGTTCGAGATTTCGAGCACGGTCTCAGTCATGAACGCGGAGACTAATAGCGGCGCCAAGGATGTCCATTGTCGGTAGCGGTTCCGTTCCGGTTGTGGGACAAAGCGCGCGACGGAGCGACCCATGGCGCAGATGAATTTCCTTACCCAGTGCACATTCGATTTCGGCGCGCTCGCGCAATTGCCGAAGGTGTTGAAGGCCAACGGCGTGAGCCGGCCGTTCGTCGTCACCGACGCGGGGCTGAAGGCGAACGGCTTGCTGGACACACTGCTCGGCGCGCTCGGCGAACCGCCTGCCGGCGTTTTCACCGACACGCCGCCGAACCCGACTGAATCTGCGTCGCGCGCGGCGGCTGACGCGTATCGCGCATCCGGCGCCGACGGCATCGTCGCGTTCGGTGGCGGTTCATCGATGGACCTTGCAAAGGCAATGGGTCTGATGGTGACGCACGAAGGCCCGTTCGAGCGCTTGGGCGGCTCGAAGCGCGGCATGAAGTTCATCACCAAAATTCCGCCGCTCGTTGCGGTGCCGACGACAGCAGGTACGGGCAGTGAAGTTTCCCCGGGTGCAGTTGTTATCCTCGACAATGGCATGAAGGAAACGTTCGTTTCCGCGCATCTCGTGCCAGTTGCGGCTGTGTGCGATCCGGAGCTGACGCTTGGCCTGCCCGCCTCGCTTACGGCAGCGACCGGCATGGATGCGATGACTCATTGCATCGAGGCAGTGCTGACGCCTGTCGTGCACCCGCCCGCCGAGGCGATTGGCGTCGACGGCGCAGAGCGGATCGGCAAGTGGCTCGAGGTTGCCGTGAAGGACGGCAGCAATCGCGACGCGCGCTGGCATATGATGATGGGCTCATTCGAAGGCGCACTTGCCTTCGCGAAAGGGCTCGGCGCCGTGCACGGCTTGAGCCACGCGCTGGGGCGCATCCACGAACTCAAACTGCATCACGGCACGCTGAACGCGGTGATCCTGCCGCACTCGCTCGCCATGATTGGCAACAGCGCGGAAGAAAAGTTCGCGCGGTTGCGCCGGGCGCTCGGGCTCGCGCCGAACGCAGATCTGCCACAGTACATCGCGGACCTGAACGCGCGCATCGGTCTGCCGGCAGGCCTGGGCGCGATGGGCGTAAAGACCGAGTACGGCGAAGGCGCGATCGATTATGCCGTCGCCGATCTCGCAACGCTCTCCAACGCCGTGCCGTTCGACGGCGACAAATATCGCGAGCTGTTCAAGCGCGCGCTGTGAGTGTCGATGCCCTAGTCGACATCTTTCAACGCGCCCGAGAACTCGTCGCGCGGCCGGACAACGATTTCGCATGGTCGAGCTGGCGCAATGCCGAGCACGCGCTCGAAGAGATCGACGGCATCCTCTCGCGCCTGCGAAAGGGCGAGACGCCTGACACGTTCGCGATGTCGATCCTGTTCGCGCCTACCGGGCCGATGCAGGAGCTGAGCCTGAGCAGCGGCTGGGGTAATCGCTTTCTCCAACTCGCCACTGAATTCGACGAAGCGCTTGAGAGCTGACACGGATGTGATCGCGCGGGCGGCGCACGCGCTTGCCGCTTCGTTACGCAGCGCGCACGTTGCGCCGCATGTCGCTTGAAGCTCTCCGCACCACATGGGCGCCCAGCCGCGCCGATCGCACCCGCGCCGTCAACGAAGATGGATGCGCCGCCGATCCCGCCGGGCCGCCGGCGGAATGGGCGTACGAAACCGCCGCTGTCGGTTTCGTCGTCTCCGGCTGGTTCGAGTATGCGAGCGAAGATCAAACCACTCTGGCGACGCCGGGCTCGGTGATCCTCGGCAATGCGGGCGCGCCGTTCAGCGTTCGGCACGTCGACCCGCACGGCAATCGCCGCCTCGTCGTCAGCTTCGAGCGCAGCTTGCTTGAGGAAGTCGCCAACGAGACGGGCATGAGTTCGCGCTTCGAAACGATCGCGCTGCCGCCGTGCCAAGCCGCAACCCGCATGTTTGGGCTTATTCGCGCGCTTTCGCGGCCTGGCGGCGAAGACATGCTCTACCCGCTCGCTCAGGCGGCGTTGAGCGCAAAGCATCCGCGTGCGCAGGAAAGCGTAAGCGCACGCGATCGGCGGCGCGTGCAGAACGCCGTTGGTCACATCGAGGCGCATTTCGGCGAAGCGTGCACACTCCAAACGCTTGCCGATGTTGCGGGGTTGAGCCGATTTCATTTCGTGCGGATGTTCGGTGCGGTCGTTGGCCAGAGCCCGAACCAATATCTGATCAATACGCGCATGCGCGCCGCCTCCGATCAGTTGCTAACGACGGCGACTCCGATCGCCCAAATCGCATTCGACGTCGGCTTCAACGACATCTCCCATTTTTACTCGTGCTTCCGCGAGACGTTCGGCTGCACACCGCGCCAATGGCGCCTCCGCATCTGACGCAACATCGCCCAAGAAAGCATGCTGCTCCCTCGCGCTGATGACGTGAGGGAGTTTTCATTTGAACTATACGGAAACCGCGGGACGCACGTTGCTGGGCCTCGGCGCGTTGGGCCTTGGATTTATCAGCCTGCTCTACGCCGACTTCGCGATCACATGGCAGCCCGTGCCGGATTGGGTTCCGGCGCGCAGCGTATTGGCTTACGCGAGCGGCGCCGCGCTTGCGGCTGCTGGCGTTGCACTCATCGTCAACCGCGGGGCGCGCGTTGCGGCGGCGTTCATCGCTGCATTCCTCGCATTTTGGGGAATCGTGCTGCAGGCGCCGAAGCTCCTCGCTGGCGAGGAAGCCGCGTGGTTGGCGCCAGCCGAAATACTCGCGGTCGCCGCCGGCGCATGGATACTATTTTGGGTGGGCAGCGCCGAAACGCCTTTGCAAACGCGCGCCGTGCAACTCGGGACGACGTTCTTTGGCTTGATGTTGCCGATCTTCGGCGTCGCGCACTTTCTCTACATCGCCTTCACCGCATTGATGATTCCCGAGTGGATTCCGTATCGGGTTTTCTGGGCATGGTTTACCGGCGCCGGCCACGTTGCGGCCGGACTTTCCATTGCACTCGGTGTCATTCCGCGCATCGGCGCAACCTTGCTTGCGACAATGTTCAGCGGCTTCGTGCTGCTCGTGCACGTCCCGCGCGTCATCGCCGATACAGACAACCGTCTGGAGTGGCACCTGCTCTCAACCGCATTGCTGCTTACCGGCGCCGCTTGGATTGTCGCGAGCGCACTTTCGCGGCGCTCAACATAGCCCAAGACACGCGCGTCGTGTTTCGCGTTCACTCCGCTTAACTTAGCAACGGAGTTCGCAATGAAGCGGATTGCACTGGCCCTCGCGCTCACATGCGCTTGCTTCATCATACCGAATGCGCACGCGCAAATGGGCGGCATGGCGCCTTCCGCGCCGCGGCAGGATCCGGCCGTGCCGTATCAAGCTGGCATCGCCGCGTTTAATGCGGGCGATTTTCCTGAGGCTGTTCGTCAATTGCGGACGGCGCGGCGCGCCTCGCCTTCGGACGGTGTCATCAATTATGCGCTCGGCCTCGCCTACAACGCCAACGGCGACAAACAGGAAGCGAAGAGCGCCTTCGAACGCGCCGTGCGCGCCAGCAACGCACCCATACCGGCGCGGCTGCAATTGGGGCTGGTCGCGCTAGAGCTGGCCGATCGCGAAACGGCGACCGAACAGCAAGCGTCACTGCAACAATCGATCGCGGCTTGCGATGCCGCCTGCGGTGATGCGCGCCGGAGCCAAATGCAATCGGCGCTCGATCAACTCACCCGCGCGCTCGCGACGCCTTGATCACTCAACGCGGGCGAGGAAATCCAGGATCGCATCCCATGCGTCCGGTTCGTCCAGCTGCGGCGCGTGACCGATACCTTCGACAGTAACGGCTTCGATCGTATCGCCTGCCGTGCGCATCCGTTCGACACCGTCTGGCGTCAGAATGTCGGAGTGCTCGCCGCGCACGCTCAACACTGGCGCCTTCGCGAGCGTTTGAAAATACGGCATGAGGTCGGACGCTGGCGCATCCGGATCAAAATCGGCGAACGCGAGCGCAATGTGCGGATCGTAATCAAGCTCGAACTTGCCATCGTCACGCTGACGATGTGTGCGCTGCGCGAAAGCAAGCCAGAATGCGTCGTCATCAAGCCGATCCGGGAACGCCGTGCCATTGGTTGCTCGGATCGCTTCGGCAGCATCCTTTAGCGTAGCGACCGGCTGCACGTTGCCGACATAGCTGGCAATGCGCGACAGCCCGGACGTGTTCACTTGCGGGCCGACGTCGTTCAACACCGACGCCGCAATGCGGTCTTGCGTCGTGGCGGCGATCACGAGCGTGATAAGGCCGCCCATTGATGTGCCAACGAAGACGGCCTTCGGAATACCAAGCTGATCCATCAGCTTCAGGACGTCTTGCGCGTAAACCGCCGGCACATAATGCGCGGGATCCGGATCGTTCGAACTCTTGCCCCGCCCACGCATGTCCGGAACGATGACGCGGCGGCCGAGCGCGGCGATGCGTGGCGCGATGATTTCAAAGTCACGCGAATTGCGCGTGAGACCGTGCAAGCAAATGACGGGCAGCCCGGTGACAGGCTCGAGCGGCGGATAATCGCGCGCATAGAGCGCAAGATCATCGACGGTTGCGATGATGCGTTCTTCGAAGCCGCCGATGCCGATGGGGGCGCCAGAGTCCATGCTCTTCTCCGTCAGCCCGGCGCGCGTTGCTGCGTCGCCGTTGCATTGACATCGACATACTCAACCGCGCGCATGGCCCGCAACCGCGCGCCCCAGCTTTGCTGCACAGCGCTACGTTCACTCGCCGCAACGGCTTCACAAGTTCGCAACACGATCTCCGCGCCGCCAACAGTGAAACGATCAAAGCACAGGCCGGAGAACGCGCTTTGGCGCCCAAGTTGAATCTCAACTTGACGCTGCGCAGACGCGAGGTCGCCGCGCGCCGCACGTGATTGCGCACGCGAGACAGGACCGGAACCACGGAACTTTACGATGAAGCTGAGCGGTTCGGCGCGCTGCGCTTGAGCCAATTGAGCCGCCGATTGCGCTTGCGCGAGCGCGGGCGTTTCCGGTTGCAGCGCGATGAAGAGCGCGACCGCCATCAGCGCGCCGGTAACGGCGATGCCCCAAGTGCGCAGAACGTTCACATCCATTGCCTGACCTTGGGCCTCCGATACCGCGCCGTAAAGCGCTCTCGCCTACGGCGTCAAACTCCGCGCCGCGAGCGCCAGATCTAGCCGCCCTCGCCCGCTCGGCCGCGCGCAAGTCGCAGACCCCGCTGAAATCGGCGTGGCGTTGGCGGAGCGCGCACATTCAATCTCGCCAAAGTTCGCAGAGAAAGGTGAAATGGCGCGCGTGAACAGCGCGGCTTCCAGCTCGCGCCCGCGCAAACCCGATTGCGAAGCAAGCAATGCAAGCGCTGCGGAGACGTGCGGCGCCGCCATCGATGTGCCTTGGAGGAATGAATAATAGCAGCGCTCGGTCGAGTTTGAATTGAGCGGGTCGTAGCACCCACTTTGTGTTGCCCGCGTCGAAAGCACGCCATCGGGACGACCATCGTTATCGCTGTCGGCGAACACGTCGCCGCCTGGCGCGATGAGATCCACCTCTGGGCCAAAGTTCGAATAGAACGCCAACCCGCCGCGTGCGTCGCCTGCACCAACAACGATGACGTTGTTGCAGTTCGCGGGCGCATAGAGCGCAGCGCGGTTAGCCTTGTTGCCCGCCGCGACGACGACAATCACGTTGCGCGCAACGGCAGCGTCGATTGCGGCTTGCATCGATGCTGGACATGGCGCCTGGATCGTCAGGCTCATGTTGATGATGTCGGCTTGGGATTGATTGGCAACCTGTTGACTCGTCGCTGTGATCGCCGGCGCAAGACCTGCTGCCCAACGGATGCCAGAGACGATGTCTGCGAGCTCGCCACCGCAGCGGCCGAGCACGCGCACGGGGATGACCGTCACGTCCCAAGCGCCGCCGGCGACGCCGACACGATCATTGGTGGCGGCAGCGCCGATCGTGCCGGCGACGTGTGTGCCGTGGTAGGAATTTTCGGCAGCCGCGCCGCAGCGATCGCCAGCATCGTTTGCATCGGCGTCAACGCCGTCGCCGTCACCGCCGCGCTCAGGATTGTTGATGAGATCGACGCCGCTGGTCACGTTGGAAGCGTTGCGCATGTCAGGGTGCGAGAGATCAAGGCCAGTATCCAGCACCGCCACGCGCACCGTGCGGGCGCCCACCTGATGCGCTTCCCAGAATGTCACGAAGCCCGCACCGCCAGGAGAGGAGTTGGCGCCTGTGCTTGGGCGATAGTTCCACTGCAACGCGTAGAGCGGATCGTTTGGCACGCCGCCGATTGGCGCTGGCGCAGGCGCCGTTGTTGCGGGCGGTGTTTGCGTCGTCGTCGGGGGTGTCGTGGTGGGGGCCGGTGGTTGCGGTTGGTCACGACGCGGCGGGCGCGTGAAGCCGCTGTCGGCGATGTAGTTCGGCTCGACGTATTCGAAGTTGCCCGATTGCGCGAGACGCTGAATGGCGCAGCGCGTCGCGAGCGCGATATCGTTTTCAAGCTGCGCCTGGCTGACGATGCGCGGGCAACGGTCAGTTGGACTCCATTCAATAGACGCAGGCTCCTCGGCATTTGCCTCGCCCGAGATTTGCTTGTTGCGGCGGAGCGCCGTGGGGCTCACGCCGGACGTGAGGTCGACAGTCACCACGCCGCCCGGGCGCACCGTGATCTCGCCATTGATGCCAAGGCGGCGCAGCGTGTCCTGCGCCGCATTCGTCGCGACTGCCGCAGCTTCGGTTTCAGCGCGTGCGCGGACTTGCGTTGCGACTTCATCGGGCAAACGTTCCAAGCCGTCGATGCCTTCATTGCGCAGCGTGCGCGTCAGGCTCGTCGCGAGGCCCATATCGCTCGCCGCTTCTGAGAGCTGCCGCTCCACTTGCGCGCCGACGAGAATCTGCCCCGGCGCGATCAGCACCGGATCTGGCGCGAGGATTGCAGCCATCTCGGCTTGCGGTTGAACGGCGCCGGAGAGAGCGCGCGCCGCAAGCGGCACATCATCCAGCGGCGCGGGACCAGGGCCTTCGATGTGCGCCTGGCCGGTCATGCGATTCCAAACGTCGCTGAGCTGGTCGCACGCGCCCAACGCCAGAATTGGCGCAAGCGCGAGGGCTGCCAGGCTCCACCGGCGTTGCGACATCGCTTGAACTCCCCACCTAAACTCTAGGACAAAGAAACGTTAGCTTGGCGGTCCCCGATGACAAGGCGATGTCCGGGAACGTCCGTGGAGAAGGCCAGCATCGGCACGAAATGAGCATTTTCCCCCTAGCGGCGAATCTCGCAGCAGCGCGTCTCCCCGACGCGCCGCGCGTGAGAACGGAAGACGAGGCCACCACATTGGCGGGTGGGCCCGTGTTCCTGGCTGTCGAGGAACTGCCGGAACTTTTCGAGACGCCGGCGGCCGCTGAAGAGGCTGTGCCGGAGCTGTACGGTACGGGGCTCTACGAATTGCTCTGGCGCGAAGGTTGGCGCGTGACGATGCGCTACTGGCGCCCTGCTCCGCCCGCGCCTGTCGCGCGCACCGGCGCGGCGGCGGCGAAAAAACCGCTCGGCCATGCGCGTACGCCAGAAGAAGCGCGCGCGTTGCTGGGCGCACCGGCGGAACTCGCGAGTGAAGTGCTGCCGAAGCTCTACGCGGATCATAAGCAGTTGATGAAACGCTGGTCCGCGGTGGTGAAAAGCGGGCTCGGTGAAATCGTCGAGCGTGAAGGCAAATTCGCTATCTCACTGATGTTCTGGCGGCCGATGCATGCACCGGGCATCGCAGCGCCCTTGGCGCCGATCGAACGCATCGAGCTTGCCGAACGCGTTGCTGCGCCGATGCGCGGGCCTGCGCCGCAAGCCGACCTCGATATCGGCCTCTTCGAAGAGCAAGCGACTGAAAATCCAAACGTCGTGCTTGTTACCGAAGAAGGCGACGGACGTTTTCGAGGCTCCGAATGAAAACGGCGCCGGTGGTGGCCCACCGGCGCCGCTCAGTTTCAGATTAGCTCGCTTCTATTGGCGATAGCTGAACCGGATGTAGCCGAAGCGTCCCGGTGCATCATACGTCGTCGGATCGAAGTTGTTCAGACCGCAGGTGATGCAGCCTGGCGGATCTTCGTCCGTGATGTTGTTGATGCCGAGCGCGATCGTGATGCGATCGTCGAGCACCGCCGGCGTCCAACGCCCTTGCAGATCCCAGTAGGTCACTGACTCAAGGTTGTTGGCGGCGCCAGCTTCATCAACGTCTGAGATGTAGCGAGCAGTGGCGGTTGCGCCGAACGCGTTCCAATCCCAATCAACCGAAAGCGTGGATTTCACTTCCGGATAGGCTTGGTCGGGGCTGCCACGCTCGGTGCCTTCGCGAGCGATCGCAACGATGCCGCTTGAGGTCGGCACCAGTTCGTTGAACTCCAGCAGGAAGTTCGTCGACGAGCGGACCGTGAACGTGCCGAACGACGTTTCCGGCGATGTCCAATTGACGGTGAAGTCGACGGCCTGGGTCTCGATGCCGCCGATATTGATCAGCGGATTGGAGATCGCAGACACCGTGCCGGTCGCGGTGCGCGTGATGGTGCCGCACGCGAGTGCATCACCGGTTTGCGCGCAACGATCGAGCAGCGATTGGCCGTCTTGGGCTTTGATCGCGCCGTCCAGCTCAATGTTCGAGTAGTTCAGCTCGAATGAGATGCGGTCAGCCCACGCCGTGTTGGCCCAGAACGACGGCTGCCAGACGAGACCGATATTGTAGCCTTCGCTCGTCTCAGGCTGCAGGCTCGCATTGCCGCTGGTGATGACAGGCAGCTGCGGATTGAGCTGAGTGTACGACCCGTTCGATGGCACGCCGTTATTGATGCAGTTGGCCTGAACGTTCGCGGGCTGAGCCAGCAAGTTTGAGCACGGATCGGTGACTTCTTGGTCAAAGCGCGAGGCCGTGCCGTAGAGTTCACCGATCGACGGAGCGCGGAAGCCCTCGCCCCAGTTGAAGCGAACCAGCACGTCGCTGATCGGACGCCAGTTGAGACCGGCCTGGAAGGTCGAGTCTTGGCCCGAGGTCGAGTAGTCGAAGATGCGCGCGGCGACAGATGCCGTGAGCTCCTGCGCGAACGCGGCGTCGCTCAGCAGCGGAATACGGAATTCCGCATATGCTTCGCGAACTTCGATCTCGCCCTTCGCCGGTTGCGCCGGAATGTCGGATGAGAAACCCGCAGCAACGATCGGGTCCGGATCGAAGCGACCGTCGGTGTGACGGTTTTCGATACCGAATGCAGCGCTCAGCGGTCCGGCCGGCAACGTCATGATGTCGCCGGTCATGTTGTAGCTGAAGTCGAGCAGGGTCTGCTCGGACGAGTCACGCTGGATGAAGCTGATGTAGCCCAGCATCGCCGGCGTGATCGAACCGGCGCCACCGAAGATGTTCAACGGCACGCAAGAGCCTGTGCACGCATTCACATCGCCGAGCGCCTGCACGACGTTTGCCGCGTTCACGTTGCCAGTGAAGGTCTGCTCGGCGTTGTTTTCCGAATAGACAACGTTGAAGTCCCAATCCCATGGATTGCCGAACAGCGAGGCGTCGCCGCGCAGCGTGGCCGTGAGATTGAAGGTGTCCACGTCTTGTTCGTAGTGACGCGGACCCGCTTCAACCAAGCGGCGACCAACGAAAGTCAGCGTCCCAGGCCCAAGGTCGAAATTGAATGGGTTGTAGGGGTTGTTCGCCGCGATCACGACCGTGTCGAGCAAGTTGCCGTTGCCGGCGTCCGGACCGACGAAGAGCGGCAGCGGCGCGGCTTGGTTGGCCGACTGGCGCTCGACGTACGAAGCGCGCAGGCGCAATTCCATGCCATGCGGCAGGTCCTGCACCAGCTGGCCAAACACGCTGAGGCGCTCTGACGGCGTCGCGACGTAGTTGAACGGCTGGAAGTTGAAGCGAAGATTGTCGGCGAACGGCACGAAGTCCGGGCCGCCATTAGCGAGCGCCGGATTGTAGGTCGGGAATCCACCCGGCGGGAAAGCCGAGGCGAGCGTCACGTCCAACCCTTGGAGCGTGTTCGGGTCGGTGATGATGAACCGCCCAAGTGGCGTGCCGGAGCTGCAGCCGCCGGCCAAGCAGGAAGTCGCGCCCGGTTGCGGGAACAGCGAGATGTCGCGGTCAGCCGCGAGCACAAAATCTTGATCGACGTAGCCGAAGCCTACGATCACATGCGTGCCCGGCGCATTGATGCCGAACGACGCGTTGTACTCTTGGGTGACGCCGTCGCCGTAATCGTAAAAGCCACCGTATTGCGCGGAGGCGATCAAGCCATCCTGCTCTTCGCGGGTGAGAATGTTCACGACGCCTGCGATGGCGTCAGAACCGTAGATCGACGAAGCGCCCTGTTGCAGCACTTCGATGCGATCGATCATGCCGGGCGGAATGGTGTTCAAGTCGACTGAGCCCGGGACGCCGGACGCCGATGCGCCGTTGACCCAACGCAGACCATCGACGAGCACGAGCGTACGCGGCGTGCCGAGATAGCGAAGATCGATTTCAGCCGAGCCGGCGCCGACGCCGCCGCCGTCAGGCGGATTGCCGAAATTGCCCGACGAGTTGAACCGCTGGTTCAAGCCGCCGCCGGAGATCGGCGTGCGTTGCAGAATGTCGGCGGTGGACGAGAGGCCCGTCCGCGCGATTTCTTCCTGACCAATGTTCACGATCGGCTCGTTCTGCTGAAGCGGCGATCTGATGCGTGAACCTGTGACGACGATCGTCTCTCCTTCGTCGGTGTCCTGCGCGAAGGCAGGCGCGGCGCTCAGCGCCACAACACCAAGAATAAGAGCCGACATAATTGGGCGCAGCACCGACGTACTGAGCAAACGCTTGCGGCTAGGCGACATACGAATCCCTCCCGCCGGCGAATGTCACCACCGGCAAGCGACCGTAGGCTTGGTTAATCTTGCCGGGCATCAGAGCGCGTCTGGCGCGTGTGGGCGCGC
>JBEBHI010000329.1:0-1686 GCA_040080935.1 Terricaulis sp.
TTGGCCTGACGATCGCGTCGTCCATTCCCGCTGCCGCAGCTACGCTCACTAAAACGTTCCGTACCGGCGTCTACGCCGCGACGGGTGTGGACTTCGGCTTCTCGCTCGCCTTGCTGGGCGCGGGGCACCTCGTTGGTCTCTCCGTCGGTATCTCGCAGCTTGTTGGCGTTCTGATTTGCTGGGCCGTGTTCGTGCCGCTGTGGACGCACGTCGGTCCCGCAGACGATGTCGCCACCGTCGTCACCGAAACTTGGCGACGCGTGCGCTTCGTCGGCGCCGGCGCCATTGGTGTCGCCGCGATCTGGAGCCTGATCAAACTCGTGCGCCCAGTCATCGACGGCATGATCGCCACCGCGCGGGCGAACAAGGCGCGCGGCGGCGCGACCGGCGCCTACGAAGATCGCGACATTCCAAGCCTGTGGATCATTGGCATCAGCGCATTGTCGCTGGCAGGCGTCGGTTGGCTCTTGTGGGACTTCATGGCCGGCACGCCGCTCGAAGCGATGTCGCCCGCGCTGATCGGTGGCGGCCTAGTCTATGTCGTGGTGATAGGCTTCTTCGTCGCCACCGTCGCGGGCTACATGGCAGCGCTCATTGGCGCCTCGAACAGTCCTGTCTCCGGCATCGGCATTCTCGCGACCGTGATTGGCGCGTTGCTGCTCTCGATCTTCGTCGCGCCCACGCTCGGCGTTGGCGCAACGCAGGCTTTAGTGGCGTTCTGCTTGTTCGCGGTGTCGATCGTCTTCACCGTGTCGACGATCTCCAACGACAATCTGCAAGATTTGAAGACGGGCCAACTCGTTGGCGCTTCACCTTGGAAACAGCAGGTGGCGTTGCTGGTAGGCGTGGTCGCGGGCTCGATCGTCATTCCGCTGGTGCTCAATGTGCTCAACCATTCCTACGGCTTTCCGGGTGACCCCAACCGCGACGCGGTGATGGCTGAACCGCTGAGCGCCCCACAAGCCACGCTCATCTCGACCATCGCGCGCGGCGTGCTAAACGCCAACCTCGACTGGAACACGATCGGCATCGGCGCTGCTCTCGGTGTCGTTTTCTGCATCGTCGACGAGATCCTCGGCAAACTGAAAATCATGCGTTTGCCGCCGCTCGCGATCGGTATCGGCATCTATTTGCCAATGTCATCGACCATCGCGGTGACGTTCGGCTCAATCACGGGCTGGTTTTACAATCGTGCTGCGGAGAAAAGCCCGCACGCGGAAATGTTGAAGCGCTTTGGCGTGCTGATGGCATCCGGCCTCATCGTCGGCGAAAGCATGCTGGGCGTGTTGAACGCGGCAGTTGTAGCCGCCACCGACAACGATGCGCCGTTTAGATTGCCTTTCCTCGGCGACGCATTTGCGCCGGTAGCCGAAATTCTTGCCGCGGTTCTCTTCTTGGTGCTGACCTACGCCATCTATCGTTGGACTTGGGCGCAAGCGAAGGCGCGGCGAGCCTAAAGCATGAGCGACGTCTTTATCTCTTACAAACGCGAGGACAAGGCTCGCGTTGAGGCGCTCTACACGCTGCTGCTCGATCTTGATGTGCCGGTGTGGTTCGACGCCGGTATCGAAGTCGGCGTTGAGTGGGAGACTCGCATTCTCGAACAGCTCGAGAAGGCGAAAGCCGTCATCGTGTGCTGGAGCTTTGCGGCGGTATCGTCGCACTGGGTCATGCGAGAAGCCAAGA
>JBEBHI010000180.1:0-6563 GCA_040080935.1 Terricaulis sp.
GAAGGACAATGACGGCATGCGCCGGGTCGACGGGGAGGGCGTGTATCTGCGCGCGCCCGAGCTGCGCGATTTCCAGGAATGGGCCGACGTCCGCGAAGCCAGCCGCAATTTTCTGACGCCGTGGGAGCCGACTTGGGCGCAGGATGAAACGTCGCGCGGGAGCTATCGCTACAAACTGCGCCGCTACACCGAAGATGCGCGCGATGACAAAGCGCATGCGCTGTTCGTGTTTCGCGAAGGCGATGATGCGTTGGTTGGCGGTTGCACGCTTTCAAATATTCGCCGCGGCGTCGCGCAGACGGCTTCGCTCGGCTACTGGGCCGGGCAAATGCACACGGGCAATGGTTACATCTCCGCCGCTGTGCGTGCTGTGGTGCGTTACGCGTTCGAGGATCTGGATCTGCACCGCGTCGAAGCGGCGTGCCAGCCGGATAACGTTGCGTCGCGGCGCGTGCTGGAGAAGTGCGGCTTTACGCACGAAGGCATCGCGAAAGCGTATCTGAAGATCAACGGCGCGTGGCGAGATCACTTGCTGTTCGGGATCGTGAATAGCGGCGTTTGACTCGGAGTCATTCCAGACGCGCGGAGCGCGATCTGGAATCCAGAGCAACTGACACGGCCTCACAACCCCCTGGATTCCAGATCGGCCTTCGGCCGTCTGGAATGACGTCATAAGGCGTCCAGCCCCACATCGAGCGACCTTGCAGAATGCGTTAGCGCACCGACGCTGATGACATCGACGCCCGTTTCCGCCACAGCCGCGACGTTTTCGATGGTGATGCCGCCTGATGCTTCCAGCAGCGTCGAGCCATTTGCCATTTTCACGGCGGTGCGCATGTCGGCTTGCGAGAAATTGTCGAGCAGGATCGCGCTTGGGCCGTAGGGCAGCGCTTCGCGGAGTTGGTCGAGGGTATCGACTTCGATTTCGATGCACATCAGATGCGGCGCGGCATCGCGTGCGCGTTCGAGGGCGATGCTGACGCCGCCGGCTGCTGCGATGTGATTGTCTTTGATCAGCATTGCGTCGTCCAAGCCGTAGCGATGCGCGCCGCCGCCGCCCAGGCGCACGGCGCGCTTCTCCAGCGCGCGCATGCCTGGGGTGGTTTTGCGTGTGGACGCCACAATGGCGTTCGAGCCTTCGACGGCGTCGACATAGACGCTCGTCAGCGTCGCGATGCCGCTGAGGCGGCCGATGAAGTTCAGCATCGTGCGCTCAGCCATCAGCATCGAGCGCGCCGCGCCGTCGATTTCCATGATCGTGTCGCCTGTCTTCACACGCGCGCCATCCGGCGCGCGGATCGTGAACACCAAATCCGGATCGATCATCGCGCCGGCGAGGATCGCCGCATCGAGACCCGCAACAACGCCAGCTTCACGTGCGCGCAACGCCCAGCGGCCTTGCGTTTCGGGATCGATCAGCGCGTCGGTGGTGACATCGCCGGCGACGCCGAGATCTTCAGCGAGCGCGAGCTTCACGATCGGCTCAAGGACGACGTCAGGAAGCGGCGGCAGCATCGGGCGCACTTGTTGTAACGAACGTGCGTTGCGGTGTCGCGACATTGGGATAATCGCTCCTGAAGTGCGCGCCGCGGCTCTCGTGTCGGGCGAGCGCGGCGCTGAGTATGAGTTCGCTTGCGACAAGCGCATGGGCTTGGCCATGGCTTTCGCTGAGCGCGTGAACGTGGGCGAGGGCGCGTTTGAGTCCGGGGCCGTCTCTGACGACGTTCGCGCCCGCTTCCATAAGCCGGCGAAGTTCAGCGCGAGGTCCGTCAGCGAGTGTTGGCGGCGCGGTTGTGGGTTCCGGGGCGAGGGCGTTTGTTGAAGCGTCATCGCGCAGTCTGGCCGCGATTCGGTGGGCGAAGACCACGGCTTCGAGCAACGAGTTGGAGGCGAGGCGATTGGCGCCGTGTGCGCCGGTCGATGCGCATTCGCCGACGGCCCAAAGGCCTTCGACGCTGGTGCGGCCCCAAATATCGGTGGCGATGCCGCCCATGTGATAGTGCGCGGCAGGCGCGATCGGGATGGGCGCGATGCGCGGGTCGAGGCCCGCGCTCATGCAGGCTGCGAAAACTGTGGGGAAGTGGGCGGGGAACTTTGAGCCGACGGCTTCGCGCGCGTCGAGGAATGCGCCACGTCCGGCTTGTCGCTCGAGGTGAATGGCGCGCGCAACGACATCGCGCGGCGCGAGATCGGCGACGAATGACTCGCCTTTGCCATTGATCACATGCGCGCCTTCTCCGCGTAGTGCTTCTGTCGCGAGCGGCGCGGGATCGCGGCCGATATCGATGGCCGTTGGATGGAATTGCACGAACTCGGGATCGGCGATGAGTGCGCCGACGCGCGCGGCCATCGCGAAGCCTTGGCCTTGCGCTTCGGTGGGGTTGGTGGTGACAGCGAAAAGCCCGCCTGCGCCACCTGTCGCGAGGATCACTTGGCTACTGAGGAATGTCTCGTCACCATCGCAAAGCACGCCGCACACGCGGCCGTTGGCGTCGCGCAGCAATGCACGTGCGCGTTTGCGTTCAACGATGTCGATGTGCGGTGCTGCGCGCGCGGCAGCGATCAACGCATCCATGATCGCTTTGCCGGCGAGATCGCCCGAGACACGCACCACGCGCGGGCGTGAATGAGCGGCTTCCAGGCTTTGCGCGAGTGCGCCATCGGGTGTGCGATCGAATGGTACGCCGAGCGCGATGAGATCGCGCACACGGTCTGGGCCTTCGCGGGCGATGAGCGATGCGATTGCTGGATCGACGAGGCCAGCGCCCGCCGCGACCGTGTCTTCCGCGTGGAGCTTTGGATTATCGCCTGGCGCGAGCGCTGCGGCGAGACCGCCTTGCGCCCATGCAGAGGATGAGGCTTGCCCGAGCGGCGCTTGGCTCAACACTACGCAGCGCCGCGGCGCGAGTTTCAGCGCGAGAAACAATCCCGCGAGGCCAGCGCCGACGATGAGAACATCACCGCGCGCGCTCATGTGAGCGCGCCCGCGATCAGTCCAACTTGGAGAATGTCACTTGTGGCGACGCCGCAGAACTCAGCACGCCGATAAGCTGACGATCTTCGCCGGCTTGCAGCACGAAATTGTCGGGCTCGTAGCCTTCGAGCGGCTCGGCCAACTGGCACGAGACTGTCAGCTGACCGCCGTCGTTCACGCCCGTGCAGGTCTGCCGCGCGGTGAGAAAGGCCGTCTCGCCGGTCTCGCGATTCACCAGCCGCTCGTTCGAGATCAGCGAAATATCGTACCGATCCTGTGCCGACCGTAGGAAGATCGCAGCACCGCTCATGATCGCGCCAACGCGCTCGTCTCCGTACGACGCGGTTTGGAAAGCCCACGTGCCATCGAGTGCGTCGCGCACCGATTGCGCCTGCGCCATCGGCGCCGAACACGCAGCCAAAGTTGCCGCCGCGATCAAAAATGTACGCATGTTTCGCTCCTCGTTTGAGGAGCGTGTTGGGCGGCGAAATGGGCGGCAATTGGGCGCCTAAACGAGTTCTACCGCAACAGGCGGGCGGCCCGTCGCAAAAGCGCGCGGCTTCTCTTTCGGCAGGTCGAGCATGCGTTGGATCGCGAGCTTAGCGCGGGCGCGGACGTCCTCGGGGATCGTCACTTCGTGCTTCATGTTCGCGAGCGCATCGTAGATGCCTTCAAGCGTGATGCGCTTCATGTGCGGGCAGAGATTGCACGGACGGATGAAGTCGACGTCGGGCGCGTATTGCGCAACGTTGTCGCTCATCGAGCATTCGGTCAGCAGCACGACTTTGCCTGGACGCTTCTCGACAACGTAGTCTTGCAACGCCGCGGTCGAGCCAGCGAAGTCAGACGCCGCCATCACGTCGGGCGGGCATTCCGGGTGCGCGAGAACGACGATGCCCGGGTGCGCTTCGCGCAATTCGGCGATGTCTTCAGCGGTGAAGCGCTCGTGCACTTCGCAGCGACCGTGCCATGAGATGATGTGGATGCCGGTCTGCGTTGCGACGTTCTTGGCGAGATATTCGTCCGGCAGCAGGATGACGCGATCCGTCTTCCACTCGCGCGCCGCCCATTCGACGACTGCCGCAGCGTTCGACGATGTGCAGCAGATATCGCTCTCGGCCTTCACGTCGGCGGACGTGTTCACGTACGTCACCACCGGCACGCCGGGATAGCGTTGCTTGATCAGACGCACGTCAGCGCCGGTGATCGAAGCGGCGAGCGAGCAGCCTGCGCGCATATCCGGGATCAGCACGGTTTTCGCGGGCGCCAAAATCTTCGACGTCTCGGCCATGAAGTGCACGCCGGCTTGGACGATGATTTCCGCATCAGTCTCTGCCGCTTCGCGCGCCAATTGGAGAGAGTCGCCACGGAAATCGCCAACGCAGTGGAAGATCTCGGACGTCATGTAATTGTGCGCGAGGATGACCGCGTTCTTGGCGCGCTTCATCTTGTTGATGGCGCTGATCAGCGGCGCGTAGGCGGGCCACTCGACGGCAGGGATGACGTGCTTAACGCGCTCGTAAAGCGGCGCGGTTTCGGCGGCCACTTCCGGTGTGTAGGCGAGGCCTCGGCGTTGGGCAGCGTCGAGAGCGCCCCAGGTTCCGTGCACGGCGCGAGGGTCGCAGCCGCTTTCGGCGGAGGTGAGAGGAGCGTCGATAATCCGGGCCATGTTTGGCCTCCCAGCGCCCGAGCGGGCCACTTATGCTCGGTTGGAGCATATATAGGGTGCAGAAAATGGCTGAGAAGACCCTCAGCCGCACCCTTATGCTACAAATGAGCATAACCGATTTGCGACACTACTCCCAGGGATTCTCCGATGCAAGCGAAAGGCGACTTTGGCGTTGGTGGCGCGTTAGAAACGTCGACCAACCGGGAGGAGCCGATATGCGCCGTGTCTTGACCCTGCTTGCCGCCGCCGCTGTCTCCGCATGCTCCAGCACCGGCGAGCGCACCAGCACCGGGCCGACAACGACACCAACCGAAACGCCCGGCGTCGAGTTCGCGCTCCAGCCTGCGCGGTTCGAGGACATTCCCGATTGGACGCGCGTCGATCTCGCGCCGGCGCTCACCGCCTTCCGTCGCGCGTGCGAGGGCCGGCGTTTGCGCGATCCAACCGCGAGCTTGCCGGGTGGGGGTCGCTACGGCGGCACGGTGGCCGACTGGCAACCTGCATGCAACGCGGCGCAAAGCGTGGCGCCCGGCGGCGAACGCGCATTCTTCGAAGCCAACTTCATTCCGAACGTCGTGCGTGGTCCCGGCGAAGCGCGCATCACCGCGTACTACGAACCGATCATCGAAGCGCGGCGCACGCCCGACGCCGTCTATTCGGCGCCGCTCGTGCGCAAGCCGGGCGACATGGTCACCGTCGATGTCGCTGCTTTTGCCGAAGCGTACGATAGCGAGCCGTTGCGCGGCGCGCCGCGTGCGTTGACAGGCCAATTGCGCGGCAACGAAGTGCGTCCGTATCCGAAGCGCGAAGAGATCAATCCATCGCCAGATCAAGCGTTCGCGTGGGCCAACCCTGTCGACGTTTACAATCTGCAAATTCAAGGCTCGGGCCGCATTGCGTTTCCTGACGGCACGCAATCGCGCGCCGCGTTTGCCGCGCAGAATGGCTATCGCTGGCGTTCGGCATTGGGCGCGTTGCGCGACTCTGGCCGTTTGCAAGGCGGCGCGACGTGGCAGAATTTCCGTGCGTGGAGCGATCAAAACGGCGCAGATGCGACGCGCGAAGCGCTTAACGCAGATCCCTCTTACGTGTTCTTCCAGGAAGAGCGCATTGATGATCCGAGCGCGGGCCCGCGCGGCGCAGCTGGCGTGCCGCTGACGCCGATGGGCTCGATTGCGGTTGATCCTGCATTTCACCCCTACGGCGCGGTGGTGTTCGTCGATGCAGAGTATGACGGCCAACCGTTCCGCCATCTCTTCGTCGCGCAAGATACAGGCGGCGCGATCCGCCGCGGGCCGCAGCGGGGCGACGTGTTCTTTGGCTCCGGTCCTGAAGCGGGCCGCGGCGCTGAACGCATGAACTCGCCCGCGCACTGGTGGACGCTGACGCCGCGCGGCGCGCCGATTTCGTAAGTGCGCGCGCGCTGGAAATACGTCTGCTACGTCAACGACGACGGGAATGAGGTTCTCGAAACTTTCGAACCAGAGATCATTCATTCGCAATACGTCGAGGCCGAGCGCATCGACCGGCTGCAGCTCGTTTCCGCGGGTTTCGCGACCATCCACGGCGAGTGCTACGGTCGCTCAACGTCGCTGGAGATTTCCAGCCGCCCGCACGCGGACACGGCGCTGCTGCGTGAACGCTTAGGTTAGCTGCGCAAGGCGAGTTTTCCGCTATGCTCGTTCAGCTGCCGTTCAGGCGCCGATGCAAAGGTGGCGCTCGGGGGCAGGCGGTCGAATTGGGCGGGAATCCATGGGACGTATCGCTTTCAGCTTAGCGGCGGCCTGCGCGCTTGCGGGTTGTGCTGTGTCGAACACGCCGTATCCGCGACCGGTCACAACGACGATGATCGCGCCGCCGGTGGCGAATGTGCCGAACATCTACACTAGTGCGCCGCGCGCGCCGCTGCACAGCGAGCTG
>JBEBHI010000035.1:0-23553 GCA_040080935.1 Terricaulis sp.
GTGCGCGGCGGCGGTGGCGGCGGTGGAGATGTGGGACGAGTGCTGCCGCGAGTGCCGAAAACGGCGCGGAAAACTGAGTCCCAGAAGCTCATGCTAATCCCCGAATTTGTGTGCCTAGCCGCGCGTCGCGTTCGGCGGCGCGCCCCACAAAGGCAGCGGTCCGCATTAGCCATTTCTAAGGCGGCGGGCAAACCACATGTCGGCGAAACATCCGCTTTCGCAGACGCGCACAAAGTGGCAAAAGCCCGCTCCGCGCGCCGCCATAGCTCAGCTGGTAGAGCACCTGATTTGTAATCAGGGGGTCACAGGTTCGAGTCCTGTTGGCGGCACCGCTTCTAATGCGCTGTTTCGCAGCGCCTTTCTTTTCCACAAGCGGCGCATGGGACGCTTCGCCCGCTTGCGCCCCATCGGAGCGCGAGAGAGTGTCCGCCAATTCGTCGGGGAACTTTCCATGCGCGCAGCCTTCGCCATCGCCGCCCTTCTCGCTTTGACCGCGTGTGGACAACCGAAGCCGCCAGAAGTCGATCCTGCGAAGCAAGCTGCGGTTGCAGCGCTGCCTGCACCGTACAATGCCGCAAGCTATGCCGAAGGCCGCAATGTCTTCAGACAATGCCGTTCGTGCCATGTGATCGCGGCCGGCGCCCCGCACCGCGCCGGGCCGAATTTGCACGGCGTATTCGGCAGGCACATCGGCACATCCGAAGGCTTCACCTATTCACAAGCCGTGCGCGACGCCGATTTCGTTTGGGATGCCGATCATCTCGATCATTGGCTGCAAAACCCGCAAACCTTCCTGCCTGGCAATCGCATGGGTTTCGCCGGCGTGCACGATGACACCGAGCGCCGTGATTTGATCGCTTACCTTATGGTCGAGTCTGGCGCGCAGTAGCGCTCATTCAGCCGGGTGCGCCGCAGCCTGCCCATGCTCGTAGTCTTCGATTTCCTTGGCTGTCGCCTCGGGTGACTTCGTGTACTTCGCCAGCATGTCGTAAAACACCGGCACCACGAACAGTGTCAGCATCGTTGCAACCAACAGACCGAAAAAGATCACCGTACCGATGGTGAAACGGCTCTCCGCGCCGGCGCCGTGGCCAACGATCAGCGGAATGGCGCCGACAATCGTCGCGATCGACGTCATGAGGATCGGCCGGATACGCAGGTTCGACGCTTCAATAATAGCTTCGCGTATGCTTCGGCCTTCATCGCGAAGCTGATTGGCAAACTCGACGATCAGAATCCCGTTCTTCGCCGCAAGCGCGATGAGAATGATCAGTCCGATTTCGCTGTAGATGTTCAACGTTCCGCCAAACAAAAAGAGACCGAAGAGCCCGCCCGTGATCGCGAGAGGCACCGCGACCATGATGACGACTGGGTGGACAAAACTCTCGAACTGCGCCGCGAGAACTAGGAAAACGACGATAAGCGCGAAACCGAACGCAAACGCGATGGCGCCGGTCGATTGCTTGTACTGACGCGCGGCGCCTGTGTAGTCGAGCGACACCGGGTCGCTGCCAATCTCAGCGCGCGCTACGGTCTCCAGCTCATTCAGCGCATCACCGATGGCGTACGAGCCTGGGATTGACGCGGAAATCGTGACGGCGGCCTGCCGGTTCATGCGGCGACGCTCCGCGGAATCGCCAGTGGTGCGCAGACTGACCAGCGTCGATAGCGGCACGAGTTCGCCGGTGCGATCGGAGCGCACGTATTTGTTGGCAAGGTCGGTGATGTCCGAGCGCTCGTTCCGCTCAGCTTGCAGGTAGACGTAATATTCTTCGCCACGGTCGCTGATCGTATTGATGCGGCGCGACCCCATCGTAGATTCCAGCGTCCGCCCGATTGCTTGCACCGAGACACCCAGCGCTGCTGCGCGCTCGCGATCGATATCGACCATAACGCGCGGTGACGTCGGCTGATAATTCATGCGCGGACGTTGGAAGTTCGGATTTTCGCGCAAACGATCCATGACGCGCTCGGAGATCGCCGCGAGTTGCTCGTAGGTGGAGCCCAACAGAACGATCGACACGCCATCCGCGCCGCCGCCGCCGCCGCCTTGGAAGGGGTTTTGCATGCGCGCGCGCACCGTTGCGCCGGGGATTTGCCCCAAGCGCTGGTTCATTTCTGTTTCGATCTCGGCGCCGCTGCGCTCGCGGTGCTCCCAGTCTGCCAGGAAGACGCGGCCGAGGCCCGATGAGAAGCGGTTTGTGCCGGCGTCGCCGAAGCCCGGCGCGACAACGAGAATGCGCTGTGCCTCGCCGCTCTCGACATACGTCAGCAGCACCTCTTCGACCTGGCGCATGACGCGGTTGGTATACTCAAAGCCTGAGCCTTCCGGCGCTTGCACTTGAATGACCAGATTGCCGCGATCCTCCGGCGGCGTGAGTTCAGATGAGAGCTGCGTGAAGATGAAGCCCCCGAGCACGACGACGCCGGCGAACACCGCAAACACGAGCGGCTTGACGTTCATCGCAGCCTCGAGCGAGGCGCTGTAAGAGGCGCGCAAATTGTCCAGAACGCCGTCAACGATCCGCGACAGGCGCGAGCTGCTCTTCACCGGCTTCATCAGCTTCGAGCACATCATTGGCGAGAGCGAGAGCGACGCGAAGGCCGAGATCACGATCACGCCCGCGATTGTGACGGCGAGTTCTACGAACAGACGTCCGACGTAACCGCCGACGAAGAGCAACGGCAAGAACACTGCCACGAGCACGGCCGACGTCGCCACGATCGCGAAGAACACTTGGCGCGATCCACGCTCGGCCGCCACCAAAGGCGGTTCGCCCAGCGTGTCGACGCGCCGCTGCGCGTTTTCGAGAACGACAATGGAGTCATCGACAACCAAGCCAATCGCCAACACCAAGGCGAGCAACGTCAGCAAGTTAATCGAGAACCCGAACAGCATCATGATCAGGAACGACCCGATCAAACAGACGGGAATAACTGCCGCTGGGATGAACGCCGCGCGCCACGATCCCAAGAACAAGAAGATGACGAGGACAACGAGGACCGTGGATTCCAGCAACGTCTGACCGACTCGGCTGATCGCGCGATCAATGAAGACGGTGGAGTCGTAGGTAACGACGACATCGGTGCCTTCCGGCAGCGACGGCCGGATGCGCTCGATTTCCGCCTTAACAACGCGGCCAACATCAAGTGCGTTAGAGCGCGACTGGCGAACGATACCGAGACCAACCTGCTCAACGCCATTGCCACGGAAAACGCTGCGCGTTTCCTCTGGTTCGAAATCTACACGGGCAATGTCGCCCAAGCGCACAACCGCCTCGTCTGGCCCGCCGACACCCGCCACCGGCAAACGTGCGAATTCTTCCGGCGTTTGAAACGCACGTTCAACGCGCACTTGATAGTCGCGCTCCTGACTTTGGACGTAGCCAGCCGGGAGTTCGACGTTCTGCGCGCGCAGAGAGGTTTCGACGTCCTGCACGGTGATGCCACGCGCGGCCATCGCATTGGTGTCGAGCCAGATGCGTAGCGCGCGGCGGAAGCCACCGCCAATCTGCACGTTGGCAACACCGTTCAGCACGGCCAGGCGATCTACGATGTAGCGATCAGCGTAATCGGTCAGGGCCATACGATCGAGCGTCGTGGATTGGAGGCTGAACCAGATGATCGCGTCCGCGTCTGCGTCGGCCTTGCGGATCGTCGGTTCGTCGATGTCGGCGGGGAGCTGGCTTCGCGCGCGGCTCACGGCGTTGCGGACATCGTTCGTGGCGTCTTCAAGATCGCGCTCAAGCGAGAATTCGATGTTGATCGAGGAGCGGCCGTCACGGCTGGTCGAAGAGATGAGATCGATACCGTCGATGCCGGAAAGCTGATCCTCGATGATCCTCGTGATCTGGTTTTCAACAACCTGCGCCGAGGCGCCTGGATAGCTGGCGTTAACGGAGACGATCGGACGGTCGACGTCCGGCAGCTCGCGCAGCGGCAAACGTGTGAACGCGATCAGACCGAAGGCGATGATGATGAGTGAGAAAACCGTCGCCAGAACCGGCCGGCGAACGGAGAGATCGGAAAGCGTCATCCAGCTGGCTTACCGGCCACGTGGGCGCAGCGGCAGCGCGCCTTCTGCGGCGGGTTGCGCTTGCCCCAATTGCACTGGCTGGCCGGGGCGAAGGCTCTGCACGCCCTCAGTGATAACCTGATCTCCGGCGCTCAGCCCCTCCAGCACTTCGGCCATGCCGCCAGCGCGCTGGCCGACGCTAATTCGCGCAAGTTCCACCGATTGGCCGCCTTCGCGCGAAACGACGCGATAGACGTAAGCGCCATCAATCTGATCGAGGATCGCGATCTCTGGGATAGCGAGGGCCTCACGGGGGTTCGAGCGCACATCAACTGTCATCAACATGCCGGGACGCAACGTCCCGTCGGTGTTCGGCAGGATCGCTCGCACGCGCACTGTGCGCGTCGAAGGATCAATCCGGCTATCGACGCTGGCGATCGTGCCGGTGAACGTACGGTCCGGATACGCAGTCGTGCGCGCCGCCAATTCCACGCCCTGCGTGATCCGAGAGATCTGCGTTTCAGTGACGGTGAAATCGAGTTTGATTTGCGAGGTGTCGTCGAGCGTCCCGATCTGATCGCCCGGGCGTACGTACTGACCCGGGCTCGCCAGCCGCAGACCAACAACACCAGCGAACGGCGCGCGAATTGTGCGATCGGCGATGCGCGAGCCGCCAGCATTTAGCCGCGCTTCCGCCGCATCAGCTGCCGCTTGTACGGTGTCGAGACGCGCCTGCGACGCAAACCCGCGATTGAACAATTCTTGAGCGCGCCGGAGATCTTCCTGTGCGGCTTGGTTTGCCGCGCGCGCTTCGGCCATGTCGGCGGCTTGCTCTACGCTCGACATCTCAACCAGCACTTGGCCGGCGCGAACCTGATCGCCGCTTTCAAAGCGGAGGCGTCGGATGGTGTCAGCGACCTTCGGCGTTAGCACGATGCTCTCGCGCGCTTGCGCTGTGCCGATCGCCTGGAGGCCGTCCGTGAAAGTGTGCATTTCGACGGCCACGGCGAGCACGTTCGTCGCGCCGCCGCCACGGCCACCGCCGCCACCACCGCTGGCCCGCGCCGGTGCAGACGCAGCCGCGCCGTCTCCGCCAAATACCGCATCCGTTGTCGCCTTACCGACGACGACGACCAGCATCAGCGCCAGACCGGCGACGACAACCGCCGCAAAGCCAAAGCGTTTGAACAGGCCCATCATTCTGTAACGGTTCCTACACAGCAAGTTTTGCGGATGTGTGACTACGCCTGAATAAAGTCCACCGCCATTGCGACTAATCGCGGGGTGGCTGCCACAAACCTAGCACAAGTGCGGGCGCCGCATCCTCACCGTCCAGCGTGGCGCGCAGACCAATTTGCCAGCCGCGCCCGTGGGCGTCGAATCTGACCACCGAAACCTGGGCTTTGACGGTGTCTTCGCGCGCCACAGGGGAATCGTAGAAAACTTGGCCCATCGCCAGCCAGCGCTCCGAGGGGCGGTATCCTGCGGTTACGTCCAACCGCCCGCCGACGCAGCCGCCAACCAGGACCCGCGAGGAACTTTCCATATTCAAGAAGCCTCGCCCTTCCGCGAACGAATAGCCGCTCAGCAAGCGCGCCTCGGCCCCGCCCTCGGAGCAAGTTTCCCAATCGGGCTGAGACACCCAGACCGCGCCGGCCTGTAGCGCGACGACACTATTGGCGCGCTGAGAGATGACACGCTTGACGCCAACGAACGCTTCGCCGCGCCAGCCATCCTCGCTGCGCTCATTCCATTCGCCCCAGGGCGTGAAGACAACGGAGGTTCGCCGGCCGAGCGGCTCTTCGTAATAGATCGCGCCTTCGTAATACTCGCCGCCATCTTCGTGAGCGCCTGCGGTGGCGGTAATTATGGTCTGACCATGAGGCGCGACCCAGGCACCGGCCGCGGCCGGTGCGGGCGCTAGCGCTGCTGCGAAGGCTAGGAGTCGTAGCCCGGCAGGTCGCGATCCAGTTTTCGTTTCAGCCCCGGCCAAGCCAACCCCGACACCCCGCCCATGGCCTTCGCTGGGCCATTGCGCGTTTCCTCTTGCGCCTCTTCCGGCGCAATCAACACGTTCTCGCGACCGCCACTCAGCGCGGCGACCTGCTGCGCGCAAGCGCGCTCAAAAAAGAAGATGCCGACAAAAGCGGCCGCCGCGGATGAGCCGACAGCAAGCGTGCCGTGATTGCGCAAAAGCATCAGGTTCTTGTCGCCGAGATCTTTCACCAACCGTTCGCGCTCATCGAGGTTCAGCGCCACGCCTTCGTAGCCGTGATAGGCTAGGTTCGGCAGCGTCAGCAGCGCGTTTTGCGTCAGCGGCAGCAGGCCTTCCTTTTGCGCAGAGACACCAACGCCCGCATCGGTATGCAGATGGATGACGCACAGGGCGTCTTCGCGCGCGGCGTGAATGGCGGAGTGAATCGTGAAGCCCGCTGGATTGATGTAATACGGCGTCGGCGCGACGATGTTGCCGTCGAGGTCAACCTTCACCAGCGCGGACGCCGTCATCTCTTCGAAGAACACCCCATAGGGGTTGATCAAGAAGTGATGGTCGGGGCCAGGCACGCGCATCGAAATGTGCGTGAAGATCATGTCGTCCCAGCCGTGCAGCGCGACCAAGCGATAGAGCGCGGCGCAATCGACGCGCGCTTGCCATTCCTCAGCGCTCACCCGGCCCTTAAGGGATGCTCCGGCGTCATCGGCCATTGGTCGCGCTCCGTTCGTGACTGTGTTAGTAAAACTCTAGGCCCGACCGGGCGATATGCAAAGAGCGTCCGACCTCCCCATGAAGCTCTCGTTTTCCGCCAGCGCCCGTCCGGAGGCGCAAGAAGCATTGCGGCGCTTGCGGCATACCTATGGGGAAGCCGGGGACGAGGCGGATGTGATCGTCGCCCTCGGCGGCGACGGTCACATGCTGGAAACGCTCCGCCGGCGGCTCAAGGACAAGAAGCCAGTTTACGGCATGCACCGCGGCACCGTCGGCTTCTTGATGAACGAATTCCATGAGGACGAACTGCCCGAGCGGGTCGCCAAAGCTGAGCCGATCCGGGTGCGGCCGCTCGTGGCCAAGTGCGAAACCGCGGCGGGCATCGTCGAGGAGCGCGCCTTCAACGAAGTCTCGCTGTTTCGCCAAACGGCGCAGACGGCCAAGCTGCGCATTTGTATCGACGGTGCCGAACGCCTGCCCGAGCTCTCGTGCGACGGCCTGATGGTCGCGACGCCCGCCGGGTCCACCGCTTACAACTTCTCAGCCCACGGTCCGATCCTGCCCATCAACTCGCGCCTGCTCGCGCTGACGCCAATTAGCGCCTTCAGGCCCCGCCGTTGGCGTGGCGCGCTGTTGCCGCATCGTTCGTTGGTGCGGATTGAGGTGCTGGAGGCCGACCGCCGCCCGGTAAGCTCCACGGCCGACAACGTCGAAACGCGCGACGTTACCGCTGTTGAAATCCGCGAAGATTCCACCGCCGCTCTGTCGCTCCTATTCGACCCCGGCCATGCGTTAGATGAACGTATCGTTCGCGAACAGTTCGTCGTCTGAGGAACCGCGTCAACGCTCTGTTCATGAACCCCTGGTCAGCTGCCACCACATGGTTCACCCACGCAATTCTCGTTGCCTCAGCCCAGGGACGTCGCTCGGTCTGCCGAGCGCGGCGAAACCGATGGCCACTCCAAAACCAGCCAAAGCCGAGATGATCGATCCGCGCAGCAAAGGCCTGCGTACGCTCGAGCTGAAGAAGCCGCTCTTCGACGCCGGCGCGATCACGCGCGCCGATCAGGCGTTGGATGCTATGGGCGACGAGCTTCAAGTCTGGCTCGACGCTGACATTGAACGTTTGCAAGCCTCGCGCGTGCGTGCGGATGAGTCCAATTGGACGCCGCTCGCGCAAGAAGACGTTTACGCCATCGCGCACGATCTGAAGGGTTTGGGCGCAACATACGGATCGGTGTTCGCCACGCAGATCGCCGCCTCGCTCTGCCGAATGATCGAGACAGACGCCGGTAAAGCGCTCGCCCAACGCGATCCGACATTGGCCCGCGCACACATCGACGCCCTTCGCGCGTCAGTACGCGACGGCATTCGCTCGGCAGATCATCCGATCGGGCGAGCCTTGCTTCAGGCCCTGGAAGCCCGCGTAGCGGATCTCGGCGTCGCGCCGCACTGAGTACTAACCTCAGCTTTACCCTCTTCGTCCGCCTGACCTTAACCGTGCGCGTGCGATAAGCGCGCCTTCCATGAACGTGATCCCGTTCCGTCCGCGGCCACAGGCTGAGCCGCTTGCCTTCGCGATTGGCGCGCGTGTTGACCTAAGGGTCGGCGCGCTTGCGGCCGGCGTTGTGCGTCCAGTCGGACCGGCAGACGATGCATTCGCCTATTCGAACCTCACGCGCCTGGTGCGCGGTGCGCGTATGGCTTGGCTCGAACGCGGTGCGCACGCAGTACTGACACTTGCGGTCCCGGCTGAAGTTCAAAGCGTTCTTGAGGCCGACATGCTGAGCGAAGCGGCCATCGAGGCCGGCTGCACGCGCCGTAACTTCAACTTTCAGCTCAATGAGCGCCAACTCGTTAGCGCCGGCTCTGCGTTGGCCGAAGAGCTTCGCGCGCGCGGCTGGAACATAGTGCTACGCGGCGATCCGGACTGCCCACTGC
The DNA here is from genome assembly GCA_040080935.1 of Terricaulis sp. Taxonomy (GTDB): domain Bacteria; phylum Pseudomonadota; class Alphaproteobacteria; order Caulobacterales; family Aquidulcibacteraceae; genus Vitreimonas. The sequence continues at coordinate 8,664 of JBEBHI010000035.1, forward strand.
CGTTCGGCGCCAAGGCGCGTAACCTCTATTGCGAACTTGTCGTGCAGGCGCCGCTCTTGCCCGATCCGTTTCTCGCCATGGAGGACGGCGATCGCTCGCCGCTTGGCCGCCGCCTGCTCGCCGCCAAAGCTGCGGGTCTCGTGATCACGGCTGAAAGCGTGCTGACCACATCACAAGCGCGCACGCTCGCGATCGCCGGCTTTGACCGCGGCGGCGGACCGTTCGCTGAAGCTGGCTTGCGCTAAATAGCGACGCGCTCGACTTGCAGCGCCGATGCGTCGAGCTTCTCAAGCAAATAGTCGAGATCGTCTTTCGGAACCGATTGAAACAGCGTCAGCGTCCGCTCAAGCATGCGCTTGCGGAACGTGATGCGGTCGCGGGCGACGCCCTCGCGATCGATCGAGTGATAAACTTCGATTGCGGCTTTGAACGACGGGAAAAGGCGCGGCGGCAGACCGGCACGGTCGAAGGCCGCTTTAAGCCCAAGCGGACCACTATCGTGCATCAACAGCCACATACGTTGGTGCGCAATGCCGCCGAGTTCGGCCATCGCATATTCAACGAAATCGATCTGCCCCAGGCAAAGCCCGCGCATCAGCAATGAAGGCGTAAGGCGTCCATTCAGATTCAGTTGCTGCACGAACTTCGGCAAATCGCGCTGGCGACCGGCCTGCTCGACAATGTCCAGAGTCGCGCGTTCGCGCGCGCCCATGGCGAGATCGATCGCGATTTGCGGCGGCAGTTCGTGGTTGTTGACGAGGTGGTCGAACAGTTCGCCCGTGACCATCGAGACAAGCTTTTCGGTCACCCCGACTGGCAGTGCTTCGCGATAGACCATCGCCGTTGTGATCGATGACAAGCCCTCAAAGCGCGTAAGCGCCGTATCCAGGCCCTCTTCATTGAACAGCGCATTGTCGTTCGCCAGCGCGCGTTCAACCGCTTCTGACACGGCATAAGACGAGATCGCGCCTGTCACCGTAGTGCTCAGCGTCTCACGGCTTGCGACAGCGACCTGTTTGTTCGGTGGGCACGCACGCACGATCGCCACGAGATCCGCATCGGTCAGCGACGGCGAATTCATGATCACCGGCAGCGCAATCGAATCCACATCACGCGACAGCTTGTTGGCGATCTCGCGCGGCAGCTTCGGTGAATTCTTTAGCGCAATTGCGAGCGAGCGGCGCACCAACACGGCTGCGTCCTGCGCCATGATAGCGATGATGCCTTCGGCATGGGCCCGTTCCTCTGGGGAAAGGTCGCCCTCCTCGATGCACCGGCAGATCTTGTGCGCTGCATGCGCACGCTCATCCTCGCTCGGACCCTTGATCAGAGACCGGATGTCGCTATCGGTGAGACTGGCGCGCATCGTGACGATCGACATGTAGCGCTCACGCTCCAAGGCAGGCGGCGACTCCCGCCGCACCCGTTGGGACCAACCTCGTTTGCGTCCCTTAACGAAGCCTTGATTGCGAACATTGCGAAGGAGGAACGGCCGATGCTCGAGGGACTGAAGATCGTCGAGATGGCCACCTACGTGGCGGCCCCTGGCGCCGGCGGCATCATGGCCGACTGGGGCGCCGACGTGATCAAGGTCGAACCGCCCGGTGGCGACCCGATCCGCATGTTCTTCTCGTCGCTTGGCGTCGAAGAAGAGATGAACCCCGTCTTCGACATGGACAACCGCGGCAAGCGCGGGATCATTCTTGATACGTCGAAGCCCGAAGGCCGCGACGCACTGTTGAAGCTGATCGACGGCGCAGACATTTTTCTCACCAACGTCCGGCCCGGCGGCTTGGCGCGCGCGGGGCTCGATCCCGACACCGTGCTGAAGCGATGCCCCAAACTGATCTACACGACGCTCACCGGCTACGGCCTCGAAGGTCCGGACGCCGACCGCCCGGGTATGGACCAAGCTGCGTTCTGGGCGCGCTCCGGCCTTGCCGCGATGTTTCGTCCCAAGGGCGGCGATCCGATCATGCTGCGCACGGCGGTCGGCGACCATGTCGCATCGCTCGCCATCGTCGGCGCGGTGATGGCGGCCGTGTACGAGCGCGCACAAACTGGCAAGGGCCGCTTGATCGATGCCTCGCTTCTGCGCGCCGCTCATTATGTTGGCTCAAGCGATCTCGCGATCCAACACACGCGCGGCCGCATCGCCTCCAACCGGCCGCGCAAGAACACACCCAACCCGCTGATCAATTATTTCCAGACCGGCGGAGGTCATTGGATCAGTTTGTTGCAGCGCCAAGGTGAGAAAGATTGGCCAAAGCTTGCGCGTGCTTTGAAGGTCGAACATCTAGTCGCCGACCCACGCTTTGCCAATGGGCGCACGCGACGTGAGAACGGTCCGGAACTCGTGCCGTTGCTCGACGAGGCTTTCGCTGCGCGAGAGTTCGACGACATCGCCGCAGCGTTGGATGCTGAGCAAATGATCTGGGCGCCTGTGCTGACGGCCGCCGAAGCCATCGCGGATCCCCAAGCGCTTGCTGCTGGCTGCGTGGTGAAAACGCCAACACACGATGGCGGCGTGATGAATGCGCCTGCCGGCCCGATCCGCTTTCCCGGCGCTGACGATGGTCCCAAAGGGCCATCACCGCGCGCAGGTGAACACACGCGCGCGGTGCTGGTCGCGGCTGGATATACCGAGGCCGAAATCGACGCGCTGTATGCAAGCGGCGCGGCAGCCTGAAATAAACCTGCAATGGAGCACGCCTAGCGTTTCTTCCATGGGAGGAATACATGCGCTGGCTTTTGGCGTTGCTCGTCGCTGCCTGCGCAAGCGCCGAGCCTATTGATCCGTCGACCATGGATGACGCCACTTTCGAGCGCGAGCTCGCAGCGCATTTCCAGTACGGCCCGCCTGAGCCACGACCTACTGAACTTTCTGATGAGCGCGCCGGACAAGTCGCTGACGCACTATATCTAGCTCGCTTTCCAGAGTTCGACCGCTCCTATTCACGCGCGTCGCGCGCGCAAGCAGAACGCCTTCTAGCGCAGCTGCGCGCGGACGCCGCCAACTTGAACCACGAACAATTCGTGCTGCGCGTGGCGGAAATCGCGGCGCTCGCCGACAACGGCCACACCAGCATCGGCGAGAACGCGTTCAAAAAAAACACGCCGCGCCTGCCGCTCCGCACGCATCAGTTCGCAGATGGCCTGTACGTCGTGTGGACAGCGCCTGAGTTGTCTGACCTGCTCGGCGCACGCATCGACGCCATCGACGGCCACAGCATCCAAAGCATCTACTCCGCCACCAGACGCTACGCAGGCGGTACGGATGCACATCGCCAACGCTTGCTCGCTCCAATGCTTGAATCACCCGCGCTATTGCAAGCCACAGGTCTCGCATCTTCGCGCGATGCGCTGACCCTTCGCGGCGCGCTTCTCAGCGGCGCGCCATTCGAGCGTCGCGTCGATGCACAACAACGCGACCGCTCAGCTTGGGTCTCGAGCTCGCAGCGGCTGCTCTTTCCAGTCTGGGACGGCGCACCGATGGTCGGCCTGATGCACGATGCCGATGCCCTGCCCGCGTATCTGCGGCATCGCAGCGAGCTCTTTTCGCTCGAGAGCCTTCCTGAAGGCGGGCTCTACATCGGCCTCGCACACAACGCCGACACCGATGACCTCCCGATCGCGACATTCCTCGACAGCGCCACGTCGCGCATCCGGACAGAACATCCCGCTTATGTCGTTCTCGACATGCGCATGAATGGCGGCGGCGACTACACCACCACCTACGCCTTCGCTCGCTCTCTGCCACAGACCGCGAACGGTGCGCCAATATACGTGTTCACGTCTTCATGGACGTTCTCAGCCGCCATCACGACCGTTGCGGCATTGAAAGACGCAGGTGGAGAGCAAGTCGTTATCGTCGGCGAGCCAGTCGGAGATCGTCTCGATTTTTGGGCAGAAGGCGGCTCGTTCGATTTGCCCAACGCTTTCCTGCAAGTGCACTATGCAAGCGGCCGGCACGTCTACAACGGGCCGTGCACCGATCGCGTCACGTGCTTTTGGCTCAACGAGCGTTTTCCCGTCCGCGTCCGAACGCTAGAGCCAGATATCGTCGCGCCCCTCACGTTCGCCGCTTATCGCGAACTACGTGACCCAGCTATCGATGCAGTTCTTGCGCGCGAGGCTAGACGCCGTTCGTCCGCGCGTACGCAGTGATCGCTTGCAGCGGATTGCGTTGATCGGTTTGCTCTTCATCGCCGCCGCGCAGTAACGGCAACAGCGCAAAGGCAAACAGCGCGCGCGCCAATTCTGGCGACATCGCTTCGCCTTCGCGGCCATACTCAAGCTTGCCGCCGCCGACTTGCGAGGGTTGCGCCACGCCCATGCTGGCATCTGCGTGCAACTGCAGGCGATCCAACAAGGCCTGCGCGCTGCGCGGCTGACCGCTGGCGTAAAACAGCCCGCGATTAGCTGCCGCCTCACGCGGAAACAGCGCCACCGCACTCGGCGCGCCCTGCTGCCCCGCTTCGATCAAGCGCAACGCGCCGCCCGGACCCATCACGTGCGCCGCGTAAAGTTCGCCCGCACTCGGTGCGCGCCCGAGTCGCGCTTGCATCGTCGAGGCATTCTCGCGCGCGAGTTCGCCGGCCATCCGCGCTGAAATTTCCGGATCGCTGCGCAGCGCCAGAATGTCCCGTCGCGTTTGCGCATTGGCGCCGTTCTGCAGCGCCGTCGCTTCAGCGCCCAAGCCATGCTCAGCGCCATGGCGGCGGACCATGTCGAGCCAAGTACTGTCGATGAACTGAAAAAGCCCCGTCGCGCTCGAGGTGCTCGCCCTCGCATTGGGGTTGAGCGCGCTTTCTCGGCGGGCCGTTTCTACGAGCAGCGAAAAATCCACGCCCGTCGCGTCCGCGCCGCGGCGGATCGCTGCGTGCACGGCTTCCTGTCCGGCGGGCGCGATCGGACTTGTCATGCGTCCGGCCTCGGCCCGGTTTGGTAAATGCGCCGTTAACCCGCGCGGCGTCTGACCCATCCCATTCGGTACGGGATCAGAACAAAGCCTGCCAACGTGACGATCAGCGCCGTCAAAGTTGTGAGGATCAGCAAGCCGGTGTTGAAGTTCTCATGGTCGCGCCAGTCCATAATGTGGAGCGCCCAGAGCGCATCATAGACGCGCCACAGGTCCGAACGTCGCGCCGTGACACGCGCCGTATCCGCCGCGACATAGACAGCGAGCCCCTCACCATCGTCGAAAGCGATGCGCCATGCCGGTAATATGCCTCGATACTCCGGCGTTTCCTCGGTGATCAAGCGATGCTCGCGCACGCGCGGATTGCCGGCCACATAAGCGCGCGCGATCTGCTCGGCCGCCTCGGCGCTCAGCGGAGACGCCACGCGCCAATCTGCAAGATCGATCAAGATTGGCCGTCGCTCAGAGAACTCCGCAACGGCCACCGGCCCACCCAACACATCGCGCTCGTAGGTCACACGTGTTGGCGCTTCCGGAAGCAACGGACTGACGTCCTGCATTGGCGCGCTTAGCGCCGCCACTGGATGCTCAGCGATGCGATGCTCGCTGCGCACGCGTTCGATCGGGAATGCTGCGAAGAAGAGCCCCGAGCCGAACCAAAACAGGATCTGCACGCCAACAATCAGGGCGAGCCATTTGTGGGTCCACGAGGCGATCGATTGCAGTTTCATGCGGCAGCACAATCTCGGCTCCGCGCCTGCCGTCAATGCGGCGGTTACGCGTCTTCGCCAGCCGACACCGTCTGGAAATGCAAATCCGCCTCAAACCCCTGGGGCGCGAACCGCGTTTCCACCGCTCCCCCCAATTCACCGCGCAGCACGCTGTCGATCAGCTTGCTGCCAAAGCCGGTGGTCGTTGGCGTCGATACCGATGGCCCGCCGCGCTCGCGCCATTGCAGCAACATAGGGCCACCGTTCACACGCCAACTCACATCAATCGCGCCCGCGCCGGAGTATGCGCCGTACTTGGCCGCGTTTGTCGCGAGTTCGTGCACCACCAAACCGAGCCCCACTGCCGCACGCGTTGAGAGCCGCACCGCATCGCCGCGTAACGTCAACGTGCGCCCGAGCGCGATATCGGCGCTGTAGGGCAACAATTCTGCTTCCAATATCTCGCGGAGGTCCGCCGTTCCGCGCGCATCTTTCATCAGCAAGTCATGGCTTTTCGACAAGGCCACCAGCCGCGCCTGAAAGGATCTGTTGAAGGACGCGTAATCCGCCGCGTGCCGGCCGGTTTGTGTCGCGATCGAAAGCACGGTTGAAAGCGTATTCTTGATCCGATGGCTCATCTCTTTCATGAGCAAGATGCGGCGTTCTTCCGCCATCTTCATGTCGTGGATATCGACTTGCACGCCGTCCCACACAACGCTGCCATCAGCGAGCTGTCGCGGCGCTGACGCGACACGATACCAACGCACTTCGCCGTCCGTCTTTCGAATGCGCGCATCCGCTTCGAACGGCGTCATGCTCGCGAAAGCCGCCGCCTCTGCGGCGGCAAAAGCGGAGCGATCCTCCTCGAGAATCTGACTGTGTAGCAACAGCGGATTGGCAATCGCCTCTTCGGCGCTGACCCCGTTCAATTCCTTGCAACGGCTTGAGACGAACGAAAAACGGCGCACGCCATCTTGGTCACGCACGATCTGGTAGATCATGCCGTACGGAAGATTGTCGGCCAGCGCGCGAAGACGCGCTTCACTTTCACTGAGTTCTGTTTGCGCGCGGCGCTGATCGGTCACGTCAACATTAACGCCTACCATGCCGGTAAATTCGTCGCTCGGATTGAACCTAGGCTCGGCATGCGTTTCGAGAACGCGTATCGCACCATCAAAGCGGCGATAGCGGGCCTCGCACCGAAACGGCTTGCGTTGAGCCATGCCTTCCGAGAATGGCCCAAAGACCTTTGCCGCGTCCTCCTCCAACAACGTCGAGGACCAGGTGAACGTGTCGATGTCCGTGACGCCCCAGAACGTGCGCTGCGCTTTATTCAGATAGATGCATTTGCCGTTCTCATCGCCGCGCCAGAGCATAGCGGGCGCGTGCTCGGCCACGCTGGCAAAGCTCTCGTCCGCAGCGCGACTGATATCATCCACTTGTCGCAAGCCTCCCCGTCCGCCCAACCGCCAGCGCACCCCGTCCTCTGGCGGCGAACGTCTGACGACCCCGTGTTGTTCCGAACTCCGGAACTAATAGCTTTTCGGCAGACCCAAAACGCGCTCAGCGATGAAATTGAGGATCATTTCGCGGCTCACCGGCGCGATGCGCGCGATCATGGCTTCCCGGAAATAGCGCTCGACGAAGTATTCCTTCGCATAGCCCATCCCGCCATGCGCCAGCACCGATGACTCACACGCCCGGAAGCCAGCTTCTGCGCCAAGATATTTGGCGGCGTTCGCTTCCGCGCCGCAGTCCCTGCCGGCGTCATAAAGTGCCGCCGCCTTGAACGTCAGCAAGTTGGCCGCTTCCAATTCTGCCCATGCTTTCGCGAGCGGATGTTGGATGCCTTGGTTCTGGCCAATCGGACGGCCGAAGACGACGCGTTCCTTGGCGTATTGCGCAGCGCGCTTCAGCGCAGCGCGGCCGAGACCAATTGCTTCTGCCGCGAACAGCACGCGCTCGGGGTTGAGGCCGCTCAGCAAAATCTTGAAACCCGCACCCTCTTCGCCGATCAACTCAGCATTAGAAACCTCGAGGTCCTCGATAAAGAGCGTGTTACATTCCACCGCCTTGCGGCCCATTTTCGGGATTGGCTGCGCTTCGATGTGCTTGCGGTCGAAGTCGGCATAAAACAGCGACAAGCCTTCGGTGGGCCGTTTGACCTGATCCTTCGGCGTTGTCCGTGCGATGATCAAAATCTTGTTCGCGCGCTGTGCGTTCGTCGTCCAAATCTTGCGGCCATTGATCCGATAGCCGGAATTGGTGCGCTCGGCGCGCGTTTCGAGACTCGACGTATCGAGACCTGAATTTGGTTCGGTGACGGCGAAGCACGCTTTGTCTGTGCCGTTCATGGCAGGCGGCAAGAAGCGTTGCTGTTGCTCCGGCGTGCCGAACTTTACAATCGGCATCAGACCGAAAATGTTGAGGTGGATCGCGCTAGCGCCGGAAAATCCCGCGCCCGATTGTGCGACGGCCTGCATCATAAGCGCAGCCTCCGTGAGGCCGAGCCCTGCGCCACCAACGCTCTCCGGCATCGCGACGCCCAGCCAGCCGCCCTCGGCGATGTCATTGACGAACGCGTCTGGAAATTCGCCGCTGTTATCGACGTTCAGCCAATAATGATCATCGTACTTGGCGCAAATCTCTTCGATCGCGTGCTTGATCGCGGCTTGCTCTTCAGTGAGGTCGAGGGCGAACGTCATGGCTGCTCAAATCTCTCAGGCGACAGCGCCGCCCACTCGGACGGAAGCTCAGTGCCAAACACATACGCGGTTATGATCTCGGCCGTAATAGGCGCCATAAGCCAGCCGTCGCGCGAATGGCCCACCGCCAGCAGGATGCCATCGCCGTTCGGCCCAATCATCGGCCAACCGTCGGGCGACATAGGCCTGATCCCGGCCCATGCCCGCTCCGCGAGTTGGACTTCTTCTGGCAAGAGCCGCTCGGCAGCGGCATGCAACTCGGCAATCTTTGCGCCGTCCACTCTGCGATCGAATTTGTCGAACTCGAGCGTGGCGCCGATCACTGCGTCCTCGCGCCGTTGCGCGAGATAAAAATCTCCCGCGCGTAAATTCGGTCGCAGCGGCGCTTCAAACTTCACCTCAGCCACCATGCCTTTGCCGGCGCGAACCTGCTTTAGCGCCGGCGCGGCCTTCAGCATGCCCTCGTTGGCCCAAGCGCCCGGCGCCAATACCACGGCGTCGGCTTCGAACACTCTTCCTTCGTGGGTGGTGGCGCTAGTCGCGGTAACGTCCCAAACGTCCGTGTCGTAGAAACGCAGCACTCCGAGCGCGTGCGCTTGCATCGCGAGTCCGGTCAACATTCGCAGCGGATCGGCCGTGCCTTCCGCCTCGACAAACAGCGCGTGCTCGACCTTCGCGCGAAACCCGGTGCGCTTGCGAAATTCACCGGCAGATAGGCTCTGCGCCTTTCTGCCGACCTGCGCCGCGTTGGCCGCAAACGCCGCGGCCTCTGACGCGTCAGGGCGAACGATAACCGCGCCATCGAAGCGTACGGCATCGGCCCATTCGGCGCCGGCGCGCATCGATTGCCAAAGCTCGAAAGATTCGAGCGCGACTTTCTCATGTGCGCTCGGCTCGTTGCCGATTGGCGCCAACATGCCGGCAGCAGCAGCGGAGGCTATTGGCGAATAATAAGTTGGATGCTCGCGGCCGCTCTCGAGCAACCACACGCGCGCGCCACCTTTGCGCAGACGTACCGCACAGAATAAGCCGATAGCGCCGCCGCCAACGACAATGACGTCCTTCATAGCGGCCATGTCCACTGAAATGACGCTGCACGCAAGGCGCTCGGGCCGCGCTTAGGCTTTCTTCGCCTTAACAGATGCCATCGAAACTGCAGCGATCGCCTCCGCGCCGGCGACGAGCAACGCTTCCGCTGTCACGTCGCTGCCCATCGCTTTGGAAAGCTGACGCGCGGCCTTCTCCAATCGCGCCCATGTCTTCGCGTCAAGCCGCACGCTCTTGGAAGCGGCCCTACGCAGAGTCTTTTTCTTCGGACTGACCGCGCGCAAAGCTGCCTTCATCCGATCGACATGCGCGCGATCTTTGTCTTTCTCAGCCTCTGGCAACCGCGCGTATGGTTTGAACAGCGCCTTGGGTTGGCTCTTGTCGCCTTTGTTTCGCGCCATCCAGCGGACGTGCACGTAGTCCGACGCCGCTTCGCGATCGTCGGGAAAGCGCTTCACCGCATCGAACGCGTCATATGCCGCGCGCTTGTTATCGGCCTTCGCCTTCGGATCGAGGCTCGACCATGGTTTATTGATATCAACCATGACGCCGCCGCGCAGACGCATGCGCGGCTGGCCGCGTTGCTCTGGATTTGTCTCAAACAGCCGCTTGCGCCACGCGTTGTGTGAACGCGAGGAGAAATAATCGACCGCCGCTTCCCGTACGGGATCGGCTTTCTTCGCTTTTGCGGCGCGGGCCATGCCGCCACCTTAGCAATAACTCTTTAGGAAACGGCAAATCCCTTCGCCATTTAGGCGCCACGCCACTCCGGCAAGTCGAACTTCGGATCGGGATACGTGGCGTCAACGAATGTCCGGCCGGCCGCGATCCCAACTTCCAACAGCAAGTCGAGATTTTCCTTCTTGCCGTTATCCATGTGATCCAAAGCTTCGAGCGCTTCGGCCGCGAGTTCACGCCCAAGCATGCGTTCGAGTGGCGTCATCGGCGGCACCGGATCGCCGCGGCGCTTCACCTTCGGCTTGGTGTCCAGCACGACATCGATGCGCTGATAATCGAGCACGGGCACGCCGCTCACGCAGACGCCGCGCATGTCGCCGATCTCGGAGTTTACCCGCCAGGGCCGCTTCGGCTCCGACAACGCCTGCATCATCATGATGCCCTGGATCTGCGTGTCATAGACCATTGCCCGCAATGCATGCACGCCGCGCAAGCCGGGGGGCAGACCTTGAAAGCTCTTGCCGTCCACACTCGGCCGGCGCGCACCGGTGCCACATGAGGTCATCATCAAAGTGTCGGCGCCCGGCTTCCACCCAAACTTGTAGGATGGCTCCAACGCCAGCATGAACAATTGCATGCTCGGATTGTTGTTCGCGCTCACCGCGCCGTCGACAAAATAGCCCTTCTGGATTGGCCGCCGCTTTTCATCGAACTCAATATCGATGGTGATCTCATCGAAGAATGTCGGCGCCGCCGCGCTCGCGAGCACCAAATCCGCCAGCCGATAGCGCTTGTTCGGGAAAGTGCCGCTGTCGCCTGGCGGATCGTAGAACATTCCAAGCGGGTGGTTTGTCACCACCCACGCCGAGCCTGTGTCGATGCGCTTGGCATGAATCGCCAAACCAGTCTTCAGATCGTCAGAGCCCATCGTCTTCGTCGAGAGCACGGAAGCCAACGCGCGTCGCAACTTCTTCGACTCAAACTTCGACTGCAAGAACACGCCATCGCCCGCGCTCTTCCCAAACACCTCCGGCCCGAGACGCTGATATAGCGCAATCAACTCATCAACACTCAAACCGAGTGCGAGCCCTGCTGAGATAATGGCGCCGGTCGAGGTGCCGCCGATCAAATCGTAATAGTCGGACAACCGAAAACTAGCGGACCCATGTGCGCGCCGGCGCAACTCGTCTTCAAGCGGCTTCAGCATGCCAAGCGTCAGCAAACCTTTCACGCCCCCGCCATCGAGCGCAAGAATGCGCTTTGGGCCGGTATCGGGCGAAAGGTGCTCGAACAGTGTTTTAGACATAGGTCCCCGCAGCTCTCTTCTAGCCGCGCGGCGGCTTCAAAAGAAGGCCAGCGAGGCTGGATCGCGGCCCAAATGCACCGCTTTGAACTCGGCCGCGAGAAATAATCCACCGGCCACATAGACCGCGCCGCCACGAGCCCTAGCGAACGCCAGCTGACGCGCCTCGGCCACAGACTCCGCCAAGCTTATTTCGGCGGACGGGTTCGCGTTCTGCGCGTGTGCGGCGATGATCGCGGGCGCAGCGCCTTTGTGTTCCGCGGCGGCACAGATGATATGCTGAAACGCCGGCGCCAACCGTTCGATGATCGAAGCGGCGTTCCTGTCCGAGGAGACGCCGCATACGAGCACACCGGCACGCTCGCCGCGCATCGTCTGAAATCCCTCAAGCGCCTTCGTGACGCCATCAGGCGTGTGACCGACGTCGATCACAACCAGCGGCTCACTGCTCAGCACTTCTAACCGTCCCGGCCATCGCGTCGCCGCCAGGCCTCGCTCGATTTGTGTTTCGCTCAATGGCGCAATCGATTGCGTCAAGCGCAACGCGAGCGCCGCGTTGCTTTGTTGGTGCACGCCTTTCAATGGAAGCGTGTGTGCCACGGCCGCAACAAATGAAACGCTGACGTTGTGCGCAGAGCAGTAGGTCTCGATGACGCCGCGCACGGCAGAGCCCAAGGGCGCGGCAATGTCGCTTACGAAAAGCTTGGCGCCATCCGGCGCGGCGGCGACCTTTTCCAAAGCAATCCCTTCGAGGGTGTCGCCTAGCAGCGCCGTATGCTCAAGATCCAACGCAGTCATCGCCACTTGCTGCGCTTCGATCAGCTTCACGGGATCAAGCCGCCCACCAATTCCAGCTTCCCAGACGGTGAAGGCGCAATCACGCGCCGCGAACCAATCAGCTGCGATCAAGAACAAAAACTCAAAACCGCCGATCGCATCAGCAAGGCCACATGCCTCAACGGCGCCGCGCACACGCTCCCAGTGGCGGCCAAGCTCCTCATCCGAAATATCATAGTCACCGATGCGAAACCGCTCGTTCAGCGCGAATAAATGCGGTGAGGTGAACAGTCCTGCGTTTTGGTCCGTTTGCCGCAGTAGAGAGGCGGACATAGCGGCGGTCGAGCCTTTGCCGTTGGAGCCGACAATGACCGCAGCGCTCGACCCAAACGCACCGAGATCAAGGCCAAGCCTTTGAGCAACAGCGACGCAACGCTCCAAGCCCGGCCCGGCGCCAAACTTCGGATACGGCACGCGCCAGATATTCATCTAAACGCTGCCTCAAAGTTGGCGCGCCAAATCTCGATGATCAGGTGCCAGCGCTGATTGTCCTCAAGCGTAGCGATCATTGGGTTTGAGTTCACCTCAATCACGGTGACCTCATTGAGGTCCGGCCCTCCCACAAACAGATCCACCGCCGAAAGGTTGAGCCCTATCGCCTGCGTCGCCCTAAGGGCGATGTCCGCAAGTTCGCGCGTCGCGCCATCGCGTAATTCAGTGGCGCCACCACCAGCTGCGCGGTTGGCCGGCCCTTCGAGAAACACGTGCGCATTCTTCTCAGGGACGTTGTCGCCTTCGACCTTCTTGCCGGCGGTATCTCGGCCACGCGGCTTCAGCGGCGGCGCGCCTGGATCGCGCTGCAGCCCAGCAACCAATGCGGCCAGCGTCTTCTCACCGTCGCCGTGAACAGACGGCAGCGTCTTGGCATAAGAAAAAAGTGCCGCCCCATCGAGTACGAACACGCGATATTCCGCCGCGCGCACGTAAGGCTGAATGAGAATGGCGAAATGCTCGCGCGAGACGCGCGCCATGTAATCGGCGAACTCTTCTGCGGTGTCGATCACCTCGGCATAGAGTCCGTTCGAAGCCGATAGAGGCTTACAAAAGATCGGGTAGCTAGCGGTCGCCGCGTAGGCCAAGGCGTCTTTGGGCTCGCGTCCAGGCGAGCGCATCTCCGTCCACCGGTCAGTCACAAAGAACTTCTCGCCCGGCAGCACCGGCACACCGGCTTGTCTTAACACTTCAGCGCAAAACGCCTTATCGCGCGCGATCGAAGCCGCACGCGCATCATTCAGTGCGTAGGGCGTGCCCGCACCCGCCGCGAAGGTCGCGACGCGAGCGCCGTCACGCACTTCGAAAAGATATCCGTCCGCGCCATCAAGAGAGCGAAACGCGTATCCGCATGCTTCGGCTGCGCGCCGCGCATAGCGCGCCTGCGCACTCATAAGATCAGCCGCCGAGGACGATGAGAGATCTGTCACGCGCGCCTTTAAAGGCGAAGCTGCGCCTCTGCGCAGCGAAGGCTGGTACCGCCTCCCGGGCTCGAACCGGGGACCCCTGGTTCCACAAACCAGTGCTCTAACCAACTGAGCTAAGGCGGCATTGTTAAGGGCGCGGAACCTAGCGGCTCGCCCTGGCCGAAGCAAGGCGAGCCTAAACGCTAGATTTCAGCTCGTCAGACTGGGCCCCAGCCTTGTTCGTTGATGTAGTTGCGAATGCGCTGGATGCGGTTGTCCGGGTTCGGGTGCGTCGACAGAAACTCAGGCGGGCGCGAACTGCCGCCCTGTTCCATCCGCTGCCAGAACGGGATCGCTTCCTTCGGATCGTAGCCAGCGGAATGCATGTAGCGGATGCCGAGGATGTCAGCTTCGGACTCTTGCTCGCGCGAGAACGGAAGGCTGATTCCCACTTGTGCGCCGAGCCCAAGCGCCGCGGCAGCCAAATCGCTGTTGGTCGCGGCCCCGGCAATTTGCACCGCGGTCTGCGTCGCCATCTCTCGGCTGTAGCGCTCGGCAGCGTGGCGGCCCGTTACGTGACCGGTCTCGTGACCAAGCACCGTTGCGATCCAATCGTCTCGTTCGCTGATTTCATAAAGGCCGCGATAAAAGCCAACTTGTCCGCCCGGCAGCACGAACGCGTTCTTCTGCGGACTATCAAACAGTACGAATTCCCAGGTTTGATTGCCGCGACCAGCCGCATTCACAACGCGACGACCAACCGTTTCGAGGCGACGCTGCGCAGCTGTGTTGCGCCATTCCGGCGTTTGTTGACGCACCTGCGCCCATGATTGCAGCGACGCCTGTTGGAGCTGCGCGTCATCGACGATGATGAACTGGTTGCGGCCGGTTTCAGGGTTGGTCGTCTCGCAACCGACGAGCGCGACCGCTGCCGCGCTGGCGGCAGCTCCCTTCAGCAGCCCCCGGCGATCCAGGTAACGCAGAGAGGAGTGGACGGAGTCCGTCCCGCAGAATTCTTGGCACATGTTGGCAATGTCCTTCTCTGGGCGCCCACCGCCTCGCTGAGCTTATTTTCGGCCCCTGAGCGCGCGAAGCAAGGCCCGTTTCGCCTCCGCGGCGCCGACATCAGCCCGGCGTGGACAGGCCAGGGCGGCCCCGCTATAGAGCCACGCTCCGAAAGGCGGCCCCAGTTCATGGGACCCGTTTATCCGGCCCGCCTGGGTAGCTCAGTTGGTAGAGCAGCGGATTGAAAATCCGCGTGTCGCTGGTTCGATTCCGGCCCCAGGCACCAT
>JBEBHI010000330.1:0-1682 GCA_040080935.1 Terricaulis sp.
CAGACGTTGACGCCAAGACACTCTTTCGCGCTTTCCAACGCGCGCGTTAGGATGGCGGCAACCATAACCCGGGAGGAACGGGGTGAATTTCGATTTTTCTGATGACCAGAAGAGCCTGAAAGACCAGGCGCGCAAGTTTCTGGCCGACAAGTCCGCCATCAAAGTCGTGCGCGGCGTTTTGAATGACGATGCCAAATCTTACGACGAAGCGCTGTGGCGCGGCGTCGCTGAGATGGGCTGGCTGGGCGTCGCGATCCCGGAAGAGCATGGCGGTTTGGGGCTCGGGCGCCTTGAGCTCTGTGTGCTGGCAGAGGAGATCGGTCGCGCCGTGGCGCCAATCCCGTTTTCGTCGACCGTGTACTTCTTCGCCGAAGCTTTGATGCTCGCGGGCAGCGATGCGCAGAAGGCGGCGGTGCTGCCGAAGGTTGCGGGCGGTGAGACCATCGGGTGCTTTGCCTTGAGCGAAGGCCCTGGCGCGCCGACTGCTGCAAGCATTAGCGCTAAGTTCGATGGCTCAACGCTGACTGGCGTTAAGATCCCGGTTACCGATGGCGATTGCGCGACGCACGCTGTCGTCGTCGCCAAAGACAGCGGCGGTGTTTCGCTTGTTCTGGTCGATCTCAATCAGCCAGGCGTGACGCGCACGACGCTGAAAACGCTCGATCCGACGCGCGGTCACGCCAAACTCGAATTCAAGGGCGCGAAGGCTGAACGCCTCGGCGCCGCTGGCCAGGGCTGGGACCTCGCCGAGCAACTGCTCGACCGCGCGGCGGTGTTGATCGCGTTCGAACAAGTCGGCGGGTCGCAGGCGTGTCTTGAGATGGCGACGGAATACGCGAAGGGCCGCTACGCTTTCTCGCGCCCTATCGGCTCGTTTCAGGCGATCAAGCACAAGCTCGCGGATATGTACGTCAACATCGAGGTCGCGCGCTCGAATGCCTATTACGGCGCCTGGGCGCTTTCGACCGAGGCCGCTGAGCTTCCCTTCGCCGCCGCCGCCTCGCGCGCCGCCGCAAGCGACGCCTATTATTTCTGCGCCAAGGAGAACATCCAGACGCACGGCGGTATGGGCTTCACCTGGGAAGTTGACTGCCATCTCTTCTATCGCCGCGCCAAATTGCTTGCCGTGCAGGCGGGTTCGCCCGCTGCCTGGAAAGAGAAGCTGGTGAAGCGTCTGGAACAGCGGAACGCCGCGTGATGGCGCAGGTGATCTTCGAGAAGCGCGACGGCAAGTACGACGCCATGTTCGTCGAACGTAGCGGCGTGCTTGAAGAGATCGCATGCCCGAAGCAACCACCGATCCCGCACGATATGTTCCACTACGCGATCGAGCGTACGTTGGAGATGCGCGGGTTTATCCATCGCGCCGCTGCTGGCGAAGGCGTCGGCTTTCGCATGACGCCCGAGGCTGAAGGCGAAGCGGTGGAGCGCTTGGTCGAGACGATGCAGGCCGATACCTGGAGCGGGCGCCCGCCTGCGTCCGACGTTATCGACCTCTTTCACACCACCTGCGAAGCGCGCGGCACCGAGCCGATCGCGCTGACGGAAGATGCAATCGTCGCCATTCGATCGGAGATCGATCGCTTGGCGGCAGAATGGTCCGCGCTCCCCACGCGCGGCCGCATGACACTTGAGATTTGATCGGAGCGCACAATGGATTTCAACGACGCACCCGAAGAAGC
>JBEBHI010000331.1:0-1676 GCA_040080935.1 Terricaulis sp.
AAGCGCATGCGCGTCGTCGATGATAAAACCCAGTTGCATCTCTTCGATGACGCATGGTGGGAAGTGAAGCTCGCGCGCATTCCGGTCAGCGCCCAATACATCGATGTGGTGAAGCGCGCGAAGCTCTCACCCATGGGCGGGGAGGCGCTCTACGCCAGTCACGGCGTTTACGCGCGCGACAAACGCCAGCTCTCAAAAGCCGAAATGAAAAAGCTCGGCTTGCGCTGAGGCGTGCCTATTGTTCGGCGGCCGCCGCAGGTTCTTCCGCTGGCGGCGCAACACCCAGCGCCAGCAACGCCGCATCGTAACGCGCGACCGCCGTCTGCTCTGCAACCACAACGTCCGCAAGATGCAACCGGATCGAGATCAGCGGTCCGCGCAAATCCTGCGCCGTAGTCAATTGCGCCGGGATTTGCACCAACACCGGATAGAACGCTTCCTGCAATTGATCGATCCGCGCCTGCGCCTCGTACGCATCGTTCAACGCAAACACTTCTTCCGACGGCATATGGGCCAACAAGTCCGTGTTCGAAAACGTACTCCAAGCCACATCACGCAACGCCGCAGAATGCACGCCCGTCCGGAACACCGTATTGATCGTCGGCATCGCCGCGTCCTGCGAGAGTGGGTTCTCCATCGGCACATCTTCGAGCGCGTCGAGTAGCCGTTGATGATGCGGGATGATTGAATCTTCTAGCAGCGCGGCTCGATTGGCCTGCAGCTCTTCGATAAAATACGTGCGCGCCTCACGCACCCGCGCGGCCGTCTGCAAGTCATTGACCCAAGCGCTGATCGCCAGCGCAAGCGAGATCGAGAAAACGATCAGAACGCCCTCAAACAATGCCCGCGCACCCCATCGGCGGTACACGCTGCGGTGAGGAGGGCGTGGCGTAGCGTCAGTCATGCCGCGATTGTGGCGCTGGCGCGCACCTGCTGCAATCGCCGCTTTGACGCCCAGCGTTCAATGGGCCATCACGCTCGACCAATGACCCACGACCGCCTCATCGACTTCGAACGCGTCCTGAACTTCCGCGACTTCGGCGGATGGGAAACCACCGAGGGCGCAAAGGTCGTGCGCGGCAAACTTTGGCGTTCCGCCGCGTTCAGCGACGCCTCCGACGCCGACATCACGCGCCTCAACGACATGAACGTCCGCTTCCTGGTCGATCTGCGCCGCCCCGAAGAGCGTCGGCACGAGCCCAACAAATGGCCAGGCGAAACCACGCGAACATTCGTCAATGACGAAGGCGCCGAAGGCGTAGCGCTGCCGCCGCATCTGGTTGCATTGCTGCAAAGCGATCTCAGCCCGGCGTCAACGCGCGCCTATATGATGAGCCTCTATCGAGAGATCCCATTCGATCCGCGCTTGATCCGACTGTATCGCGATTGGTTCAGCGAACTGGCTGAGGGTGGCGCCGGCGTCATCCACTGCGCCGCCGGCAAAGATCGCACCGGCATCGGCTGCGCGCTGACTTTGATAGCGCTCGGCGTCGATGAAGAGACCGTGTTCGCCGATTACGATTTCACCAACCAAGCCGTCGATCTCGAAAAGCGCATGCCGAAGATTCAAGCGCGCATGGAAGAACGCCTCGCGCGCAAGCTCGATCCCGAAGCGCTGCGCCCAATGCTCGGTGTCGAAGTCAGTTACTTACGCAACGCGCTCGATGCGATCGAAG
>JBEBHI010000036.1:0-23499 GCA_040080935.1 Terricaulis sp.
GACGTGAAAATGCTCCAACGCTACATCAGCGAAAAGGGCAAGATCGTCCCGGCGCGCATCACCGCCGTTTCCGCCAAGAAGCAACGCGAACTCGCGAAGGCCATCAAACTGGCTCGCGAACTCGCTCTGCTTCCGTTCGCTGTTCAATAAGGAGGGCTGAACAATGCAAGTCATCCTACTTGAGCGCGTCGAGAACCTCGGCGGCATCGGCGATGAAGTGAAGGTGCGTGACGGTTTCGCGCGCAACTTCCTCTTGCCCGGCAAGAAGGCGCTCCGCGCTAACGACGCAAACCGCAAGGTTTTCGAAGGCCGCCGCGCCGAATTGGAAGCACGCAACGCTGAATCGAAAGCCGCAGCCGAAAAGGCTTCCGGCAAGATCGACGGCACGTCTTACGTCCTCATCCGCTCCGCGGGCGAAGGCGGCCAGCTTTACGGCTCGGTCTCCTCGCGCGACGTCGCCGATGAGATCGTGAAGAGCGGCGCCAAGATCGATCGCAACGCAGTCGTGCTCGACAAGCCAATCAAGACTGTCGGCGTCTATAACGTGCGCGTGCGTCTGCACGCTGACGTTTCGGCGACGGTGAAGGTCAACGTCGCGCGCTCGGCTGATGAAGCCGATCGTCAGGCGAAGGGCGAAAACGTCATCACCGCAGCGCTCGAAGCTGACCGTGCTGACGCGGAAGCCGCCGCGAAGGAATTGGCCGCGCAGTCGATCACCAACGATCCGTCCGCCCGCGCTGAATAAGCACGACGCGAACGTCAAAATTAGAAGCCCGCGCATCGCAAGGTGCGCGGGCTTTTGATTCTCTCATTCCGCGTCAACAACAAAGAGTCGTCAGGGACTCAGCAAAACACGCGTCAAGGTTTCGGACCGTAAACAATTGCCGCGCCGAATCGGCTCATCTTCCGGGCAATGTCGAACCAACCCGCACTCCCCCTGGCCCAGCCGGGTCAGCAACCGGTGCCGCGCACCGCGCCGCATAACCTCGAAGCCGAACAGGCGCTGCTTGGCGCGATCCTGTTCGACAACGAGACAGTGAACCGGATCACGACGCTCCTGAAAGAGCAGCACTTCTATGATCCAGTCCACGGCCGCATCTTCGCGACTTGCGCTGACATGATCGCGTCCGGCCAACTCGCCGACGGCGTGACCTTGCGCGAGAAGTTCTCGAAGGACGGCGGCATCAAGGAAATTGGCGGCGCGCTTTATCTGATGAAACTGCTCGAAAGCGCTGCGCCGCTTTCGACGCATGCCGCCTCCTACGCTGAGCTCATCTATGACCTCGCACTGCGCCGCGCGCTCATTCGCGTCGGCGGCGAGATCACCAGCCTCGCGGAGAACCTGCCCGAAGATAAGGACGCTAAGGACGTCATCGAAGAAGCGGAAAAGACGCTCTTCACCCTCGCTGAAGCCGGGACAGCGAACCGCGGCTTCCAAGATTTCAAAACCGCGTTGACCGCTTCGATCAATGTCGCCACAGCCGCGAAAAATCGTGGCTCAGATGTCTCCGGCATCGCGTCGGGCTTCCGCGATCTGGACGGGCTGCTCGGTGGCTTGCACGGCTCGGACTTGCTCATTCTCGCGGGCCGCCCGTCGATGGGAAAAACCGCTCTGGCGCTGAATATCGCGATGAACGTCGCGCGCGCCAAACAGAAGGCGGTCGAAGCGGGCGAGACGGAGCATTACGGCGGCACGGTTGGCTTCTTCTCGCTCGAAATGTCAGGCGAACAGCTGGCGACGCGTATTCTCTCTGACTTCGCAGAGATCGAGTCGCACAAGATCCGCCAAGGCAAGATTACGACCGAGGAATACACCCGTCTGGCTGACAGCGCGATGATGCTGCAAACGCTGCCGCTGCACGTCGACGAAACCGGCGGTATCTCAATTGCGCACCTTCACAATCGCGCCCGGCGCCTCAAGCGGTCGCCATCGGGATTGGACTTCATCGTTGTCGACTACCTCCAGCTCGTCACCGCCTCGGGCAAAGTCGAAGGCCGCGTGCAGGAAGTCAGTCAAATTACGCAAGGTCTGAAGGCGCTTGCGAAAGATCTGAACGTGCCGGTGCTGGCGCTGTCGCAGCTTTCACGCCAAGTCGAAAGCCGCGAAGACAAACGGCCGCAACTCTCGGACTTGCGTGAATCGGGCTCGATCGAACAGGACGCCGACATTGTCATGTTCGTCTTCCGCGAAGAATATTACCTCAGCCGCGCCGAACCTGAGCAAAACACTGAGGATTGGATCAAATGGCGCGCAAAACTTGATGGCGTCGCCAACCGCGCCGAACTAATCATCGGCAAGAACCGCCACGGCCCTATCGAAACGGTGAACCTCCATTTCAAAGGACAATACACCCGCTTCTCCTCCCTCGCCGGCTGAGCCGCCGCGGCTGGCGCGGCTCAAGGTCGATCACGCCGCTATTGTCGAGAACTGGAATTTCTTCCGGAAGCTCGCGCCGAGTGCTGCGGTCGCCGCTGTCGTCAAAGCAGATGGGTACGGATTAGGCGCTGTCGGCGCCGCACGCGCTTTGGCGCAAGCGGGCGCGCGCATTTTTTTCACGGCGACGTCGCAGGAAGCTGTCTACGTCCGCCGCGCATTGGGTGATGGCCCGCAGATCTTTGTGCTGAACGGCCCGGCAGACGACATCGATGTCCTCGCCGCCAACAAACTCACGCCCGTGCTGAACTCACTCGCACAGATCAAAGCCTGGGACGCACGCGGCCCCGCGGGCCTGCAGATCGACACCGGCATGAACCGGCTCGGAATCGGGCCGGAAGAACTGCCGCATGCGATGAGCGCGCTCAAAGATACATCGCTTGCGTTGCTGATGAGTCACCTCGCCTGCAGCTCCGACACCAAGCACGCATTCAACGGCACACAGCTCCGGCGTTTCATCGATGCCTCGATGCTCTTCCCACGCGCGCCACTCTCGCTCGCGGCGACAGCCGGCGCGCTCATCGGCGCCGATTATCATTTCGATCTCATCCGCCCGGGCATCGGCCTCTACGGTTCGGGCGCGCTCGACGCCGACAATCCGAAACTCTCCGCAACCGCAACGATCGAAGCGCCGATCCTGCAAGTGCGCGATTGCGAGGCGGGCGAAACGTTTGGTTATGGCGCTACGTTCACTGCGCCTCAAAAGATGCGCGCCGCCACCGTCGCGCTTGGCTACGCCGACGGCTACTTGCGGTCGCTCTCCGGTCGCGGCTATGGCGTTCTTGGGGGCGCTAAGCGCCCAATTCTAGGGCGCGTTTCGATGGACCTCATCATCATTGACGTCACCGGCTGCGCCGAGGCGCAACCGGGTGCGATGGTCGAATTCCTCGGACCCAACGCACCGCTCGATGAGATCGCCGGACTGGCGGGCACTGCACCGTACGAAATCTTGACGACGTTCGCCGGGACCGTGCGCAAGACAGGAGCGCGCGCGTGATCAATCCGTTTGCGCCAATTGGTCGTGGCTTCCTGGGCATGCTCGCCGAGATCGGCCGCTTCTCTGGTTTCGTTGGCCGCACCGTAGCGGCCGCCGTGTCACCCCCGATCTTCTTTGGACAGTTTCTGCGGCAGTGTCTGCAGATCGGCTATTTCTCGCTGCCGGTCGTTGGCGTCACCGCCGTGTTCATCGGCGCGGCGCTAGCGCTGAACATCTATGTCGGCGGTGCGCGCTTCAATGCTGAGCAATTCGTCCCGAACATCGTGGTGCTCGGCATCACGCGTGAGCTTGGGCCAGTGCTTGCGGGCTTGATGCTTGCGGGTCGCGTCAGCGCTGGCATCGCGGCGGAGATCGGCACCATGCGCGTGACCGAACAGATCGATGCGATGAGCACGCTCTCGACCGATCCGTTCCGCTATTTGATCGCGCCGCGCGTCGTAGCGGCGACGCTAACGTTGCCGATCCTCGTCTTGGTCGCCGACATTATCGGGGTCATGGGCGGCTATCTCGTTTCGACGAGCAGCTTGGGCTTCAACGGCGCCGCCTATTTGCGCAACACGTTCAACTTCATGGAACCACAGGACGTCGGCCTCGGACTCGTGAAGGCCGCCGTGTTCGGCTTCATCATCGCCAGCGTTGGCGCCTATCAAGGCTATCGCTCGAACGGCGGCGCGCTCGGCGTTGGCCGCGCAACCACCAACGCCGTTGTTGTCGCCATCGTGCTGATCCTGGCGGTGAACTACCTCATCACCGCGTTCTTCGTGGAGTAGAGCATGGCCGCGAAACTCCAACTCGTCGGCATCAAGAAGATGCTCCGCGGCCGCCAGGTGCTCGACGGCGTCGATATCGACGTCGCCGAACGCCGTTCGCTCGTGATCATCGGCGGCTCGGGCCAAGGCAAGTCGGTCACGCTCAAATGCGCGCTCGGGCTGATGAAGCCCGATAGCGGCCAAGTGTTGGTCGACGGCGCCGACGTCACCAAGATGCCGGAAGAGATCCGCGCGCGGGTGATGCGCAAGTTCGGCATGTTGTTTCAAGGCGGCGCGCTGTTCGACTCTCTCAGCGTCTGGGAGAACATCGCCTTCCGCTTGATCAACGCCGACAAGGTGAACCGCGCCGAAGCACGCGAACGCGCCATCGAGACGATGCGCAAAGTCCGCCTCGCGCCCGAGTTCGCCGACGTGCGCCCGATCGAGCTTTCCGGCGGCATGCAGAAACGCGCCGGCCTCGCCCGCGCGATCATTGCCAAGCCTGACATCCTCTTTTTCGACGAGCCCACCACCGGTCTTGATCCGATCACAGCGGACGCCATCAACGATCTCATCGTCGAGATGGTCAAAGAACTCGGCTGCGCCGCAGTCTCAATCACCCACGACATGCCAAGCGCGCGCAAGATCGCCGACGAAATCGCCATGCTCCACAACGGCAAGATCGTCTGGCGCGGCCCAACGGCTTCGCTCGATAGCAGCGGCAACGCCATGGTCGATCAGTTCGTTGCCGGCCGCGCCGACGGTCCGATTCAGGCTGTCGTGTGAGCGCGCGCGCGCCTCCCTCGCGCGACCCACACTACGGCGACACTGAAACCTATGGCTGGACTCCGCGCGATTGCGCGATCGGCTTGATCGGCACGCTTTCATCTTGGTGCAAGCAACCGTTCGAGTTCAAAGGCGACGCAACCGGCCGTGTTTGGCATTTCGAGTGCGACTTCACTGATCGCGCCCAACTTCTCTTCCACTCGGACAAAGGCGACGGCAGGATCGAGCTTGTCGTACATGAAACCAACTGGGTCATGGCCGAGGTCTTTGTCGGTGACGAGCTGAAACTCCGCGCTTGGCTCGAAGACCCCTACGAAGAAAAAGAATTCTACCCCGACGGCTCAGACGGCAAGCCGAACGCCGAGGGCGATGCGCCCGGCCGCATTTCAAAACGCGGCGCCTGGTTGCAAATCCGCTGCGCCGATTTTCCCGGCGTTCCGGATCAGGGCGAAGGGTTCTGGAGTTTAGAAGATACCCTCGACTAAACGACGAAGTCGTATTTATCTTTCAAGAACGCCTTCACCTCCTGCGTCGGCTCTTCGCCGTAACACGAGGCGATCACCTTCCCGTACTTCTCGAGATCAACAACGCCATCGCCTTCGATCGCCTTCAGGAAAAGGCGCTCCTTGGCGGCCTGCACATAGACGAAATAACACCGCCGATTTCGGCATGATTGTGCCATCGCTTATAGACGCCGCTTGATCACCGCATCGAGCGCTTCCGGCTTCACCGTCGGTGCGTAGCGTCCGATGACTTTGCCGTTGCGGCCGATCAAGAACTTCGTGAAATTCCACTTGATGCCGCGGCCAAACAAACCGCCGCCCTTCTCGCGCGTGAGATGATCGTAAAGCGGATGCGCCTTAGGCCCGTTCACTTCGATCTTGGCGAACATCGGGAATGTGACATCATAGGTGAGCGAGCAGAAATTCTTGATCTCGTTGGCGTCGCCAGGCTCCTGCTTGCCGAACTGATTGCACGGAAAGCCCAGCACCTCGACGCCTTGCGCAGCGTACTTGCGGTGCAGCTCTTCGAGGCCTTTGTACTGGTAGGTGAAGCCGCATTGGCTCGCCGTGTTGACGATCAGCAAAAGCTTGCCGCGATACTCCGAGAGTGAGCGCTCATTGCCATCGATGTCGCGCGCGGTGAAATCGTAGATCGAAGCCATTACGTCCCCATCAGTTTGCGCGCGTCCGCGATGATCTGCGCATGGTCGAAGGCATAGCTCAGCTCGCGCCAGTTCGCCATGAATGCCGCCGCGGCAGCGTCATCGCCTGCATGGGGCGGCGCGCCCTGCGTCGCCACCAAGAACGCCACACTTACGGTATGACCGCGCGGATCGCGGTTCGGCTCGGAATACACGCCGACCAACCGCTCGATACGCCCCACAACGCCGGTCTCTTCCTTCAACTCGCGCAATGCCGCGGCTTCCACGGTCTCTCCGGCTTCGACGAATCCGCCAGGCAGCGCATATCGATCCATGAACGGCTCGTTCGCCCGGCGGATAAGAAGCAGGCGATCCTGCCCGTCGAAGACGACGCAATCAGCTGTCAGCGCCGGGGCGTTCGGTCGCGCCATTACATTGACTGCTTCGGCGCGGGTTTAGGATCAGGCGCCAATGTCGCGCCCGCGATGAACGAGAGCGGGCCGATCAGGAAGAAGAAAAAGCCCGCGAACGGCGACCATGGCAATGGAATGAGCAGCGTGCCGATCAGCACCATCGCGCCGACCAGCGCTTGGATGCCGTGCTGTGCATATCCAAAACGCGTCAGCTGCTGTTCGCGCGCGTTGAGATCGAGCTGATCGCGCTTGCTGAGCGCACGCATGTAAAGCGCCGTCATCATCAGGAAGACCGCGACGTAGCCAGCAGACAAAATGGCGAGCGCACTTTGCGCGTCCTGCACCGACATCGGCGCTTGCGGCGCCCCTTCGAACACCGAACGTAGAAACACCGAAAGCTGCGTTGCGAGATATTTCAACGGATAAACGAAGAAGAGCACCAGGAAGAGCAAAGCCGCGTTCAAGGCTGTGGTGACACCGTCTTCAAGCGCGTAGCGCCGGAAGAAAATGTAGTGCGAATGCCAGAGCAGCAACAGGATCGCGAAGGCCGCTGCGAAACCTGGAAAGCCCCATAGCTGATCCATCAGCTCCGCAAAGGTGTTGGGCGGCGTACTTGAAACGACCAGCAGTGTCAGCGCGAAGGCGAACACCATATCTGTCAACGCTTCGACGCGTGTGGGATTGCCGCCGCGCCACTCAAAGTCCCGTTCGCCCTTGAGCGGATGCAGCGTGCGCGCAATGGTCATGGCGCATGCGTTAGCAGAAGCGAAGCGCTAGGCTCAACGAAGGATTCGTTTGAAGGTCAGAATGGCCAAGTCAGATCACATTTATACCTGCCAAGCCTGCGGTGCGATTTGGCCCAAATGGGCCGGCAAATGCGACGCGTGCGGCGAATGGAACACGCTGGTTGAAGAGACGGCGCGCACCGCGGTGCCCGGCGCCCTCGCCGCTCCTGTTGGCGGCAAAAAGGGCAAGGGCATCACATTCGTGGAGCTCTCCGGCGTAGGCGATCCACCACCGCGCATCGCCACCGGCATTTCTGAACTCGATCGCGTGTGCGGCGGCGGCTTGGTGCCGGCGTCCGCCATTCTCATCGGCGGCGATCCCGGCGTCGGCAAATCTACATTGCTTTTGCAAGCGGCAGCGTCTCTCGCCCGCGGCGGCGCATCTGTTGCGTACGTCACAGGCGAAGAAGCCGAAGCGCAAGTGCAAGATCGTGCGCGACGCCTCAATGCCTCGGACGCGACGGTGCATCTCGCCGCTGAAACCGATCTTCGAAAAATCCTTGAAGGCCTGAAGGCGCTTAAGCCCGATGTCGTTATCGTGGATTCCATCCAGACGGTTTGGGCAGACGGCGTCGAGGCAGCGCCAGGCACGGTCGCGCAAGTCCGCGCCTGCGCACATGAACTCGTGCGCTTTGCCAAGAAGAGCGGCTCGGTCGTCATTCTGGTCGGCCACGTCACCAAGGACGGCCAGATCGCAGGCCCCCGCGTCGTCGAGCACCTTGTCGACGCCGTGATCTATTTCGAAGGCGAGCGCGGCCTGCCGTTCCGTATCTTGCGAGCCGTAAAGAACCGCTTCGGCCCGACGGACGAAATCGGCGTGTTCGAAATGCTGGAGCAAGGCCTCGTCGAGACCCCAAATCCCTCCGCGCTTTTCCTCGGCGACGCGAGCGACCGGCCCTCCGGCGCCGCAGTGTTCGCCGGAGTCGAGGGCTCGCGGCCGGTGCTCGTGGAAATTCAAGCGCTAGCGGCGCCAACAGCTTACGGCACGCCGCGACGCGCTGTCGTCGGCTGGGATTCCGCGCGCCTTGCGATGATCCTCGCCGTGCTCGAAACGCGCTGCGGGCTCTCGTTTTCGGGACGTGATGTCTACCTCTCCGTCGCGGGCGGTTTGCGCATTACCGAACCAGCCGCCGATCTGGCAGTCGCTGCGGCGCTCATCTCTGCGCTCGCGGATCGTGCATTGCCGAAGCAATGCGTTGTGTTCGGCGAAGTGGCGCTCTCAGGCGAGGTACGACCCGCAGGACGCAGCGATTTGCGCTTGAAGGAAGCCGCCAAGCTCGGCTTCACCAACGCGTTCTCGCCGCCGCAAAAGAAGGTCAGCGGTGCTAGTGCAGTGAGGATAAGGCAGATTGGCCACATCGCGGATCTCGCGGCAGCGATCGGCGTCGATGGGCTCGACTAGCTCGTCAAACAATCCGGGCTCTTGCCGCCGTTTTCGCGCAGATAGCCGACGTAGTATTCCGCCATGCCACTAGCGCGGCGTTGACTGAGCTCATCGGTGTTGAATGCCGCCGTCGCTTGCGCCCACGCCGCTGCGCATGTCGCGGCCTCTACCTGGGTTGCAGCGCAGTCGATGAAGGCGCCGTAGGCGACGCGCCACGCGTTGAACTGGTCACGCGTCATGGGTTCACCGTGGCCCGCAATAGCAGTGCGGAACGGCGTCGCCCACACTTCGTCCAGAGCTTCGCGCCAACGCTGCGGGCACGCTGTTTCAAAGAACGGCGCGGGAAATGTCACCAGATCGCCGATCACGGCGATGCGCGTGCGCCGATCGTAGAGCCAGACGTCGGCCTCCGTCACCGCGCCGTTCGTGACGTGCACATCGAAGCGGCGCCCCGCGAGCCGCACACGTTGGGTGCGATCGAGCACGACGTCGGGCCTCAGCGTTTCGGGATGCGCCATCGTGTCGATGAAGATTTGAATTTCCTCGCGCTGTACTGCGGGCAGCTCCTCGCCGCTCGTAAGCATGCCTTGCGCGCCCTCGAGATTGCGCGTGAGGAAACCGCCCGCCGCAATCACGCGATCAATTGCGCTCGTCGTGAACACGCGCGCGTTCGGATAAGCGGCCTTCAGCCGCCCGTTCCCGCTCGAATGATCCAAGTGCCAGTGCGTATTGACGATCGCCGCGATCGGGCGACCGCGCGCGCGCGCGTAAGCGAGGATCGCATCGCTGTGCCAAACATGGCGTCCGGTATCGACGACAACCAAACCATCAGGCGCGTCGAAAATAATCGTGTTGCCGTCGGGCCCACGGCCCTGCTCGAAGCCGCCAGGCTGCAAATGCACGCGAGCGGCGAGTTCGCGAACCGGGGGCGCGGCGGGCGTCTGGGCCGCGAATTCAGTGGCCAAAAGCAATGCAAGCAGCATGGCCGTACCGCCTGCACCCATTCCGCCAACGAAACGCCCCCAGTTCGACCAGCCGTCAGAACCCTGCGACTGCCCTCCCACGGCGTGTGGCGCCTTCCCAAGCCCGGGGGAGCCGTCTAATCCACTCCGGTGGGACGCGCCCAGAAGCGGGCAGCATTGGAGTGGGCGATGGATTTCGGCTTCACCTGGTTCGACTTCGCCGCCCTGGCCATTGTCGGCCTTTCGGCTGTCATGGCGTTCGCGCGCGGCCTCATCCGCGAAGTGTTTTCGATCATCGCGTTTATTGCCGGTCTCTTGGGCGCGCTCGTCGGTTTCTTCATGAGCTTCACCCGCCCGGTGGTGGAGAGTTTCACGCCCCTCAGCGGCTTCATCGCTGACTTGGCCGGCGGACTTTTCATCTTCCTGGTGATCTTCATCATCATCACTGTGGTGACCTCGTCGGTCGCCAAGCAATTCCACCAGTCGACAGAGATCGGCAGTTTCGACCGCGCCGCGGGTCTTGCCTTCGGCATTTTGCGCGGGATCGTGTTTGTCGCGGTCTTCTTTGTGCTCCCGATCCGAATTCTGATGCCTGAGGACCAAAATCGGGAACCCAGCATCTATCATGATGGGGTAGTAGGAGCGCGCACGTATCCTATCTATTCGGGTGTGGCTTCTGCGCTGATGGTGCTGTTGCCGAAGGCCCGAGATCGGGCGCGTGATATAATCGATCGTCGTGAGGGCGAGTCGGCGCCAATCCCGCCAGCTGAGCCCGCAACAACCCAGGCCCAACCTTAGTCAAAGGGCAACCTGAGGATCATATGACCGCCGAGCGCCCTTCCCTCCACTTTCAGACGGCGCCCGAAGACCCGGTAGATAAATGGGAACACGACGATAAGCCGCGCGAGGAATGCGGCGTCTTCGGTGTTTTCGGATCAGAAGACGCGTCCGTTCTGACAGCGCTCGGCCTGCACGGCCTGCAGCATCGCGGCCAGGAAGGCTGCGGCATCGTCAGCTATGACGGCGACCGCTTCCATCACGAACGCTATCTCGGCCTTGTCGGCGAACACTTCGCTGGCGGCGACATGCCAGAGCGTCTGCCCGGTTGGGCCGCGATCGGCCACACGCGCTACGCAACTGCGGGCGGCACCATTCTCCGCAACGTTCAGCCGCTCTTTGCTGACCTTGCGCTCGGCGGCTTCGCGGTCGCTCACAACGGCAATCTCACCAACGCCGTCGATCTCAGAAACCGCCTCGTCCAGAACGGCTCAATCTTCCAATCGACCTCGGACACTGAGTGCATTCTGCAGCTGATCGCGAAGTCGAAGCGCCCGCGCGTGGTCGAGCGCTTCGTTGAAGCGCTGCACGACATCCAAGGCGCTTACGCACTCGTGGCGCTCACCGAAAACATGATGATCGGTGCGCGCGACCCGATCGGCATCCGCCCACTCGTCCTCGGCGAAAGCGCCGGCTCGATGATCCTCGCGTCCGAGACCTGCGCTCTCGATATGATCGGCGCCACGTTCGTGCGTACGATCGAGCCAGGTGAAGTTGTGGTCATCACGCGCGGCAAGGACGGTAAGGTCAGCCTCGAAAGCCACTTCCCATTCCCACGCCGCAAAGCCCGTCCGTGCATTTTCGAGTTCGTCTATTTCGCGCGTCCTGACTCAGTCATCGAAGGCCGCAGCGTTTACGACATCCGCAAGCGCATGGGCCGCAGGCTCGCACAGGAAACCGGCGTCAAGGCTGACGTCATTGTGCCGGTGCCGGACTCAGGCGTGCCTGCCGCTATGGGCTTCGCTGCTGAAAGCGGCATCCCCTACGAACTCGGCATCATCCGCAACCACTATGTCGGCCGGACCTTCATCCAGCCGAAGCAAGAGATCCGCGCGCTTGGCGTGCGTTTGAAGCACTCGGCCAACCGCGATGTCATCGCTGGCAAGCGCGTCGTGCTGGTGGACGATTCAATCGTGCGCGGCACCACCTCGCGCAAGATCGTGCAGATGGTGCGCGAAGCCGGCGCGAAGGAAGTTCACTTCCGCAGCGCCTCGCCGCCGATCAAGTTTCCTGACTTCTACGGCATCGATATGCCGGTGGTCGCCGATCTGATGGCCGCGCAGATGACGCTTGAGGAAATGCGCAAGTCGCTTGGCGTCGATAGCTTGGGCTTCCTCTCGGTCGATGGCCTCTACTCAGCGATGGGCGAGAAGAAGCGCGACGCTGCCAATCCGCAATACACCGACCACGCCTTCACCGGGAATTACCCGACGCCGCTCTTCGACTACGACGCCGCGAACCCGGACCGCGAAGGCCAGCTGCCGCTGATCACTGAAAACGCCGCGGAATGAGCGGCGCACAAACGAAGCGTATCGCGCTCGTCACCGGCGCGTCGCGCGGTATTGGCCGCGCCGTTGCGCTCGAACTGGCTCGGCAGAACTGGCACGTCATCGCCGTTGCGCGCGCACAAAAGGCTCTGGAAAAACTTGACGATGACATCCGCGCTCTCGGCGGCGGCGAAGCGACGCTTATTCCGCTAGATCTGAAAGACGGTGCATCCATCGATCAGCTCGCCGCGCCGTTGTTTGAGCGCTTCGGCAAGCTTGATGGCCTGGCGGCTTGCGCAGGGGCGTTGGGTTCGTTGACGCCTGCTCACCAAGCGACGCCCGCCATCATGGACGAGACGATCCTCGTCAACTTCATCGCCAATCAGCGCCTCATCCGCGCCCTGCATCCCTTGCTGCGCGAGTCCGATGCGGGCCGCGCCGTGTTTCTAACTTCCGGCGTTTCGAAAAATCCACGCGCCTATTGGGCGCCCTACGCTGCCTCCAAGGCGGCGCTCGATGCGCTGGTGATTTCCTGGGCGGCGGAGATCGGCAACGTCACACCGATGCGCGCCAATCTCTTCAACCCTGGCGGCACGCGCACCACGATGCGCGCCAAGGCCTTTCCGGGCGAAGATCCGATGACGTTGCCAACGCCGGAAGAAGTCGCGCCGTCCATCGTAAAGATGCTGCAACCCACCTACACCGAGAACGGCGCGTGGGTGCAGTTCGAGCGCTGACCTACGACGCCATCATCATCGGCGGTGGCGCCGCTGGCCTCTATTGCGCGCTCCATGCCGGGCGACGTGGCAAGCGCGTTCTCGTCATTGAGCACAATGATGAAGTCGGCGCCAAAATCCTCATCTCGGGGGGCGGCCGCTGCAACTTCACCAATATCGGCGCTGCGCCCGATCGCTTCATTTCCGCCAACCCACACTTCGCACGCTCGGCGCTTGCGCGGCACACGCAGCATGACTTCATCGCGTTGATCAAAAAGCACGGCATCGCGTACTATGAAAAGACGCTCGGCCAACTCTTTTGCGAAGGCGCACGCTCCTCGCGCCGCATCGTGCAAATGCTGCTCGATGAATGCGCCGCCGGTCAGGTTGACATCC
The DNA here is from genome assembly GCA_040080935.1 of Terricaulis sp. Taxonomy (GTDB): domain Bacteria; phylum Pseudomonadota; class Alphaproteobacteria; order Caulobacterales; family Aquidulcibacteraceae; genus Vitreimonas. The sequence goes on from JBEBHI010000036.1 coordinate 13,091, forward strand.
GTACCTCGTGCCGCATCGAGCGCGTCGAGCGCAACGACCGCTACGCCGCGCAGACAAACCAAGGCGCCTTCGAGAGCTCCGCGCTCGTCATCGCAAGCGGCGGATTGCCCATCCCCAAACTCGGCGCCACCGGCTTTGCCTTCGACATCGCCAAGCAATTTTCGATCCCGATGATCGAAACACGTCCGGCGCTCGTGCCACTCACGTTCGGTGAGAGCGATCTCGCTTGGATGAGGCCACTGAGCGGTCTTTCCGCGGACATCGTCGCCCGCATAGGCAAAGCATCTTTTCGCGAAGCGGCGCTGTTCACGCATCGCGGCCTCTCCGGCCCATCGATCCTGCAGATTTCTTCCTATTGGCGCAGCGGCGAAGTCATTGAGATTGATTGGCTACCGGACGCAGCGCCCGATGCGCTCGCTCAGCGCAAACGCGAGCGGCCCAAAGCGCAACTCAAGACGATCATCGCCGAACTGCTCTCTGAGCGGCTTGCCGCCGCGCTCAGCGATGCGCTGCCACAAGGCGCGATCGGCGATATGAAAGACGCTGCGCTTGTAGAGGCCGCGCAAAAACTGAAGGCATGGCCGCTCATGCCGATCGGCACCGAAGGCTACGCCAAGGCCGAAGTCATGACGGGCGGCATCGACACCAACGAGCTCTCGCAACAAACGATGGAAACGCGCGCCGTCCACGGTCTCTATTTCATCGGCGAAGCCGTCGACGTGACCGGCTGGCTCGGCGGCTACAATTTCCAATGGGCATGGTCGAGCGGTTGGGCGGCGGCTCAGGCGCTTTGAGGCGCAAACCTCTGCGCGGCCCATGCGATCGGAATGCCGACCAGCACCGTGTGCGTCATGATCGTCGCGGGGATCATCCACGGATAGTGCGCATCCCAGCGCGGACGAACGTCGCTGAACGAGGCCTGCAAGCGCGACCCGATTTCACCGATGCTCAACGCGAAGCCATCGCCACCTGCAGCTGAGAGCGGCGCGACGATGTAGTTCATCGCGACGTATAGGATGAGGCCATAGATGAAGCCCCACAAAATCCACTTCTGCTTCAGCACGCCGAAGCTCTGCGCGGCGAACGCGTAAACCGCCGCCATCAGAGTCGCGATTAGGAAGTGCGAGCCCAGTCCGAGCATGGCCGTATCCGAGCCGCCCCCGCGCGATGCGTCGCGTCCGAGCCAACCTGAGGCGACCGATTGCAACACCTCTTGCGGCGTCAGCCCGTAGCTCGCGGGACCATAGACGATGAACGCGTAGACGATGTCGAACGTCCCGGCGAGCAATCCGCCCAGCAAGATTCCCCAAAGCAGTCGCATGGTTAGACCCTCCGCGCACAAGGCGTAGACCCGCGCTCGCGCGCAATGCCAGTGAAATGCGATCGGCTACGGCGCGAACGCGCCTAGTCTTCGTTGTCGGCGTACGGATTCTTACCCGCTTTGACGATCAAGCGGATAGGCGCGGCGTGAAGCTCGAAGGCATCGCGCATGGCGTTCACGAGATAGCGTTTATAGCTCTCGGGAAGTTCTTCGGCGCGTGAGCAAATCAGTACGAACGTCGGCGGACGCGCTTTGATCTGTGTGAGATAGCGCGGCTTGATGCGCCGTCCGCCCACCGCTGGCGGCGGGTGCCGCGCAATCGTGGCGTAGAGCCACTCGTTCAGATCTTTGGTTTTGACCCGCGCTGTCCAATCATCGTGCGCCTCTTCGACGCCGCGCATCAGGCGATCGAGCCCGACACCAGATTGGGCGGCGACAGGAACCAGCGGCGCGCCGCGCGCCTGCGGCAAGCTCTCGCGCGCCACCAGCTTCAGCTCTTCGAAATGCGCGCGCGTATCTTCAATCGTGTCCCACTTAGCGAGACAGAACACGAGCCCGCGTCCTTCACGCACCACGAGATCGGCAATCGAGAGGTCTTGCTTTTCGAACGCCTCATTGGCGTCCATCACAAGAACGCAGATGTCGGCGAACTTCAACGAGTGAAGCGAGTCGCCGACCGACATCCGCTCCAGCTTGGCTTGCACCTTCGCCTTCTTGCGCATGCCCGCGGTGTCGACGAGACGATACTTCTTGCCGCGCCATTCCCAATCGATCGAAATCGAGTCGCGCGTGATGCCAGCTTCCGGCCCGACCAAAAGACGATCTTCGCCAATCAACGCATTCACCAACGTCGACTTACCGGCGTTCGGACGGCCGATAATGGCGATGTTGATCGGACGCGTCGCTTTCGCGGCCGCTTGCTCGTCCGCCGTCTTCTCGTGCGCGACGATCGCCGCATAAAGCTCGGACATGCCCTCCCCGTGCTCTGCAGAGAGCGCGATGGGTTCGCCTAGCCCAAGCGAGTACGCTTCAGTGAGGCCGACATCACCTGCACGCCCCTCGACTTTGTTGGCCCCAAGCACGACTGGCTTGTCTGCGCGGCGCAGCAATGCCGCGAAGGAGCGATCCAACGGCAACACGCCGGTGCGCGCATCGATCAAGAACAAAATCACGTCCGCGTCGCGGATCGCGATCTCTGTCTGTTGGCGCATGCGGGATTCGAGTGACGCGTCTGTCGCGTCTTCGAAGCCTGCCGTGTCGATCAAGACGAAGTCGAGATCGGACAGACGGCCTTTCGCCTCGCGGCGATCACGCGTCACGCCAGGCGTATCATCAACGATCGCGAGCTTTTTGCCCGCGAGCCTGTTGAACAAGGTCGACTTGCCAACGTTTGGCCGCCCGACGATCGCGAGCTTGATCGTCATCGGCCTAACATCAGCGTAGTACGACGAGGCGTGCTTCGTCGGTCACGATGTAGATTTGCTCGTTCGCGGCGATCGGCGGGATGAACACGGGTTGACCGACTTCCGCCGTCGCCAATGTCTGACCGTTCGCGGGCGACACCGCCACCACGTCGCCTTCCGAGTTCGCGAGCACGAGACGGCCACCGATCATGATCGGACCAGTCCAGGCGACGCGGCCCTTGCGCTCGCCTTCATTGCGATAGCGGCGCAGTTGCTGGACCCAATAGACGTTGCCGGTGCGGCGATCGAAAGCCGCCAGCTCGCCGTCGGTGTTGACGGCGTAAAGCACATCGCCAGCAACCCACGGCGTTTGCGTCGACGCGAACGTGCGCGCCCAAATGCGCTGGCCAGTGCGGAGATCGATAGCGGCCAAGATGCCGGAGTGGCTTGCGCCGTAGGCAGCGCCGCCATCAATGACGGGACGGCCTGCAATGTCGTTGATCGCGGACAGCGAATTGACGTTGCCGGCGCGCGAGAGCGAGTCCGACCAAAGACGCCGCCCGTTCGCAGCCAGCAGCGCCACCATCTCGCCGGAAGCGAACGGAGCAACCACGGTCTCGCCGTCAACAGCAACGCTCGGCGCCGACAAGATACGCGCCGGCTCGGCGATCGCTTGATAGGTCCAGCTGACTTCGCCGGTGGCGCCGTCGAACGCGAGCAATTCGCTGTCATTGGTGGTCGCGTAAACGCGGTCACCAGCGAAGGTCGGCGCGGATTGGAACGGCGCATTGGCCTGCGCACGCCAAATCTCGTTGCCGTTGCCGGCATCAAGCGCGACGACGAAGCCAAAGCCCGTCGCGACATAAACACGGCCGGCGCCCACGGCGAGACCGCCGCCGCGCGCCACACGATCGCGACCATCTTCCGGACGCACGCGCTCGTCCCAGATCCGATGGCCGTCGCGCGCATCGATGGCGTGCACGCGGTGATCGGCATCGAGGAAATAGAGCGTACCGTTCGAAATCACCGGCGGCGATGCGATTTGCGCGCGGTTGTTCGAGCCTGCGCCGAGATTGGCGCGCCACGCACGTTCAAGAGTGGCGGTTCCGCTCGATTGCGGAGGCGCGTTATCGGCGGTGCCGCCGGGCTGACTCCAATCCGTGACGGAGACAGCCGGAGGCACTGTGATCGTGCGCGACGCAAACTCAGCACTGGGCGCCAGCGCTTCCTCGCTTGAGAGGATCGACTGGCGGCCGTCTTGCGGCTCGGTTTGCGCTGGCGCTTCGCCGCCGTCAAAAGGGTTCAACGCTCCGCCAATGCGGCTCACCGTCGAGCACGCCGACAACGCGGTGACAGCCGCGATGATGGCGATAGGACGCAAAGGCTTCATTTCGTTTCTCCTTCGGAAGGCGCTGGCGCTGCTGCGCCGTCCGCGGGTGTTTGTTCTGATGCCGGCGCTGGGCCGAGGACACTGAGAGCGACACGCGCGCGTTGGCGCAGGGTGTCGGGCGCGCCGAGCGCGAGTACGAGTTGATCGAAGGTTTGGCGCGCGAGCGTGGTATCGCCCGCCTCCCACGCTTCCACCGCCAGCAATTCCTTGGCGAGATAGGACACGCCAGTGTCTGACGCGAGCAGCGGCGCGAGCCGTGTGCGCAGCGCTGGGAAGTCTTGCGTATCGGCGGCGATGTAAGCCGCGCGGATCTGCGCGCTCTCGCGCATGATCTGATCGGGCGCAATCTCGGCAGCGGAGTCAAAACCGGTGATCGCGCCTTCGAGATCGCCTTCTTGCACGAGGATCGCCGCGTGCTCCATGCGCGCCATCGTTCGGTAGATGCGTGGACCTTCGTTCGAGAGCCGCTCGAACTCCGTCTTCGCTTCAGCGACATTTCCCGCAGCGAACAATTCCTGCGCTGCCGCGTATTGGTCGGCATGTCGGCGCGATGAATCGAGCGAGTACTGTTTCCAGATCTGCCAACCACCGATCACTACGAGCAGCGCGACGAACGCGCCCAGAATCCAAGGCCCATACTTGCGGGCAAGCGACACTGCCTGCTCACGACGCAGGTTCTCGTCGACTTCATTGACAAAGCTATCGGTTTCGTTGGTCACAAGCCGTTCCTGACCGCACGGGCCGGAAAGGCCCGTCCCCCTAAAATCGGCGGCAAGCTAGCCGCGCTCGCCGTCCCCGGCAACGCGCGGGCGCCGCGCCTTTCCGCCGCCGAGGGCATAGGTCTCGGCTGCGGCAGGAAAACGGCGGGCTCGGACGTCCGCGGCATAGTTTGCAGCCGCTTTTCCGATCTCGGCCTTGAGATTGGCGTACCGACGAACAAATTTCGGGGTCCAATCGAAAAGCCCCAAGAGATCGTCGGTCACCAGGATTTGGCCGTCGCACTGGGCTGAGGCCCCGATGCCGATGGTTGGCGCTTTCACGGCGGCGGTTATTTCGGGGGCGAGTGTTTCGTCCACGCCCTCAACCACGATGGCGAAGGCGCCGGCCGCGTCAGCCGCACGGGCCTCGGCGAGTACCTGCGCGCGCTCTTCCTTGGTCCGTCCCTTGGCGCGGAATTTTCCGTCAACGTTGACTGCCTGCGGTCGCAGGCCGACGTGACCCATGACCGGGATGCCCCGCTGCACCAGATAGGCGATGGTATCGCCGACATAAGTGCCAGCCTCGACCTTCACGGCCTGCGCACCGGTTTCCTTCAGAATTCGCGTCGCGTTGGCGAAAGCCTGCTCGGCGCTCGCCTCGTAAGAGCCGAACGGCATGTCCACGACCACGAGCGCGCGCTTTGATCCGCGCATCACAGCTTGGCCGTGCATGATCATCATTTCGAGCGTGACGCCGACAGTGTTCGGCATACCGTGCACAACCATGCCGACGCTGTCGCCGACCAGCAGCACATCGCAGTGCTCGTCGAGGATCTCCGCCACCGGCGCGGTGTAGGCGGTCAGGCAAACGATCGGCTCGCCGCCTTTACGGGCGCGTATATCCGGCGTGCTCTGACGGCGGATCGGCGCTTCGACGTGACGGGACATGGGGGCCTCGCTCTTAGCGTTGCGTCATAGCCTTTGCTGCAGTGCGGCGCCAGCACCGAGCCCAGATACGCGAAAGGCGACCTTCTCAGGCCGCCTTTGCTGAAATTAGATTTGGAACGGGTTAGTCCTGTGTCGCCCGGTAGGCGACAGCGCCACCAGCCAAAACGCCGGTCAGCAGCAGGATCTGGGTCAGGCCAGCGCCCATCGATTGCAGGAAGTTCTGAGCGGCAGCGCCTGCATCCGGGGCAGCGCTAACGGCAGCGTGGGCGCGCGCAACTTCCAGGCCGACCGACGCCATGATTTCTTGGCCGAACGCACCAGCCAATGTGTAGAGGCCCCAAGACACTGCAGCCGCGCCGATCGTGATCGCGCCCAACTGCATATAGCCGCGTACCTTCAGGCCATCTTCGCGCTTCGCCACGGTGTGCGAGACGTTAACGACGAACCCGTCATCTGCGGGTTCATGAGCCTCCGCGAAGGAGCGCTTCAACAGTGCGTCGAAGTCAGTCATGAGTCTGGGTCCAATAGCCGTCTAAGTTTATCTGTCCCCCTTAATACGTGTGATTTCACGGTGCCGAGGGGAAGACCCGTGATGTCGACTATCTCTGAGTGGCTGAGCCCTTCTCCGTGGTTCAGCGTCACACAAAGTCTCTCAGCATCGGACAATCTGGCAAGTGCTCTTTCCAGATCGAGCTTTGCTCCGGCGGCAGCTTCCGGGGTGGTTTCCTCTGACGCGAGAGGTGATGCGTCAGTGATCTCCTCAAACACGGCCTTCTGGCGTCGCTTAGCCATCAGGAACGTGGTGACCGCAATTCTCCTAAACCAACCCGGAAAAGCCGCCGGGGTTTCCAAGTCTCTCATTCTATCCCACGCCTTGATGAACGCCTCTTGAGCGAGATCATCAGCTTCAGCGTGGCTCTGACACATTCTCCTCAGCAAAGCCCGGGCCCAGCCCTGACGGCGTTTGACCAGCTCGCCAAAGGCTGCCTGGTCTCTGGCCTGACAGGCGACGATCAAAGCCGCCTCGGTGGCCTCCGCCAGTTTGGTGAACCCCCGCGACGCCACCGATTACCACTCAGTCTTCCTTCTTCTTTGTCGCATAATCGACGATGGCGAGCAGGATAAAGGCAATGCCAAGAGCGCCAAGGATCGAAGCCGGGATAAACAGAGGCTCAATCCCAGCCAGCAAACCGGCGGCCACGAACCCACCGCCCAAAGCGGTCAACACGATGCCGATGCCCAAGCTGGACCGCGCTTTTTCCTGCGGCTTTTTCTGGCCCTCAGTCAAAGTCTTCATAAGGGCCGGATCGAGCGTCTGGCCCTTTTCCAGGGCCTGAGCGATCAGGTGATGCGCCGACTGGCGCGTTCGTTCCCTTAGGAAGATTGGCACCAAGATAATGGCGGCCAAAAATCCAAAGAAAACAAAGACAACAAAAACACCTTCATCCATCTAAGTGCGCTCCATAGCCCAGGGTCTGATGCCCTTCTTGCGTACTAGATGCGCTTAAGCATGGACTTGGATGCAGGTGCTCAGCGGACCGTCGCAGGTGCTAACCGTTGTGTCATGAGCCGGGCCATCGCCACTAGGGCGAAAATTGCCCCGGCGCCCAGAATACCACCCTGAGCCCCCGCCAAATTGACGCTGGTCCAACCAGCCAAAACCAGCGCGAGGCATGCGACTACCGCAGCCAAGCCGCCCCAGCGGAGCATTGAGGCCGCCGCAGCCGCCTTGAACCGCGCCGCTTCGGCCCCGCGGATGACCGCCAAGGTGAAGGATGGGTCGCGCACTGGGCCGGCGCTGGCGCTAAAAACGGCGGCGAGACGAGCTTCAGCATCCATCACTCAGACTCCAACGCGCGCAGCAGACGTTCACGTCCACGCGTCACATGAGACTTCACCGTGCCGAGCGGCAGTTTCAAGATCTCGGCTGCTTCGCTGTGCGAGAAGCCCTCGCCCAAACAGAGCGCAACAGCGGCGCGCTGATCATCCGGCAACGCCGCCATCGCGCGCTGCACGGCGATACGATCTGCGAGCGGCGCGCCGGCTTCGACATTCTCTTGCTCACTCTGCCAATCGCTATCGCGCACTTGCGCGCGGCGATGCGCGCGCTTGGCGTCGCGCGCGACGCGAAAGCCGATGCCGCTCACCCAGGACCGAAAACTCGAACGGCCTTCGAAGCGCGAGAGCTTGCGCCACGCCGTCACGAACGCTTCCTGCGCCAGATCGTCCGCATCGGCCCAATGCCCTGCAAAACGGCGCAAAAACCCACGTACTGCTTGCTGGTGCGCGTCGACCAGAGCGGCGTATGCGCGAGCGTCCCCCTTGCGCGCCGCTGCGATGAGACGCGCTTCGTCATGCGGACTCATCGTCTTTGCCGCCGCCGTCAGGACGCATGATGGCGAGCGCCAAACATCCGAGCGCCGTAGCCGTCATCGTTGAGGCGACAATCAGAAACTGAAGCTTGTCATCCGGTGCAGCGTTTCCGTATGCGACCCAGAAGCCAAAACCGACGCCGGTGAAGACGACAACTTCGCCCCACGGCGGCTTCGATTGTCCGGCTTTCTTGATCTGCTCATAGACAATCGGCGGCGGTTCTTTGCCTGCCTCAATGGCCGCTTTGATAACGTCCATCGCTTGGCTACGCCGCTTGTGTTCAAGCCATTGGCCCCAGGCGGCGGCGATCATCGCTACGGACACCGCGCCAAAAATGAACGCAGCCACCACCCACTTTTCCGTCTCGCCCGAGATCATGCCCGACTCCCACGTTTCGGTGAGTATGCAGCCGCCAGCGGTCGAATTGGATGCGGTTGGGGCTTGCCGCGCGACACTTAAGTATTTAGTTAAGTGTTATGTTCAGAGCCGAAGCCCATTTGGACTTGGCCTTCCAGGCCCTCGCTGATCCTAGCCGCCGCGCGATGGTCGATCGCCTGGTTCAAGGCCCCGCCACCGTCAGCGAACTCGCTGCACCGCTGGCGATGTCGCTGCCTGGTGTGATGCAGCACCTCGCCGTGCTCGAAGCTTCAGGCCTCGTCGTCTCTGAAAAGATCGGCCGCACGCGGACGTGCCGGATCGAGCCACACGTTCTCACCCAAGCCGAAAAATGGATCGCCGAACGCCGTGCCCTTTGGGAGCGCCGCTTGGATCGTCTCGGCCAATTTCTCGATGAAACGAAGGACGACTGATGCTGACCATCTACGGACACCCAATCTCTTCCTACACCTGGAAGGTGCTCGCAGCGCTCTACGAGAACGACACGCCGTTCGAGTTCGTGACGCTCGATCAGAACACCTATCCAGAATTTCTGGCGAAGTGGCCGCTCGGCACATTTCCGGTGCTGCTCGATGGCGACCGCAAGCAGATGGTCACCGAGACCAGCGTCATCATCGAGTATCTGGATGCGTACTATCCGGGCCGCGTGCGCTTCGTGCCGAAAGACTTCGACACCGCGCTGGAGGTGCGCCGCTGGGATCGCTTGTTCGACAACGTCGGTACGACAATGACGAAGGTCGTGATGGACAACGTGCGCGCCGAAGGTCAGCACGATCCGATCGGTGTCGAAGCGGCAAAGGTTGCCGTCCGCAAAGTCTACACAGTGATCGAAGCACAACTCGGCGACCGCCAATTTATCGTCGGCGATAGCCTCACGCTCGCCGACGCCTCCGCCGCGCCATCGCTTTGGTACGGCACACGCAACATCCCGCTCGACGGCGCCTTCCCGCGCATTGCCGCCTACCTCGAGCGCCTAAAAGCGTGGCCCGCTTTCGCGCGCGCCGTGAAAGGCAGCGAACCGCTCTTCCACATGTACCCGGGCGCCTGATCATGACGACAATCGCTCACGCCACCATCGTTATGGAGCGCACCTACGCCGCTTCGTCCGCGCGCGTATTCGCTGCGTGGTCGGATATCGAAGCACGCAAGCGCTGGTCAGCCCCTGCTGACAACATTCGGATCGAATACGAGGCCGCGGACTTCCGAGAAGGCGGCAAAGACGTTTCGCGCTGCATCGAGCCAGGCAACGCTGACTATGTCGCGACCGTGACCTACGTCGATATCCGCAAAGATCAGCGCATCGTCTTCGCCGAGGACGTCGTCCACGGAAACACGCGCGTATCAGCGGCCTTGATCAGCGTAGAGATGACACCGAAGGGTGCTCAAACTCATCTCGCTCTCACCATGCAGATTGCCTCGTTCGACGAAGCCGGCATGGAGGCCGGCTACCAGTTCGGCTGGAACGCTGCGCTCGACAATCTCGCCAAGGAATTCGCGCAATGACCAAACGCTCCAGCACGCACGCCACGTTCGTGATCGAACGCGAGTATCCGCACCCGCCTGCGAAGGTGTTCGCCGCCTTTGCCGATCCCAAGAAGAAGGCAAGATGGTTTGGCGGGCCGGACGATTGGGAAAAGTCGAACCACAAACTCGACTTCCGCATCGGCGGCAAAGAAAGCATCAGCGGCGGCCCTCCGGGTGGCGTCGTGCACGCCTACAACGCCGAGATCTGGGACATAGTCGAGAACGAGCGCATCGTCCTTGCCTACGACATGCATCTTGATGCAACGCGCATATCCGTCTCGCTCGCCACCACGGAAATCAAGGCGTCCGCGACTGGCACGCGCCTCATCTACACTGAGCAAGGCGTCTATCTCGAC
>JBEBHI010000037.1:0-23496 GCA_040080935.1 Terricaulis sp.
CTGCAGCGCCGCTTCCCCGGCATCGCCGCGCCACACAAGGAAGACATCTGCTACGCCACCACCAACCGCCAAGACGCGGTGAAGGCGATGGCGGAGCAAGCCGACCTCGTGTTGGTGATCGGTTCGCCGAAGAGTTCGAACTCGGTGCGGCTCGTTGAAGTCGCCAAGCGCGCCGGCGCACGCGATGCGCGGCTGGTCGGTTCGGCTGAGGACGTCGACTGGAACTGGTTCACCGGCGTGCGCAGCGTTGGCGTCACCGCAGGCGCCAGCGCACCGGAGGATTTGGTCGAAGCGCTGATCGCGGCGATTGCCTCACGCTTTGATGCGCACGTTGAAGAAGTGCGCGTTACCAAGGAAGACGTAGTGTTCAAGCTGCCGCGCGTGCTGGCTGAGTGAGCACGCATCCGATCCCAGTTCTGCTCTACGAGATCATCCAGGATCTCCTCGCGCGCAATCCTGAACGCGTGCCGCTGATTGGCGTCGCCGGCGCGCAGGGCTCCGGCAAAAGCTACCAGTGTCGCATTCTGACGATGGCGAACCAGCCGCGCTTTGCGCACTTCTCCTTGGATGACGTGTATCGCTCACGCGCCTATCGGGAAGAGCTGGCGACCGAGACGCACCCGCTCTTCATCACACGCGGGCCGCCGGGAACGCACGATCTTGAGCTGGCGACAAACACAATCGCGCGCATTAGTGAAGCCGCACGTGACCAGAGCGTTCGCCTGCCGCGCTTCGACAAGTTGGCGGACGACACCGCGCCCGAAAGCGAATGGCCTCTCTACACTGGGCCAGCGGAGGCGATCATCATCGACGGCTGGTGCCTTGGCGCCGAACCGCTCGCGCCTGGCGCGCTTGAAACGCCGATCAACGCACTTGAGCGCAACGAAGACGGCACTGGCGTTTGGCGCGAAACAGTCGAGTACGAGTTGCGCGCGAACTATCAGCCGTTCTTCGCTCAATTCGACGCCATCGTGTATCTCAAGCCGCCGAACTGGGAAATCGTGCGCACTTGGCGCGGTCAGCAAGAAGAGCAGCTGCTCGGACGGTCGCTGACGACCGAGGAAGGCGCCAAGCTCGATCGCTTCGTAATGTTCTACGAACGGATCACCCGCTGGATGATGGCCGGCAATCATCACGCGAATTGGGTTGTGCAGCTCAACGAAGCGCGGAAAATTACGCGCATCGAAGAGATGTGAGCGCATGGCTGTCTACACCACCCTGTCGGACGACGATCTCGGCGCGCTGCTTGCGCGATACGACATTGGCGAAGCGCTTACGTGCGAGGGCATTGCCGAAGGCGTCGAGAACACGAACTTCAAGCTGACGACGCCGAGCGGCCGCTACATCCTGACGATCTTCGAAAAGCGCGTCGCCGAGGCGGACCTGCCCTTCTTCATGGCGGTGCTGGAGCGGCTAGCGGCGCGCGGGCTTCCCGCGCCGCGGCCGATCCCGGCGCGCGATGGCGCGGTGCTGACGCGGGTGAAGGGCAAACCAGCGGCGATTATCGCATTCTTAGGTGGCGCTTGGCCCCGCGCGGTTGAGCTTTGGCATTGCAAGGCGGTTGGCGAGGCGTTGGCGCGCATGCATCTGGCGCTGGCGGATTTTTCGGGCACGCGGACCAACACGTTGAGTTTGCGGGGCTGGGAAACGCTGCTCGTGCCGCGCATGGATGAGGCCGAGAAGCTGCGGCCTGGTTTGGCGGAGCTTGTGCGCAAAGATATGATGGCGGTGCGCATGGCGTGGCGGAACGATTTACCTCGCGGCGTGATCCACGCCGATTTGTTTCCCGACAACGTGCTGTTCGATGGCGACAAGCTATCGGGTGCGATCGACTTTTATTTCGCCTGCACGGACGCGCTCGCCTACGATCTCGCCGTCTGCCTCAATGCCTGGTGCTTCGACGGTCCGCGCTACGACATTGAACGCGGCCGCGCGATGGTCGCCGCATACGAAACTGTGCGCCCGCTCTCGGATTTGGAACGCACTGTGCTGCCGATGCTGGCGCGCGGCGCGGCGCTACGATTCTTCGCGACACGCCTGACCGATTGGGCGGCGACGCCAGCTGGCGCAACGGTCACACCAAAGGATCCGCTAGAATACGCCGACAAGCTCGCGTTCTGGCGCGGCGCCGGCGCGCGCTTTGATTAAGGAGAAGCTCACCTCCGTCGCCATCATCGGCGGCACATTCCTGGCGAGCGCCTTAGCTGTCGGCGCATTTTATGCGCGGCCGATATTTGACAGCCTCACGGGCGATCTTGACTGGGACTTTCCGGTTGCGACGGCATTTGCGATGTTCTTCATCCTGTGGAGCTTGAGCGGGCTCGGCGCGGGCACACTCGGCTTGATCTGGCACCTGGCGGCGACGAAGCGAGGCTGGACGAATGCGTTTGTGTATGTCGGCGCCGGTTTGCTGATGGGCGCTGCGATACCAGCGGTGCTAAGCGCGCCGATGTGGGTCCCTCAACTAAACTACCACGCCGGCGAGGCGTTGGGGTTTGGGTTCGGCATGGGCCTCACCGCCGTTGGCGCAATCATGGGCACACTGTCGGCCCTCTTCGCGTGGCTCATCCGCCGCCCTGATCGCGATGCGGCGAATCTCGCTACAGCCACCCCATGAGCACAGTGAACATTTGGACGGATGGAGCCTGTAGCGGCAATCCTGGCCCCGGCGGTTGGGGCGCGATCCTCACCTATGGCGAGACGGAGAAAGAACTCTCCGGCGCCGAAGCTGCGACAACCAACAACCGCATGGAATTGATGGGCGCGATCTCGGCGCTCGAAGCCCTGAAGCGCCAAACCAAAGTCACGCTGCACACGGATTCCAAATACGTGATGGATGGCGTCACCAAATGGATTCACGGCTGGAAGAAAAACGGCTGGAAGACAGCCGATAAGAAGCCGGTGAAAAACGAAGACCTCTGGAAGCGGCTCGACGCGGCGAATGCGAGCCACCACGTGACCTGGAAGTGGGTCAAGGGTCACTCGGATGACGTCATGAACAACCGCGCCGATGAATTGGCGCGGGCGGCGATCCAGACGCTGAAGGGTTAGCGCACGCACTGACACCCTCTCCCTCGCGGAGAGGGTCGCCGTGCAGCGGCGGGGTGAGGGGCGTTCAAACACGCAGGCGCCTGCACATCGGAACGCCCCTCACCCCCTACCCCCTCTCCGCAAGGGAGAGGGGAACACGCGCAATCACCTTGGTTTGGGATTGTAGTTGGCGCGCGCAGATTGCAGCATCAGCAGATGCGCCTCCTCATCTTCCTCGCCGCCTTGCTCAGCGCCACATCCGCCTTCGCGGAAGAGCCAGACTCCTTCACCTGGATGCGCGGCTGCTGGCGCACTGAGGCGCCGCGCGAAGCCGAAAGCGGCGCGACGTTCACTGAAGTCTGGATCGCGCCACCCGGCCCAACCATGTTCGGCTACGCCTATCACGAAGGTGAAGGCCAGTTTCAGGGCTGGGAGCAGATGCGGATCGAGCGCGCTGATGGCGGCGCGTATTTCGTCGCCATGCCAAATGGCGATCCGCCGGTGCGCTTTCGCTGGGATGGCGCCGGCGATTTCAATGGGCGCGGTCAAGTCGCGGAGTTCGTGAACCCCGAGCACGATTACCCGCAGCGCGTTCGCTACGCGCGCGCCAACGATCAGCTGACAGCCACGATCTCCCGCATTGATGGGAGCGGTCCAATGACGTTCGCCTACCGACGCATCCGCTGCCCGGCACACCTACGTCCCTGAACACGGCTTGACTCTGGTTCAACATTAAACCATTATCGTTCAATATTGAACCATAAAGGTGTCGCCATGCCGTCCCGCCGCCATGTGCTTTCGTTGTTATCCGCAGCGCCGTTTGCGCCGACGCTCGCCAGCTGCGCCTCCGACAATCTGCCGGTCCCCGTGGCCGGCTGGCGCGATCCTGGCGCCGGCGAAACCGATCCGAGGCGCTTTGCACTGGCGCATGCGATCCTCGCGCCCAATCCGCACAACACACAGCCCTGGCTGGTCGAACTCGACGATGCAGACGGCATGACGCTCTATTGCGATCTCGATCGACGCATCCCGTTCACCGATCCGCTCGATCGCCAGATCACGATCGGTCACGGCTGTTTCCTCGAACTCTATCGCATGTCGGCAGGCCTCAAGAATTATTGGCCGAACATCGAGTTCTTCCCCGAAGGCGAACCAACGCCGCGCCTCGATGCACGCCCAGTAGCGCGCGTGACGCTCGGGCCGCAACAAGCGCAGCCGAACAGCGATCCGTCCACGCTGCAAATCGTCAATCGCCGCACCAACCGTAGTCCATACGAAACACGTGTGCCGACCGCCGAGGCCCTGGACGAACTTGTCAATGTCGTTGTCGGCATGGGCGAGGAGTATACCGGCGGCGTCTACTGGACGAACGATGAAGCGCGCGTCGCGCAAGGTCGCGATCTCGTCTGGCGCGGCTGGGATCGCGAGCAACGCACTGAAGGCGCGGCTGCGGAAACGTTCGGATGGCTACGCTTCGGCCGGCGCGAGATCGCCGAGCACCGCGATGGGCTCGGCATGTCCGGCATGGGCATCGAGATCTTCAAGATGCTCGGCCAGCTCAATCGAGAGCAGCTGATCGATCCAGATTCTTCAGCCAACAAGACAGCAACCAAGAACTGGCGCGAGATGGCGATGACGTCGCCAGCGTTCCTCTGGATCACGTCAAACGGCGACACGCCCTCAATGCGTCTCAACGCCGGTCGCGCCTATGCGCGATTGGCGCTGGCGGCGCAGGACATGGGTCTCGCGATCCATCCGTGGAGCCAGACGCTCGAGGAATATGAAGAGATGGCCGATCTCCGCACCGAGATGCGTGAGTTCCTGGCGCCGCCGGAAGGCGAAACCGTACAGATGCTGGTGCGGATCGGTTACGCCGAACAGGTAGCGCCATCGGCGCGCCGCGACGCACAGGATTTCATCCGCGCATGAAGCAGGAAGAAGCGCTCAGGGTTTCATTTCAGGTGATGAGCGAAATCGCCATTATCGGGCACCTCGCGGACACGGCGCTGGCGAAGTTGCTGCCGCCCGAGCTTTCTGTCGCCGGCTTCGGCGTGCTGAACCATTTCGTACGCCTCAACGTCGAAGGCGAGAGCCCTGCCCGCTTGGCGCGCGCCTTCCAGGTCACCAAAGGCGCGATGACCTACACACTGCAGCAATTGGAAGAGCTGGGATACGTGACGCTCTCGCCTGATCCAGCTGATGCACGCGCCAAGATCGTGCGAATGACCAAGCGAGGGCGCAAGGCGCGCGATGCGGGCGTCGCGCTGGTCGATCCAGGCATGAAAGCGTTGATCGAAGCGATCGGCGCGGATGAGTTCGCGAAGGCCCTGCCGTTTCTCACGAAGCTACGCCAAATTCTGGACGCAGCGCGGGACTAGGCCGCCGCGCGCACCTTCAGCGTCGCGCCATCAACCGCATCGATGACAACCGTCTGCCCCGGCGCCAGCGGTTCATCGCTGACAGCGCGCCAGATCGTGTCGGCGATCTTCACCGAGCCCGTGCCATTGGCAAAAACCGTGATGACGCCTTGCGTGCCAATCAACGTCTTCGAACGCTCGTTCAAGCCATCGGCTTTGTTCTCATTGCGCCAGCGCTGAACGATCGGGCGGCCAAAAGCGGTGAGCGCGATCACCAGCACCGCGAAGATCGCGATGTCAGCAACCCAGTTCGTCGCGCCAGTCAGCGTCACAAGCGCCGTCAAGAACGCCGCGACGGCGGGCCAGAGCAGATACGTCGTGCCGCTCGCCATCTCGGCGATGAGCAAGATGAGGCCAAAGACCGCCCAGTGCTGCGGGCCAAGGCTCGTCAGGAAGGTGATCAGCGTGTCCATGCGTCTAATGTAGCGATGCTCAGCCGCTTACGCGAGGGCTTAGCGCGGCGCCGGCGTTGGCGGGCGCGGTGCAGTCCACGGTGAGCCGCCTCCTGCCCCAGCTTCGCCTTGCGCATTGAGCGCACGCAAGCCTTCGACAAGGCCAGCCATGCCCGAAAGATCGGCCGGGATGATGACAGTGCGCTGCTGGTTAGACGTCGCCAATTGGCCGAACGCTTCGACGTACTTCAAGCCGAGGAAGTAGCGGATGGCGTTCACGTCGCCCTTCGAGATGGCGGCGGACACAGCTTCGGTTGCCTTCGCTTCGGCGTCAGCTGAACGCTCGCGCGCTTCGGCGTCGCGGAATGCGGCTTCGCGGCGGCCTTCAGCTTGAAGGATTGCCGATTGCTTGGCGCCTTCAGCGCGCAACACCGCGGCTTGCTTGTCGCCTTCAGCTTCGAGGATTTGGGCGCGACGTTCGCGTTCCGCCTTCATCTGGCGGGCCATCGCTTGCGTGAGGTCAGCCGGCGGCGCGAGATCCTTGATTTCGACGCGCATCACCTTGGTGCCCCAAGCGTGCGTGGCGGCGTCGATCACGGTGAGCAAGCGTGCGTTGATGCTGTCACGCTGCGAGAGCACTTCGTCGAGGTCCATCGAACCGACGACCGTACGAACATTGGTCAAGCAGAGGTTCAAGACGGCGAGGCGATAGTTCTCGACTTCGTACGCAGCTTTGGCCGCGTCCATGACTTGAATGAAGACGATGGCGTCGACGGAGACAACCGCGTTGTCTTTCGTGATCACGTCTTGGCGCGGCACATCGAGCACCGCTTCCATCATCGACATGCGCTTACCGAGACGATCGACGAACGGAATAAGGAAGGCGATACCGGGGCGCAGCGTGCCGGTGTAACGGCCGAAGCGCTCAACAGTGTATTGGAAGCCCTGCGGCACGACTTTGATCGTGCTGAAGGCCAACACAATCGCCATTACAGCGAAGAAAATCACAACCGTCATCGCATCACTCCCACCGCTTCTGCGGCCTTATGCGTTCTCGCGCGAGTAACGTGCGTTAAGCTCAGGCTAATTGGCCGAGCAAGTACTCCGCGCTGGAAACTTTGTATTCACCAGCTTCTTCAATGTTCAATTGGGATACCACCCCATCCTTGACGATCATTGAATAGCGCTTCGATCGCGGACCCATTCCGAACTTTGAGAAGTCCGCATCGAGCCCGACAGCCTTCGCGAACTCGCTGGAGCCGTCCGAGAGCATTTGGATTTGATCAACCACGTTTTGATCTTTCGCCCACGCGCCCATCACGAAGTGATCGTTTACTGCCGTACACGCGACCGCATCGACGCCCTTGCCTTTGAAGTCAGCCAGATGATCGCGGAAGCTCGGCAGGTGCCGCGCTGAGCACGTCGGCGTGAAGGCGCCGGGGACCGCAAACAGCGCCACTGTCTTGCCGCCGAACACGTCCGCGGTGCGCATCTGCTTCATGCCGTCGCTTGTGGGCACGTTGAACTGGACGTCCGGCAGCGCGTCACCGACTTTGATCATGGGCTGTTCCCTCAAGCTTGTGTTTCAAGGGCTTATGTAGGCCGCCCTCGCCCCATATGCGAGCGCCCTCTTGCGCGAAAGCGAACGGCGCGGGACCATCGGCCCCAATGAGCGAAAATAGCGACGACACCCTGACGGGCAAACTTCTGGTGGCGATGCCGGGCATGAGTGACCCGCGCTTCGATAAATCTGTGATCATGATGTGCGCGCACGACGCCGAGCACGCGATGGGTGTCGTGATCAACAAGCCGAAGGATGATCTGACGCTCAGCGAAGTGCTCGGGCACCTAGGACTGAAGGCGGGCGATCAAGCCGCCACGCGCGCCGTGCTCGATGGCGGTCCCGTTCGTCCCGATCGCGGCTACGTGTTGCACTCAGAAGATTTCGCCGCCGGCGACGCAACACAGAGCGTGGCGCCGGGCGTGCGGCTGACGTCGACACGCGATGTGCTCGAGGCCGTAGCGGGCGATCACGCACCGGCGAACTTCGTGCTCGTGCTCGGCTGCGCCGGCTGGGGCGCGGGACAATTGGAAGATGAGCTGAAGCACAACGCCTGGCTCGTCGTCGATTACAACGACGCTATCGTGTTTGACGCGACGCACGATGACAAATGGGACCGCGCCATCCGCACGCTCGGCTTCGATCCCTCGCAGCTCAGCGAAGCCGGCGGCAACGCGTAGCGTTCAGCGCTTTTTGAGCACCCGCTCAGCCGAAGCCGGATATTTCGCAAGCTTCTCGGCGGGCCTAATCGGCCGCCGTTCGAAGTTGCCGCCGCAATTGGGGCACTGCCCCTTCAGCTCACCGTCAGCGCACGAGACGCAGAAAGTGCACTCGAAGGTGCAGATGCGCGCGTCCGTGCTGTCTGGCGGCAAATCGCGATCGCAATTCTCGCAATTGGGACGCAGCGCCAACATCAAGCGGTTCCTGTCATCTGCTCAATCGCCTCGCGCCGTTGCTGCGCGAAAGCCGAGAAGAGCTGCTTCACGGCGACGACGGTCTTCTCTTCCGCAATTTCGGGCCGGCCGGAATTGAACGGTGGGGCCGGCGCGTACTCGATCGCGAGCTGGATCATCTTCGCAACGTCGTCGCCCGCAAGTTCTGCAGCAATCGTAAGTGCGATGTCGATGCCGGCCGTTACGCCCCCACCTGTGATGACATTGCCGTCCCGCACTACGCGCGCATCGTCCGGGATGGCGCCAAACATCGAGAGCATTTCGCGATAAGCCCAGTGCGAGCCCGCGCGCTTTCCGGTGATCAGGCCTGCGGCAGCGAGAATGAGCGAACCGGTGCATACGCTGGTGATGTATTTCGCGCCTGCACCGAGGCGCTTCACCTCGGTCATGAAGTCGGGATCTTGCATCGCTTCTGTTTGACCAGGACCGCCGGGGATCATGATCATGTCGGCGCTGGCGACATCGCTGAGCTTCTCGAGATCAGTGAAAGTAAGCCCCATCTCCGTCTTCAGCACGCCGCCGTCTTTCGACGCGATGATCACTTCTGTGTTCGGCACGCGCGCGAGCACTTCGTAGGGCCCGGTAAAATCGAGCTGCGTGAGGCGCGGATAGAGAATGAAGACGATGCGGGTTTTGGCCATGCCGGATAACTCCATTGACAAGCACACAATGGCGCCGGAAGCCTTTGGCCGAAATGTCAAAGAAGCCTCGTTTTCCGCCAGCGCCGCGCGCTGTTCACATCGTGCTCTTCCCCGGCTTTCAGATCGTGGACGCCGCCGGCCCCATTGGCGCCTTCGAAGTCGCCTCACGCTTCGCTCCCGGCGCTTACGATATCCGCACCGTTGCGAGCCCCCCTGGCCTCATCCCCTCGTCCGCGGGCGTGCCGATGCCCGCCGAAGCGATCGGTCGCGCCAAAGTCGACACGTTCATCGTCGTCGGCGGCAACGGCACGCGCGAAGCTCTGCAAGACGAAACGCTCATCCGCGCCATCGCCCGCGCACCTTTGCGCGCGCGGCGCGTCGCCAGCGTCTGCTCCGGCGCGTTCTTGTTGGCGCAAGCAGGCCTACTCGCCGGCAAGCGCGCCACAACGCATTGGCGACGCGCCGCGCAACTTGCGCAAATGTTTCCCGAAGTGCGCGTCGAAGCTGACTGCATCTACGTGAAGGACGGCTTGGTATGGACGTCGGCGGGCGTCACCGCCGGCATCGACCTCGCGCTTGCCATGATTGCCGAAGATCTAGGCGAAGACATTGCCGCCAACGTTGCGCGCGAAATGGTCGTCTACGCCAAGCGCCCCGGCGGACAAGCGCAGCACTCGGCGCTTCTGGATCTCGACGCAGGCGCATCACGCTTCGCGCCACTCAATGCCTGGATGCGCGAACACCTTGGCGAAGACCTCTCTGTCGAACGCCTCGCCGCTCATGTCGCCATGAGCCCGCGCAACTTCGCGCGGGCCTACGCGTCGGAAACCGGCGTCACGCCGGCGAAGGCGGTAGAGCGTCTGCGCGCCGAGACTGCACGCACCGCGCTCTCGCAAGGCGGCGGCATCCAGGAGATCGCGCGCCGCACCGGCTTCGGCGATCCCGAACGCATGCGCCGCGCCTTCGTGCGCCACTACGGCGCGCCCCCTGCTGCGATGCGGAGAACGATGCGCGGCGCTTGACCGAACGCGTGTTCCGGCAGACGAACGCGCCCATGGCTGACCAGCAAAAAACTATCTTCGTCACCGGCGCCGGTTCCGGCATTGGCCGCGCTACCGCCAAGCTCTTCGCCGATCGCGGCTACTTCGTCGGCCTCTTCGATGTCAGCGAAAAAGGCCTCGAAGAAACGGCAGCAATGCTGCCCGAAGGCCAGCGCATATCGATGACATTCGACGTCCGCGATCGCGCCGGCTGGAAGCGCGCTGTCGATACGTTCGGCCAAGCCACCAATCGCCGCATGCATGTGCTCTTCAACAATGCCGGCGTCGGCAAAGGCGGCTTCATCGATGAGATGACAGATGACGACATCGATCTCGTGCTCGATGTGAATCTGAAAGGCGTCATCAACGGCGTGAACGCCGCCTTGCCGCTCCTGCGCGAAACGCCAGGCGCGCGCATCGTCAACACCGCTTCTGTTGCAGGCGTCGTCGGCGCGCCGCGTATGTCGATCTATTGCGCCACTAAGTTCGGCGTGCGCGGTCTGACTGAATCGCTCGACGCTGAACTCACACGCTACGGCATCCGCGTTTCGAGCTTGATGCCGTGGTTCGTCGACACCGCCATTCTCGACGGCACCCCAACGGACGGATCAAACCGCCGCGTGCGCGACGCGCTCGTTGAAACCAAAACGCCGATCTATCCGGTGAGCATGGCCGCCGAGCGCGCCTGGGACGCAGCCCACGGCAACGAGCTGCACTACATGGTTGGACAAGAAGCAGAACGCGCGCGGTTCTTCGCCCGGTTCTTCCCCGGCCTCATCCGCAATCGGATCAAGAAGACTTTCGGCGAGGAAGCTTAGGTCGCGACTTCGCCGGCCGGCGCTGCAGTGTTCTGCGCGCTGGTGTCCGTGGCCGCATCGGTCACTGCCGGGGCGGCTTCTTGCGTCACGCCACCTTCGATACCCGCGGCAGCGGCGTCAGACGCTTCCGGGATCAGCTCGTCAGCGCCTTCGTGACGGCGCGAGCCCATCGAGCCACGGCGGCGAGCCAGAGCTTCCTGGTAGTGCGCGCGTTCCGAGCGGTTCGGCATGCGATAGAACACGTGGCTTTCGATCGTCGTCGTTTCGACGAGGCCCGAATTCCAAACCGGGTTCACGGCCAGCGTATGGTAGTGCGTTGCGCCTTGCGTGATCGGGCGGGTGTAGCCTGACATCACAGCCGTCGCGACGCGCTGAGCGCGGTCCCAAGCTCGACCGCGCGGACGATGATTGATCGAGCCGTCGCAGGTGAAGGTGAACTGGCAACCGGTCGAGCGGTGCGAGCCCTGGTAAACGACGCCGCAGACTGAGTTCGGGTAATAGCCCGAGCGCGTGCGGTTCACGATGACTTCGGCAACCGCGATCTGGCCACGCTGGCTCTCGCCGCGCGCTTCATAATAGATCGCCTGCGCCAGGCAGTTCTGCTGACGCGCGTCGATCTGCTGTTGGGTCGGAACGGCCGGCGTCGTGGATTGTTGTTGAACCGTGGACGGACCACGCAGCACTGCCTGCACCATCATGGCGCGAGCGTCTGGGTTCTCGAACAAGGTTGATTGGCCGCGCGCGCGGAGGCCGTCTTCAGTGCGGAAGGATGTGAGTTCAACGCGGGCGCTCGGATCAGTCGCCAGCAATTCTTGCTCGAACTGAGCGGCGAACGCCGTCGACGTGGCAGCCCACTCGGCGCCATCGCGTTGTTCAGCAGCTCGGTGCGAGATCACGGGCATCGCGACTGCAGCAGCCGCTAAGCACATGATCGTCGCAGCGCCCTGGCGCACGGCCAGTGGGTTCTTGTCGATCTCTACCATTACCTGGGTCCGAATCTCGCCCGCAAGAATAGTCAGTCGACGCCAGAACAACGACAAATGCATTAAGCCCCGCTTAATGGTGTGCAGCTTTGGCACAAACGAAAGCCAAATATTCCGCAGCAGCCCAGAACGTTTCGCCTGAGGAATATTGTGACCTCGGGTCCCGGGGGGATACAGGACGCGCGCCCGAGGGGCGATTGACTTTTTGTTCATAGTCTCGCCTCCCACCTGAACTGGGCCATTTCTTTCCGGGGGTGAAACCGTGAGGTCACGCCGAGAAAGGCCAAAGCCCGCAAAGTCTTGCGAAGCTCGTGCCAGTTCACCAACGAGGCGAAACAGGCCGCGACGGCGGGTCGCGGCGGCCGCAGCCGGGTGACGTTGCGTTACTTGGTAGGCGGCGAGCCGCTCAGCGCTTTCCGCTAAGGGCGGCTTGGGCGGCAGCCAGACGGGCAATCGGTACCCGGTACGGCGAGCACGAGACGTAATCGAGCCCGACGCGCTCGAAGAACGCGACTGAGGCTGGGTCGCCGCCGTGCTCTCCACAAACGCCAAGTTTCAGCCCCTGCCGGGTGGCTCGCCCCCGTTCGCAGGCAAGCCGGACCAACTCCCCAACGCCTTCGGCGTCAATGGAGACGAACGGATCGGCTGTTAACACTTGGGTATCGACGTAAGTTCCGAGGAAGCGGCCCGCATCGTCGCGGGACACGCCCAGCGTGGCTTGGGTCAGGTCGTTTGTGCCGAACGAGAAGAACTCGGCGGCCTCGGCGATCTCCCCGGCCCGCAGCGCCGCGCGCGGCAGTTCGATCATCGTGCCTACCAGATACTCAACCTTACGCCCGCGTTTGCCAAACACCTCGGCGGCGACCGCGTCGACCCGGCCCTTCAGGATCTCGAACTCTTTCTTGGTGATCACGAACGGGATCATGATCTCCGGGATCGGCGCCGCGCCCTGCTCGGCCACATCGCATGCGGCTTCCAGCACGGCCCGCGCCTGCATCTCGTAAATCTCAGGGTAAACGATCGCGAGCCGGCAGCCGCGGAAGCCGAGCATCGGATTGCTCTCCGCCAGCGCCTTCACGCGCCCAGCCAGCCAGTCGGCGGTCACGCCAAGCGACGGCGCCACGGCGGCGATGTCTTCTTCCGAGTGCGGCAGGAATTCGTGCAGCGGCGGATCGAGGAAACGGATCGTCACCGGCCGCGCGCCCATCGCTTTGAAGATGCCGACAAAGTCGGCGCGCTGGTGCGGGAAGAGTTCGTCGAGCGCTTTGACGCGCGCGCCTTCGGTTTCCGCGATGATCATCTTGCGCACCGACGCGATGCGTTGCGCGTCGAAGAACATGTGCTCGGTGCGGCAAAGGCCAATGCCTTCAGCGCCGAACTTCACCGCGACATCTGCATCGTGCGGGCCGTCAGCGTTGGCGCGGACTTTCATGCGCCGCGCGCCGTCGGCCCATTCCATCACGGTGGCGAAGTCACCGGTGAGTTCGGGTTCGACCATCTCAACCGCGCCGAACAGAACTTCGCCGGCAGAGCCGTCGACGGTGATTGTGTCGCCCGCTTTGATCACGCGCCCTGCCGCCGTGAACTCGCCAGCCTTCATGTTGATGCGCACATCGCCCGCGCCAGACACACAAGGGCGACCCATGCCGCGCGCGACAACCGCCGCGTGACTGGTCATGCCGCCGCGTGCTGTCACGATTGCTTGCGATGCGTGCATGCCGTGAATGTCTTCGGGGCTCGTCTCTTCACGGACGAGGATGACTTTCTTGCGATCACCAGCGAGGCGTTCGGCCTCATCCGGATCGAACACAACTATGCCTACGGCGGCGCCGGGCGAAGCCGGTAAGCCTTTGCAGATGATGTCGCGCCTAGCGCCCGGCGCGATCGTCGGGTGCAGCAATTGATCCAGCGCTGCCGCGTCAACGCGCAGCACCGCTTCGTCTTTGGTGATGAGCCCCTCGCCGACCATGTCGACCGCGATCTTCAGCGCCGCTTTCGCCGTACGCTTACCGTTCCGCGTTTGCAGCATGTAAAGCGTGCCGCGCTCGACCGTGAACTCGAGGTCCTGCATGTCGCGATAGTGCGCTTCAAGCTTCTGGTACGTGCGCTCAAGCTCGGCGAACACTTGCGGCATCGCTTCTTCGAGCGATTGCCCCGTCTCTTTCATCTCTTCGCGCGACGCCTTCGTCAGCGCCTTCGGCGTGCGGATGCCTGCGACGACATCTTCGCCCTGCGCGTTGATCAAAAACTCGCCGTAGAACTTCTTCGCGCCCGTGGACGGATCGCGCGTGAACGCAACGCCGGTCGCGCTCGTCTCGCCCATATTGCCGAACACCATCGCTTGGACGTTGACGGCGGTGCCCCAGCTTTCAGGGATGTTGTTGTGCTTGCGATAGAAGATCGCGCGATCGTTCATCCAGCTCGCAAACACCGCGCCGACAGCGCCCCACAACTGATCCTTCGGATCGCTCGGAAACGGCTTGCCGAGCTGACGCTCAACCGCGCGCTTGTAGCCGCTCACGACGGCCTTCCAATCGTCCGCCGTCATCTCCGTATCGGACGAATAGCCTTGCAGTTCTTTTTGCGAGCCGAGAATATCTTCGAACTCGCCGTGCTCCAGTTCGAGCACAACGTCGGAATACATTTGAATGAAGCGGCGGTAACTATCGTACGCAAAGCGCGCATCGCCGGAGAGCTTGGCCAAACCTTCAACCGTCTCATCGTTGAGACCAAGGTTCAGCACCGTATCCATCATACCCGGCATCGACGCGCGCGAGCCCGAGCGCACGGACACCAGCAGCGGATTGGCAGCGTCGCCGAAACCCTTGCCGCTCTTCTTCTCAAGCGTCGCCATCGCGGCATCGACTTGAGCGGCGAGTTCCGCCGGGTACTTGCGCTTGTTGGCGTAGAACTCGGTGCAGACTTCAGTAGTGATGGTGAAGCCTGCCGGCACCGGCAGTCCGAGCTTCGACATCTCAGCCAGGTTCGCGCCTTTACCGCCGAGCAGCGCCTTCATCGACGCATCGCCCGCGCTCTCGCCGCCGCCGAACCCGTAAACCCACTGCTTTGCCGCCATCGAAACTTCCCTCGCGACCCTCGCGAGGCGCGAGGCGGTCGTCAGCCCTCGATCTTCGAGAAATCCGCCACGGCGGACAGCGCCTCACGTAACCGCGAGAGCAGCAAAAGTCTATTGCGCCGCAGCATCGGATCATCGGCGTTGACGAGGACTTTTTCGAAGAAGGCGTCGACCGGCGCGCGAAGACCGGAGAGAGCCTTCATCGCCGCCGCGAACTCTTCTTTCTCCACCGCAGCGCGAGCCGCGGGCAGCGCTTTCTCCAGCGCCTCGTAGAGCGCCTTCTCGGCTGGCTCGGCGAGCTTGGACGCATCGACTTGGCCCTTGGCCTCCTCGGCGCTCCACTTATTCTTCTTCTCTTCCGCTGCGAGAATGTTCGCCGCGCGCTTGTAGCCCGCGAGCAAGTTCGCGCCGTCTTCGGTTTTCAGGAACGCATCGAGCGCTTCAACGCGCGCGACGATGCGGACGAGATCGTCGTCGCCGAGTGCGAAGACGGCATCGACGAGATCGTGGCGCTTGCCTTGGTCGCGGAGCTGAACTTTGAGGCGATCGGCAAAGAAATCCTGGACGTCAATCAGCGCATTGACCCCTGCCGCGACCAACTCCTCCTCAGTCTTCTTGAACTGAGTGAGAGCCTTGTCGATTGCCCACGCCAACTCAAGCCGAACCGAGTTGTGCAGAACCACACGAACGCTTCCGAGCGTGGCGCGGCGCAATCCGAACGCGTCCGAACTTCCTGTGGGCTTCTCGTCCGCGATAACCCAAAGGCCGACAAGCGTATCGAGCTTGTCCGCCAACGCCAGCGTCACCGCGACCTTATCGCTCGGCACGCGGTCGTTCGGCCCCAGCGGGCGGTAGTGATCTTCAATCGCGGCCGCGACGCTTTCGTGGTTGCCCTTGGTCAGCGCGGAGAGTTGGCGGCCTACCTGCCCTTGCAGTTCGGGGAATTCGCCGACGGTCTCCGTCACCAAATCCATTTTGCAGAGAGCGGCCGCTTCGCGCACGAGCTTCGGATCGGCGCCAGTGACAGCGCAAAGCTCTTCGGCCAGCGCGCGCACGCGCTCGACCTTATCCCAAACGCTGCCGAGCTTTTGGTGAAAGACGATCTTCTCCAGCTTCGCCTTGCGCTCTTCGGTGTAGAGCGGCGTTGCGGTGTCGACCTTCCAGAAGAATTGCGCATCGTTCAGCCGCGCCGAGAGCACGCGCGCGTTGCCTGCGGCGATGGCCTTGCCGCCATCCTTCGCGTCGATGTTCGCGACCACAATAAAGTGCGGCGCAAGGCCGCCCTTCTTCGGATCGCGCACGGCAAAATACTTTTGGTGCGTGCGCATCGAGAGGCGAATGACTTCGCCCGGCAGCATCAAAAAATCTGGGTCCATGTCGCCCAGCAACACGACCGGCCACTCAACCAGCCCCGCCACTTCTTCAAGCAGGCCGACATCTTCGACCAGCTCCAGCCCCTTCGCGGCGCAGAGCTTTTTGGCGTGTTCGAGGATGATCGTCTTGCGCTCCTCGCGCTCGATCAGCACTTTGGCGCCGCGCAGCTTCGACGCGTGATCGGCGGCATTCGTCACCGGCAACGCTTCCGGCGCATGGAAGCGATGGCCCCAAGTCACACCTTCCGAGCCCACGCCCTCAACCGCGATCTTCACGGCCTTACCGTCGAACACGCAGCAAATGTTGTGCAACGGGCGTACCCATTGCAGATCGCTCGATTGCGAGCGCATCGATTTCGGCCACGGGAACGCGCGAATGATCTCCGGCGTGATCTCCTGCACGATCTCCGTCGTCGCCCGCCCAGCGCGCTCAATCTTCGCGACGTAGAACGAGCCCTTCTTGTCTTCAACGATCTGCGCTTGATCGATCGACGTCAGACCAGCGCCCTTCAAAAAGCCCTGCAGCGCCTGCTCAGGCGAACCGACGCGCGGACCTTTGCGCTCTTCATTCACGTCAGCGGCTTTCGCCGGCAGATCATCAATGAACAAGCCAACACGACGCGGCGCCGAGAATGTCTTGATCGCCTTCGCGTCCAAGCCCGCCGCCTTCAGCTTTTCGCCAAAGAGCTTCGCCAAATCCTCCTCCGCACGCTTTTGCATACGCGCCGGAATTTCTTCGGAGAACAGTTCGAGAAGGAGCTGTGGCATTAGCGTTGGCTCTCTTCCCAGGCGCTCGCACAGCCTTTGGCGAGGTCACGCACCCGCGCGATGAAGCTCTGTCGCTCCGTCGGCGAAACCACGCCGCGCGCATCAAGCAAATTGAACAAGTGCGAGGCCTTCAGCGTGTAGTCGAACGCAGGCAGCACACTGCCTTCGGCGAGCAGCCGCTTCGCCGTCGCCTCAGCATCGGTAAACCAACGCAAATTTTGCTCCGGATCACTTAGTTCGAAATTGAAGCGCGATTGCTGCTTCTCGTTTTCGAGGAAGATGTCGCCATAGGTCAGCGGCGTTGCGCTGTCGGGATCGTTGAACGGCAGATCGTAAACTCGATCGACGCCGAACACGTACATCGCCAAGCGCTCAAGCCCGTAGGTCAGTTCGCCGCTTACCGGGCGCACGTCGAGGCCGCCGACTTGTTGGAAGTACGTGTACTGCGACACCTCCATCCCGTCGCACCAGACTTCCCAACCCAAACCCCAAGCGCCGACAGTCGGGTTTTCCCAATCGTCTTCGACAAAGCGAATGTCGTGCAGCAGCGGATCGATGCCGATGCGCGCCAGCGAGTTGAGATAGAGTTCTTGGAGGTTCGGCGGGTTCGGCTTCAGGATCACCTGAAACTGATAGTAGTGCTGCAGCCGGTTCGGGTTCTCGCCGTAGCGGCCATCCTTCGGACGGCGCGACGGCTGCACGTAAGCCGCGCGCCACGGTTTCGGGCCCAGCGAGCGCAACGTGGTGGCCGGGTGCAGCGTGCCGGCGCCGACTTGCTCGTCATACGGTTGCAGGATCGCGCAACCCTGCTCGGCCCAGTAAGTCTGGAGCGTCAGGATCACATCCTGAAAACAACGGGGAGCTTTGTGCGCAGGCATAGGCGGACGCCTAACGGCGCCCGCCTTCGCAATCAACCGCTTAGCGGAGGAAATCAGCCACTGCGGCTTGGAACGCCGCCGGTTGGTCGAACATGATGAAATGGTAGGAGCCGTCGATGCGGACAAAGCTCACATGCGGGGCCGACGCGTACTGACCGCGATAGAGGCCGTCGATCTTCGCTTCTGGGCCCATCGCCGCGTCGTAAGCATAGACGACCGTAATCGGTGTCGTGACGTTGGCGACCTCGGGACGCATATCCGTGGTCATCACTTCGTACATGGCCTCAGCAAACGTCGCACGATCAGAGGCGACGCCCCAGGCGACGACTTCCGCGCGCCGCGCTTCAGTCTTCACCAAGCGGCCAACGCCGCCATTCTGTTGCGCCGTGAATGTCGCGTCATCGAGAACCGCGATGCCATCGCGCATGGCGCGCGCTTGCGGCTCAGCATTGGCGGCGGTGACTTGCGGGCCAAACATCGCGCTGAAGAACGGCAACGAGTCCACGATCATCAAACGGCCGACATCGTCCGGGTGT
The DNA here is from genome assembly GCA_040080935.1 of Terricaulis sp. GTDB lineage: Bacteria > Pseudomonadota > Alphaproteobacteria > Caulobacterales > Aquidulcibacteraceae > Vitreimonas. The sequence goes on from JBEBHI010000037.1 coordinate 18,467, forward strand.
TGGCGCGCCAACATCAGGCCGGTGAACCCGCCCATCGAGTGACCAATCACCGCCGGATGATCGAGGTGGTTAGCCTCGATGTACTGCGCCAGATCATCAACCAGCGGCTGGATCACCTGCCCCGCCGGCGCGCCGACTGGTTGCCCCGCAAAGCCGTTGACCTGCACCAAATGCAAGCGATGCGTTGCCGCCAACGCATCAGCTTGAGCCGCCCAAACGTCGCGGCTCGATCCCAAGCCTGGAATGAAGATCGCGTCCGGCCCTTGGCCACGGACGTCCACTGTGAAGCGGCTCGGCGTGAACGTTTGCGCATCACTCGGCGTCACGGCCGTGCTGATAAGAAAGGCCGAAAGCGAGCCGATCAGAAATTTACGTGTGATGTCGAACATAGCTTCTCCTTCGGCGCCGCTAGCGCGCTAGAAATGTAAAATGAAGTTGCCTTCGGCGAATGTGCGCTCAGCGCATCCGCAGCCAGTGAGTGCTTGAGAAGATGAGATAGCCGACAACCATCATAAGCGGCCCGGCCAGCAGCCCGGCAACGAACAAGTTCGGCTCACGCGCGCCGCCGATCCAGTGCGCAGCGACCGCCGCCACCGCCTCGAACGGGATCACGTTTTGCGTCAGACCAATGGCGAGCAGGCCGATCGCCACCACGGCGGCCATGCAGCCCCAATACCAGGCCGAGAAGTGCGCATACTTCGCCGCCTCATCGAGCGCGCTCAATTGCAGAGGGGCGAGCACCAAGATCGGCAACAGCATGAACGCGACCGCAATATGCACATCAACGCCGAACACGCGAGACAGCAGCGTCAGAACGCCAACGAGCGCAATCAAGCCAACCATGAGATTGCGATAAAGCGCGCGGCGTTTGTTTTGTGAAACAGGCAGAACAGACATGGGCGCGTTCCTATTCGGCAGCTTGTGCGACTTCGTCGTCGCTGAAGATTTGTTCGATCGGCAAAGTGAACACCTTGGCGATCTTGAAGGCGAGCGGCAGCGAGGGATCGTATTTGCCGGTCTCGATCGCGTTCACGCTTTGACGTGAGACATCGAGCTTGTCGGCAAGATCGGCCTGGCTCCAATTGCGCTCGGCGCGCAGGACCTTGAGGCGATTTCTCATTTGTAGCGCCGCGCGACAAAGATTTGCGCAATGCCCCAGACGAACGTCATTCCCGGAAACACCCAGAGCAACGCGCCATCTATGCTTGGGAAGCCGGCGAAGCTCTCGAGAAACCCGTACGTGAAGCTGACGAAGCCGACGATCGCAGCCGCAGCCAGCATCGATTCCATCTGCACACGCTGTTGAAACTCATCGAGCGCATTGAAGCGGCGCATGTAGGCCCGCATCATCAACAGCGCCGGCGCCGCCGAGGCGAGCGCCAATACAATCGCTACCCATTGCGGCGGGTCCAATCGCCGGACCACGAACACGCTCACGAGCAACACCGCGACATAGACCAGCGCGGCGAAAGACATTTCGCGGGTGTACTGCTTGCCCACCGCTTTCATCGTCCCTTCGCTTTCACCACTCATCGTTGGGCTCCTCAAAGTCCGAAGGTCACGGTGAGATGCGCGCGCGGGATGCGCAGCTGCACGCCGTCGCTGTGCAGCGCGAGCGTCACCTCAGCTGACCGGTGCGCGTGCCGCGCTGGCGGCTGCGAGTGAGAGGCCGTTGCCACGCAGACCGCGACCACGATCGCCACCACCACGCCAAAGCTCCAACGACCCCGCATCAAACCCTCCATCAAGCGACCTTGTCTGTTTGTCAGGCTCGCTTGACATGTCGGTGCGCACTTGTCAAGCACCCTTGTCTAAAAGAGCGCTGTCCTTGACGTTTGCCCCACGCAACGAATCCGGACCATTCTTCCACGCATGGGGATTTGCGGGATCGACGAGGCGGGGCGTGGACCCTGGGCGGGGCCAGTGGTCGCTGCGGCGGTGATCCTGCCCGTAAAGAAACGGCCGAAAGGCCTCGCGGATTCCAAGCAACTCTCAGCCCAAGCCCGCGAAGAATTGGCGCTCGCGATCCGCGCTTGCGCCATCGTGGGCGTTGGCGCTGCGACCCCCGAAGAGATCGACCAGATCAACATCCTGCAAGCCACGTATCTTGCAATGCGTCGCGCTTTTGACGGGCTTTCCGAGCGCCCAGTCGCGGCGCTGATCGACGGCAATCAAGCGCCGGATCTGCCCTGTCCAATCGAGATGATCATCGACGGCGACGCCTATGTCGCCTCGATCTCCGCAGCCTCGATCATCGCCAAAGTCGAGCGCGATCGGATGATGGTCGAGTTCTGCGCGCAATATCCCGGCTACGCCTTCGCCAAGCACAAGGGCTACGGTACGCCGGAGCATCAGCGGGCTCTGGCCGAGCTTGGGCCCTGCCCGATCCACCGCCGCAGCTTCAAACCGGTGCGCGAAGCGGCGGGGATCATCGCGGCCTAAAGCAGAGCGGCGTTTACAAGTAAAAGCGCGGGATTATGTTCCGCCCTCATGACTGGGGACACTACCAAACAACCACGCGCCGATATTTCGGCGCTCACCGTCTGGATCGTGTGCGCGGCGCTCTACGCCGTGTTCATGTACTTCGCTTTCACGACGCCGAGCGTCTTGAAGGGCGAGCTTGGCTTGCTCGAAAACACGCAAGCCGTGTTCTTGGTCATCGCACTGCCGCTCGCGATCTACATGGCGTTCCAGAAAAACGAGAAGTGGCTGCGCTATTGGCTGATCTTCATCAGCCTCGGCCTCTTCTATCTGCTCACCGAAGAGACCAGCTGGGGCCAGCACTATTTCGACGGCCCGATGTTCGACTTCTTCTCGCGCTTCAACGACCAGGGCGAGAACAACATCCACAACTCAAGTTCGTGGTTCGATCAAAAGCCGCGCGCCTTGCTGCTGTTCGGCATGATCCTCGGGACCATCATACATCCGTTGGTGAAGCGCTTCCGCAATGGACGCGGACTCTTCGACAATCCGTGGTGGCTCGCGCCGACGCTCGTTTGCCTTGGCCCAGTCGTGTTCTCGCAAATCGGCTCGCTGCCTGAGCGCATCGATGACCTCAACCTGCTCGACATCTCGGCGCAGGCCTTCACCGGCGGCTATCGCTCCAGCGAGATGGAGGAAGTGTACATGTACATGTTCTTCATCACGTACCTGCTCTCGCTCGGCTACCGGCGGAAGCTGCACAATGCGAACGCTCCGTCAGCCTGAGGCTTTACTTGCGCGCGTGGGCGCGAAGGCGACCCGAAATACCAGCATCAGCGGCACGATCAGCACCCAGCACCAAACCGCGAGATCCATCCGGTCGATATAGGCCGCGTAAAATCCAGCGGCGAACGCGATGCCGGGCGCCAAGCCGCGCATTGTTCGAAGCAAGAGCTCACGCCAATCGACGCCGCCCATCAAGCGCCCGCCGCCGCGCGACACGAAGAGCCAAAGCAGCGTTTGCCCGAGCGAAGCGCCGATCAGAATGGTGCTGTAAATTTGCCAGCTGATCTGCGTCATCCCCTGCGCCATCAGCATCGAGGTGCCGAACGGCATCAGCGTGATGGTGAACAGAAACGCCAGATTGATCCAAGCCACCGGCCAATCGAACGCCTGCAGGCGCCGCAGCAGCGACATGTGCGCCACCCAGAAAATCGACACGAGACCGAAGCTCATGGCGAAGAAGATGACGTGCATCAAAGTCGTCGACAGCTCTTCGTAAAATTCGGGCGAGCTGGGCGGCAATTCCGGCGGATGCAGCTCGATCACCAGCAACGTCAGCACGATCGCGAACACCGCGTCCGAGAAAAACAATAGCCGGTCGATCAGCCTGTGGTCGGCGCTTTTCGCCGGCGCGTCATGATGCTGTGCCATGTCCCCACTCCGCTACCAGCGATAGACCGGCGCCCGCCCGGCGCGCCATCAGAAAAATAACATGGTTAACGGTCGCGGACTCTTGATTCGCGGACTCCGTCAAGCGAGGATTCCCCTCGTTCCGGGGGATCAATGGCGCGGCACTTCAAAGACAAGATCATCGAAGGCGATTGCATCGAGGAGCTGAAGAAGCTCGCCGATGGCAGCGTCGATCTGGTGTTCGCCGACCCACCCTATTTCATGCAGCTCGGCGGCGCGCTGACGCGTCCGGATCAATCGAACGTCGATGGCGTCGATGACGAGTGGGATAAATTCGAAGACTTCGCCGCCTACGACAACTTCACGCGCGCCTGGCTCACAGAAGCGCGCCGCGTGCTGAAACCGAACGGCGCAATTTGGGTGATCGGCTCGTATCACAACGTCTTCCGCCTCGGCACGGCGATGCAGGATCTCGGCTTCTGGATACTGAACGACATCGTCTGGCGCAAAACCAACCCGATGCCGAACTTCAAAGGCACCCGCTTCACCAACGCGCACGAGACGCTGATCTGGGCCGCGCGCTCGAAGGAAGCGAAGTACACGTTCCACTACGACGCGCTCAAAGTGCTCAACGACGATCTGCAGATGCGCTCCGATTGGACGCTGCCAATCTGCACCGGCGGCGAGCGCCTGAAGAACCGCGAAGGCCGCAAGCTGCACTCGACGCAAAAGCCGGAAGCGCTGCTGCACCGCGTCGTGCTCGCCACCACCAAGCCCGGCGAAGTGATCCTCGATCCCTTCTTTGGCACGGGCACGACGGGCGCTGCCGCAAAGCGCCTTGGCCGCCACTACATCGGCATTGAGCGCGATGCTGAATACGCCGAAGGCGCCCGCGCGCGGTTGAAGAAAATTAAACCGGTTTCGATCGAAGATTTGGAAGTGACCAAGTCTAAGAAAGAGGAGCCGCGCGTGCCATTCGGTCAAGTCATCGAAGCGGGCTTCATTCATCCCGGCGCCTGGCTGGTCGCGGCCAACGGCAAACGCGCCCGCGTCCGCGCTGACGGCTCACTCGCGCTTGGCGACGCAACCGGCTCCATCCACCGCATCGGCGCCCTCGCCTCCGACGCACCCGCCTGCAACGGCTGGACGTTCTGGAGCCTGGAAACCAAGCAAGGCCCGAAGCCGATCGACCTCTT
>JBEBHI010000038.1:0-23470 GCA_040080935.1 Terricaulis sp.
GCGATGAAGCGTGCGGCGCGCTTCATGCGCGAGCGTGCGGCGTATCACGGCGGCTACGTTTGGAGTTACGCGTCGGACTTCTCTCGCCGCTGGGGCGAGATGGAAGCATTCCCAACGATGATTTGGATTCAGCCGCCGGGCACGGCGACTGTTGGCCACCTCTATCTCGACTGCTTCCACGCAACGCGTGACGAATTTTATTACCAAGCCGCGATGGACGTGGCTGACGGCCTCATCGCCGCACAACATCCAGCCGGCGGCTGGAATTATCTCTACGACTTCGCAGGCGAGGAGAGTACGCGCCGTTGGTACGATACGATCGGCAAGAACGGCTGGCGCCTCGAGGAATTCCATCACTATTACGGCAATGCGACGTTCGACGACGCCGGCACAAGCGAAGCATCGCAATTCCTGTTGCGCATGTATGTAGAGCGCCGCTCGTCGCGCTTGCGCGCGCCGGTCGAAAAGGCGCTGCGGTTCGTGCTCGATAGCCAATATGCAAATGGCGGTTGGCCGCAGCGGTCTCCGCTGACGACCGAAGCTGGCTTGCATGGCCACGCCGATTACACGCACCAAATCACGTTCAACGACGATGTGGCAGGCGAGAACATCAAGTTCTTGCTGATGGTCTATCAAACGCTCGGCGATGAGCGCGCTTTGGCCGCGATCCGCCGCGCCATGGATATTTTCGTTGCGACACAACAACCCGCGCCGCAAGCGGGCTGGGGCTTGCAACACGATGCGCAAACGCTCGCGCCAATTGGTGCGCGCACCTACGAGCCGGATGCGTTCACAACGCACACGACCGCCAACAATGTCGGTCAGCTCATGAACTTCTATGAGTGGACGGGGGAGCGTAGATTTATCGAGCGTGTGCCTGAGGCTTTGGCGTGGCTCGAGTCCGTTCGACTACGTGATGATCAAATCCGCGTGCCGGGGCGGCACTATCCGACGTTCGTCGAGATCGGCACCAACCGCGCGCGTATTGTGCATCGCCGCGGCTCCAATGTCGTCAACGGCGAATATTATTGGGACTACAACGACGCCAAGCCGATCACGCACTACTCGCAATGGCGCAACGTTGATGCTGACGGATTGCGTGCGCGCTACGAGCGCTTGCGCGCCGCGAACCCAGAGCAGCTCCGTGCGAACTCTCCGCTCAACGCGCGGCCCGACTTCCGGCTGCCGCGTTACTTCTCCACGCAGAACATCGAAGTCTCGGATTTGAACTCCAACGTCGGTTCGGGGTCTGTCCAGAGACCGACGTCACAACGCGTGCAGGAACTGATTTCGACGCTCAATGCCGAGGGCTATTGGCCAACGCCCTTAACGGCGACGAGCAATCCGTACATCGGCGATGGCTCAGCCACGCCCGCGCCAGGCGATTTCGCGCAAACACTGGTGGGCGACGCTTCCGATACGTCACCGCACGCCACCGAAAACCCCGTGACGGGCATCTCGACTGGCGCTTTCATCCAGAACATGTCCGCGCTTCTGCTCAGCATCGATTCAGGCGACTAGGAGAAGGCTGGATAAGTCCCGGCGAGGGGCCTATTCTCGCCGGCGTGGGGAATAGGCCGTGACTGATCAAACTGCAGGCGAAGAACGCGTAATCCGACTGGCTTCGATCGTCTCGATCGACATCGTTGGCTTCTCAACCATGTCTGAGCGCGATCAGCGAAATGCTGCGCGCAAAGTCGAAAATCTTCGCGCGCGCGTCGAACGCGTGTCGATCGCGAACGGCGGCCGTTTGTTCAACACCGCTGGCGACGGCTTCATGCTTGAGTTTGCTTCGGCTGGTCAGGCGCTTTCCGCGATTCAAGAAATTCTCGACAAGCGCGGCAAGGGCGAGCCGCCGATCCGCGTCGGTGCGCATGTCGGCGATGTGATCGTGACCTCGACGGACGATTTGCTTGGCCACGGCGTCAATGTCGCCGCGCGTTTGCAAGAACTGGCCGAGCCGGGCACCGCGCTCGTCTCATCCGAATTCCGTTCGATGGCCCGCAACTCGCCGCAGAGTGCGTTCCAATCGAAAGGGCAAAAGCCGCTCGATAACATCGATCAACGCGTGCAGACGTTTGAAATTCTTTCCAAGCGTCAGAAGTTCGCTCGATCATCGCGCCGCGTTGGTTGGATGGCCGCCGCCGCCGCGGTTCTTGGCGTGCTCGCTTATTTCAGTCCGCAGCTCTTCAGCATGGGCATGGACTATTGGCGCAATCGTCCGCAGCCGGCGGCAGAACAACAAGCTGAAGTGCAACAAGCAGCCGCAACGCCGGTTGAGACGCCTGCATCTCCCGTCGAAGAATCCCCGACGCGCGTGCCGGGCTACACCTTCAGCGATTGCACCGGCTGCCCGGAAATGACCGTGCTTGCTGGTGGTTTGTTCGTGATGGGCTCACCCGACAATGAGCCTGGCCGTGGCCGTGATGAAGGCCCGCAACGCGAAGTCTCTGTCGCACCGTTCGCTATGGGCAAATATGAAGTCACGTTCTCGCAATGGGACGCGTGTCTCGCGGGCGGCGGATGCAATGGCTACTCGCCGCCGGATGGCGGTTGGGGCCGTGGCGATCGCCCGGTCACTGGCGTGTCGTGGCAAGACGCGCAGGCGTATGTGAATTGGTTGAATTCGCAGGCCGGCGGCACAAGCTATCGGCTGCCGAGCGAAGCTGAGTGGGAATATGCTGCGCGCGCTGGCCAAGCTGCTGCCTACGCATTCGGTGCGCGCGTCACGCAAACCGAGGCGACGTTCCACGCACGTCAAACCACACCCGTTGGCGCTCACGCACCGAATGCCTTCAACATCTACGACATGCACGGCAATGCCGGTGAGTTGGTCGAAGATTGCTACGCGGCGAACTATGATCTAGCGCCGATCGATGGCGTTGCGGTTGAATCGGATGAATGCCGTCGCCGTGTCTATCGCGGTGGCAGCTACAACGATCAGGCCCCAGTGCTCCGCGCTGCGGCTCGGCGTTCGACTGAAAGCAACGGTCGCGCTCAAGGCATCGGCTTTCGGGTCGCGCGTTCGCTGGATTGATCTGACTGTAGTGTGACCGAGGGCACAGACCTCGCTTGCTCAGTGCTTCATGTGGCGTTCAGGGAAACGCGCCAAGAAGCTGGGGTAGGGAGCACATGAGCGGTCAATTCCGCCTCGCGCAGATTTCTGACACCCATGTCCGCGCGGACGATGGGGGCGCCGCTGTTACGCAATTGCGGCGCGCCATGGCGCAGGCGGCTGAGTACGCCGCGGATGTCATTCTGCTGACCGGCGATCTCGTGAATGACGCGCGCGAGGATGAATACGTCGCGCTGGCCGAGGCGATCACCAATGCGCCGGCGCCGCTTTATCTGATGCCGGGCAATCACGACGATCGCGGCTTGTTGCGGCGTTTCTTTCCGCATCACACCTATTTGCCGCGCGAAGGCGCGCTGCATTTCACCATCGAGAACGTTCCAGTTCGCATTGTCGCGCTCGATGATGTCGTGCCGGGTGAGACGCACGGCCTGTTGCGGCGCTCGGGCGCGGAATGGCTTGAATCAGCGCTGTCGGTCGAGCGTGGGAAGCCGACAATCGTGGCGCTGCACCATCCGCCGTTTCTCACGCATGACCTGTTGTTCGATAAGATCGGTCTGCTGGACGCGGAGGAGTTCGCAACTGTCGTAGCCCGGCACCGCCAGGTGCTGCGGGTGATTTGCGGGCACCATCACCGGGTTGCCGTTGGCCAAGCCGCGCACGCGCCAGTGATCATCGCGCCGTCGAGTTCCTGGACATATGGCTTGGCGATGAACGACGGCCAGCAGATCGCGCCCAAGACGGCCGAGCAGCCTGGATGGATGCTCCATGCCTGGACGGCCGCGGGCGGTATCGCCAGCCATTTCATGGGTCTCTGAGGGAAAGTTCCCCAAAAGCAGTGGGCCGGATCTATCGATCCGGCCCGTGCTGCGGTGGCGCCTGGGCGGGGGGAGTAGGTCGGCGCCGTGGGAAGAACCCCCGCCGGGGGAGTCCGTTCCCTCGTTTCGAATAAATTTTGAACCGGTCGTGGCGGGTCCTGGGGACTAGGGGCAACGCGCGGCGAAGGCCCGAGGGTCTCCCGCCGCGCACCAGCCAAAAAGCCATTCCCCGCGCCCTGCTGGTGCGCACGAGAAAATGCATGCCGCCAAAGCGGTCAAGACGTTTTGTCTAAACGGTACAAAACTTCATCTTTGTGAATCGATTGACCGTTGCACAAAACGGCGCTCTCATCTTGCCCTGTTCAAAAACTGCAAGCGGGAGCGGCAACAGGATCAAACGCGGATGACACTCAAACCGCAGAAAGCGCCAACAAACAAAGCAGAAGCGGCTTCAGAGGAGAGTGAACACCAAACATCGCAAACGACGCAACAGGTTCAGTCAGAGGTAGAGGAGAGATCGAAAAAGAACGTCAGAGCCAAAAAGTCTGCGCAGAAGCAGCATGACGCTCGGCCGGAGGTAGCAAACACACCTCTGGGGCTCAATGAAAAGCAATGCCCGACGGAGGGGTCGGGGCGGGAGGACGCAGTGGGCAGAAGAAAATCAGACGAATTCGCGTTGCGTATCAGCGATGCAGCGCTGTTGCACATGGCCCACCGCGAAGCGGGCTATCTGTCCATGGTAAAAGAGGCGGCGTACGAACTCATCTATGAATCAGAACGGATGCTGTGCGGTCACATCGTGCAGATCGGCCATGTGCCGGCCGTAAATCTTGCGCGTTGGTGGCGCGCGTTTGATGCCGATGGGCTGTGGTTCGTTCTGAAGCCTTGCGATCCGCCGCGGTTCAGCAAAGTGCGAGAGTACGAATTGCTCCCAGCGACCGGCCCCACACCTGAAGATGATGTGCCGCCGACGGTAACCCGTGGGCAAAAGACGCCCGCGCCGGATTATATCGGGCCGCCTCGCCGCCGAAATCGAGGCGACGCCAATGGAGCGCGCGCTGCGGTGACGCCGAAGCCAGCGCGACAAGCAAGGAACAAGAAACGCAACGAGGTGAAGCGCATATTCACGGAGTTGTACAATTCGAAGCGGCAACAATTGAATCTGCTATCTCAGAATATTGCTCGTAGCTTTGTGCAGTCGTGGCGCGCCGAAAAGCCACGATTGCTTCGCAGTCTTGTTGAGATACGAAGACTCAGTAGGTCATGCGGTATCGCGTTGCATTATTTTCGTGATGAGCTTGCATCAGTTGTACAAGCATCGCGAATATCGCGGGTGTTTTCCGTTCTAGTTAGGGAAGCCTCAACCAGACAACGGCGACAGCTTGTATCTGAAACGTTTGGTCCCTCCGGGCGTTTAGAGCCGAGTGCCGCTGGTCACGTCGTAAGTCCGCGACTCCGGCTCAATTCGTGGACATGGGACGAACCGCCAGTGCCCTGGGCGGAAGATTTGTTCGGGGTGATTTGGACGCCGCATTTATTCGGCGTGCGAGAGGAAGAGCAGGTCTTCACATGAGATCCGTCCGAGAGCATCGCAAAAAGGCTGCTAGCCGTGCACGCAAAGTGAAAGGACCTCCGGTCCTATCCACATCGGAAGCGCGCGCTAACTTCGCTGAAGCTCTCGAAACGGCTCAAGTAGACAATGCCGTGATTGGGTTCGACCGTTATGGTCGAACCGTCGCGGCGCTCGTGCCTGTGGAAGCGATCTACATGCTTGCTGGTTTGGGTAAGCATGTAGATCCCGCTACCCGCAAAGAGATTGAGGAGGGCGCGATGGCGTTCGCACACAACGTGCCCTACCGGTCCATGAGTGCTGACCGCTTAGCTGCAGCTGTGAAGGAAAAGTCGCGCGGCCCTAGTAAGGTTCGTGGCAAATCCACCCCGGCAAAACCATCGTCGACAAGAAAACCGCCATCCCGCAAGACCGGCGGCTAGGCATTTTTCCCGCGCATCGTTTTCACGTCGCGCTATAAGCGCGCCGCGAAGGAGCGATGCGTGATGAAGACGAAGGCGGCGGTTGCGTTCGAGGCCAAGAAGCCTCTGGAAATTGTTGAGCTCGATCTCGAAGGCCCGAAGGCTGGCGAAGTATTGGTCGAGATCAAAGCGACTGGCATCTGCCACACTGATTCATACACGCTCGATGGCTTCGACAGTGAAGCTGCTTGGCCGTGCATCCTTGGCCACGAGGGAGCGGGAATCGTTCGCGAAGTTGGCGCGGGCGTGACAAGCGTCGCACCGGGCGACCATGTCATTCCGCTCTACACACCCGAATGCCGCCAGTGCAAAAGCTGTCTGTCGCGCAAAACCAACCTCTGCACCGCGATCCGCGCCACGCAAGGCAAGGGCCTGATGCCGGACGGCACGTCGCGCTTTTCATACAAGGGCAAGCCTGTCCTTCATTACATGGGCTGCTCGACGTTTTCGAACTTCACGGTTCTGCCCGAGATTGCTGTCGCGAAGATCCGCAAGGACGCGCCGTTCGCATCCGCCTGTTATGTCGGCTGCGGCGTGACGACGGGCGTTGGCGCGGTGATCAACACCGCCAAAGTGGAAGCTGGCGCCAATTGCATCGTGTTCGGTCTTGGCGGCATCGGTCTCAATGTCATTCAGGGTTTGAAGCTTGTCGGCGCCAACATGATTGTCGGCGTGGACATCAATCCGGATCGCGAAGAATGGGGCAAGAAATTCGGGATGACGCATTTCGTCAATCCGAAGACCGTGAGCGGCGATCTCGTCCCACATCTCGTCGAACTCACCGGCGGCGGCGCCGATTACACGTTCGACGCGACGGGGAACACAACCGTCATGCGTCAAGCGCTTGAGGCCTGCCATCGCGGCTGGGGCGAGAGCATCATCATCGGTGTCGCCGAATCTGGAAAAGAAATCGCGACACGCCCGTTCCAACTTGTAACCGGCCGCGTTTGGAAGGGCACCGCGTTCGGCGGCGCTAGAGGCCGCACCGACGTGCCGAAGATCATCGATTGGTACATGGACAAGAAAATCGCCATTGACCCAATGATCACACACACATTGCCACTCGAACGCATCAACGAAGCGTTCGACTTGATGCACAAGGGCGAGAGCATTCGGAGCGTGGTGGTGTTCTGATGGCCGATTGGAAACTTCCGTGGAACGCGTCGTGCCTCTGCGGCCACGTAAAGATGCACGTCACGGCTGCGCCGGTCATCTCGATGGCGTGCCATTGCACCGGCTGCCAGAAGCTCACGAGCGGCGCCTATTCGCTGACGCTTATGTTGCCGACTGCAGGCTTCTCCGTCGAAGGCGAGACCAAAATCGGCGCGCTACATCGCGACGACAGCAAGCATCACTATTGTCCGAATTGCTTGAGCTGGCTCTACACGACGAGCCCCAATCTCGACGCCATGGGTTTTCTCAACTTCCGTCCGACGATGCTTGAAGACGCAAGCTGGGTCGTGCCGTTCATTGAGTCCCAAACTGCGGAGAAGCTGCCTGGCGCCGTGACGGGCGCGAAACACAGCTTCGAGCGCTGGCCATCGCCGGACGACTACGGTCGTTTGATGCAGGAATACGCCCAAGAGGGCGCGCGCCCGGGCTGACGGTCGCATTTGTGCCACGGAGCGTTGCTTGAGAATGCCTCGCCAGGATAGGACAGCCGCAGCGGTGGGACGCTGAGGCCCTAACTAGGGGCAGAGGGTGACGATCATGATCCGGACCTTGGTGATGGCGCTCGCGCTAACTTGCGTGGCCGCGCCGGCAATGGCGCAGCGACCTGTCGAAAGCTGCGGCGTGATGCAAATCACCGACGCGGAACACGTGACGCTGACGCCGATCCCAGGTTACTCAATCTTGCTTGCGGATCCGCCGTTCTCCGCACCGCCAGGCTCGGTCCACGCCGTCGTCTGCGACCGTACGTCGATCTTCATCGGACCGAACGATCATCGCGTGATCACTGATCTCGGCGTGCCGTTGTTTATCCGCAATGCGGGACGTGTCGCGGTTCTCGAAATTGCCGATCGCCAGCTCCGTCTGCGTTTCACAACCGGCGAGCCCACGCCTGAAGAGCGCGCAGCGATTGGCCCCGCCATTGAACGCGCTCTTGCCGAGATGGATCGCATGCCGGCGCACCAAGCGCAGCCGACGCCGTAATGCAGGTCGCTAAGACGCATCGCGTCGCCGGTGGCGAGCTTTCGTACGTAACGCATGAAAGCGCAGCAACCGGCACGCAGATGCGGCTTTCCGTGTTTACGCCGAGCGGCAACGGTCCGTTTCCGTATTTGATCTGGCTCTCGGGCCTGACGTGCACCGAAGATAATTTCACGACCAAGGCCGGCGCTTACGCGGCGGCCGCGAAGCACGGCGTCGCGATTGTTGCGCCCGACACATCACCGCGCGGCGAAGGCGTCGCCGATGATCCGGCATATGATCTGGGCCAGGGCGCGGGCTTCTATGTTGACGCCACGCAGGCGCCATGGGCGCCGCACTTCAACATGGAAAGCTACATCGTCCGCGACCTGATCGAAGGCGTGGAGGCGCGCTTTCCGCTGGCGCCGAGCCGTTCGATCTTTGGTCACTCCATGGGTGGTCACGGCGCGCTGACCCTGGCGATGAAGCACTCCCAGCTCTTCAAGAGTGTGTCGGCGTTCTCGCCGATCTCATCACCCACGCGTTGTCCCTGGGGCGAGAAGGCGTTCAGCGCATATCTCGGCGCGGATCGCGATGGGTGGCGTCAGCACGATGCAGCGCTGCTGATCGAAGCCGGGAAGGCGGCGCCCTTCGACGACATCCTAATCGATCAAGGAACGGCCGATCCGTTCTTGGCGAACGAGTTGAAGCCGGAAGTGCTCGAGGACGCTGCGCGTAAAGCTGGCCAAAAGCTCACGCTGCGGCGGCAAGAGGGTTACGACCACTCGTACTTCTTTATTGCGACGTTCGTCTCCGAACACGTCGCCTTTCACGCCGCGCGCTTGGCGTAACGGTTACAAGATCGCCAGGGCCGGGCGGTGGGCGATTACGCCGCGCCATCCACGTCGCGATCGCCGCAATGGCGCCCAAGCCCAAGAAGGAAGCTGCGCGGATCAATCCTGAGAGCTGCGCGGTATCGATGAAAAATACCTTCACGATCGTCGCGGCGAACACCGCAAGCCCGATCCAGCGCAGGACCGGATCGTCGCGCAATGTCCCAAGTCCGAGCGCGACGGCAGCGAACACCGCCCACACGGCAGAATAGATCCAAAGCTCAACATCGCCCGATTGCGGTCCGGCCATATCGGCGCCGTAGTAGAGCCAGCGCACCGTCAGTGTTGCGGCCACGAAGATATGCGCGGAGCAGGCGATCGTCGCTGCAGGCGCCATCCATTTCATCGCGCGCACGTGCGGCACGTCCGGAGCGGCGTAGCTTAGGGCAGCGGCGGCAAGGTACGAGAGGAGCGCCATGATGGCGCCCATGAACGTCAACGTCTGTGCCGGCCAAGCACCCCACCACGGATTGTAGAGCAGCCAAAGCCCCAGCGCCGCAAAGCCCATCGCCGGCCAGATTGCGGCGGCCCAGATTGCTTGCAGATCGTAGAGGTAAGCGCGCGTGGTGTCGCGACCTGGCGCGAGGCGCGTCAACTGCGCGGCGGCGATGACAAAGATCAGCGGCCACAGCGCGTGCGCGAGGCCTTCGAGCGCGTAAGGCGCGATGCCGTCGTCCATGTAACCGCGATGGTGTAACCAGCGGATAGCGCTGTGGCCGAAGCTCCACGCGAACAGCGCCGCGGTCGACGCCGCCGCAAAGCGCGTCGGCTCTGCTTCGCGCGAGAGCGAAAGCGCGCGGCCAAGCGCCAGCGCCAAAATCATCTCCACCGGCTGAGCGAGAACCGCGAGCATGGTCGAGAAGGCGTTGCTGGCCGTGCTGTCATGCAAACCCCAGATCGGATGTTGCGCAACCAGCATGATGAATGCCGCAGCACCCATGCCGCCCCAACTGACGGCTCGCATTGAGCGCATCAAATCTTCTGTGAACGGACGATGCGGATTTCGCCGCGTCCGTAGGCGAGCGACGATCGCAACGGCAAGCGCGAAGCTAAGGAAGGCAAGCGCATAGCAAGCACTTTCGAACAGACCGAGTGCTGGCTCTGCCATCGCGCCGCTGTGGAATTCGTGGCGGATCTCCAACATCATCCATATGAGCGCGAGCACCGCGCCTGCCGCAGCATAGATGCGTGCAAACAAGCGCTGGCGCGCATAGAGGCGGCCGGCGGCCCAGAACGCCAATGCCGCCGGTGCGGCGAAAGCGAGAGCAAGCGCGTTCAAAAGTGGCAGCCCGCTGACAACTGCGCGCCCAGGTCCGCCCCACCATGGATTGATCAGCATGCCCGGAACGAGCAATGCGTAGAGCAGACCCAGACACAACAACACATGCCCGCGCCAAGCGCCAATCGGGCCGGGGCTTTCGTGAATGCGCGGCAGCAATGTGAGGCCCGCAGCCGTCAGCGCGAGAACGCGCAACGACGTTTCCGAAAATCCATCCAGCGCCACGCCCGCATTACCAGCAGCAATCCAACGGAGCGCGACGAACGCGCCAGTGAGCGTCGTTATCGCGGCGGTCGCACTGAGCGCTTCGGCGATCGGAATGTTGGCGTTGCTGCGTCGGATTACTGTTGAGGCGCCGAACAAGACGATTGCAGAGCCAGCGAACGTGAGCAGGCCTGCCCATAGCGGCCACTCACCTGCCAACGTGAGACCGATAAGACTTGGGGAGAGCGCGTATCCAGGGGAAAGAGCATGTCCCACAGAGAGTGCAGCCGCGATCAGCGCCGCCCAGCCGGCTACGCGCCAGCCGCGCCATGCGAGGACGATGGAGAACAGCAGTGTCGCGACTGCGTGTCCGAGCGTGCGCATCTCGGGCGCAAGCAAGGATTCAACACCGAGCATCACGAGCACAGCGCCAGCGCCGGCCCACGAAGTGATGGCAATGTCGGTCTTGCGATCTTCCGCCGACCGCTCAGTCCACCAAGCGGCGCCGAACAGAAGCGCGGCGCTGGTGAAGAGCGGCGTCCAAGCGGCCACCGCGTGCCAATCCGGGCGTGAGACGGCGGCCAGAATGGTCAGTACGGCCGTTCCGATGGCGCCAGCGGCAGCGATGAGATGGCGCCCGTTTTTTTCCGGGTTGGAGAGCAGCGCACACGCCGCCGTGCTGAAGCTCGCGAGCAGCACGATCGAATAAAAATCGTTGCCAAGCGGCGCATAGACTCCGCGTGCGCGCAGATACGCCATGAAGCCCAGCGTCAGACCGCCAATCGCAATCGCCAGCGCGGCGGGCGCGGCGCGCCGCTCGCTCACAGCGTAGGTCGCGAGCGCAACGTGGAAGATGCTGATCAATGCCGGCCCGGCGATGCGTCCTGCAGGCGCTTGCGCCACCATGAGCCAAGCCCAGATCAGCAATGCGCTCGAAACGCTGATCGCGATGCTTGGGCCGATCTCGTTGATGGTGGTCCAGGTGAGACCCTTCTTGGCCTCGTCTGCCAAAGGTGCGCGGAAGGCCATCAGTGCGCCGCCGACGCTGGCGAAGCTGATCAGAGCCAGCGCGCGGCGAACGTCGTCGGCCGTAATCGAAGCGAAGAACCAGAAGTACAAACCGCCGATGGTGGCGACGGCGACCCAAGCCCAGCGCTTGAACAATCCGAGTGCAAAGCCGCCTGCGCCCACGAGCGCCACGTAACTTGTCAGGGCGAACGATGGCCACAACGGCGCGTTGGCAAGCGCCGGCGCCAACAATGCGAGCGCAATCGCCAGCACACCCAGCGCCTCGCCGTGCACCAATGACAACGCGATGAGGCCGATTGCGCACAGCGTCAGCAGCGCGGTCGCCGTTGGCCAGTCTACAAACGCGTAAACGCCGTGCGCAGCCCAAGCGGTTGCGTAGAAAGTGACCATGCCCGCGCCAGCGAGCATCGCGGCGATGAGCGGATGGCCGGGTGGCGTTCTGAGGCCGATGCGGCGCGCCAGTTCGCTGACGCCAAGAAGGATGACGCCCAACCCAACAGCGCTTGCAAGCTGAACAGCGGGCGTGAACCACGTCGACTGCATCGCGACGGATACAAGATAAATCGCGCCCATAGCGAGCGCGATGCCGGCGATCCAAGCGAGGCCCTTTTCAGCGAGCCATCGATCTAGCCGCCTTGGTGGTTGCTTTGGGGCGGCAGGTGGCGGCAGTGGCTCAGCCGGACGCTCGCCCTCGGCGATAGGATCGTCAAGCAGGAGCGGCGAGTGCATACGCGGGCGCGGCGCGACCGTTTCCGGAATGGCTGCGGTATCGTTCGATGCCGCAGGCAGTGGGTTGTCGAGGACCAGGACGTCGTCCGGCACAACTTCCGTCAGCAGCAATTCATCCTGCGGTGCGGTAGGCTCAGGAACGGTCGCAGTGCGAGCTTCTGTCTCAGGTGCAACGGTGGGTGAAGCGGGGTTGGCCGACCGCAGCGCAAAGAGCTGGAGCTCGAGCTCCGCAACTCGGCGCACGAGCGCATCGATGCGCTGCGCCTGCAGCCACACCCATACCGCTAGCGGCAAGAAAGCTAGAACCCACATTTCCAAAACGCGCCGCCCATCGCGAGTAACCCTGCAAAATCATGCAAACCGTAGGTTCAACGCAACTCTTTGCGTCGGCAAAGCGCTTAGCTTCCCCGCGAAAGCGAAGTTTGCTTGGTTAACGCCGTCGTGCTCAAACACGAACATGACTTTTGTCCTCTCTCCACAGCCTCAACCCTCTGTCGCGGTCGCCGGAAGCGATCGGCGTTTCCCTGTCCGGCGCATCTTCTGCGTCGGGAGAAACTACGCCGATCATGTACGTGAAATGGGGAACGACCCGAAGAGTGAGCCGCCGTTGTTCTTCTCAAAGCCTGCCGATGCCGTTGTCGAGAGCGGCGCGGTGATCGCGTATCCTTCGAACACCTCGAACTTTCATCATGAAGTCGAACTCGTGATCGCCATCGGCGCCGGCGGTTCGAACATCGATGAGGCGAGTGCGCTTTCGCATGTGTGGGGTTATGGCGTTGGCGTCGATCTCACGCGTCGCGACCGCCAGGCCGAAGCAAAAAAAGCCGGCACGCCGTGGGATACCGCAAAGGGCTTTGACAACTCGGCGCCCATCAGTGCGTTGACGCCTCTCGCCGCGAGCGGAGACGCTGCCAACGCGCGCATTTGGATCAAAGTGAATGGCGAAATTCGCCAGGATGCGAACACCCGCGACATGATCTGGAGCTTGCCTGAAGTCATTGCCGCGATCTCGCGCTGGTGGGAGCTAAAGCCAGGCGACCTCATTTTCACCGGCTCGCCCTCTGGTGTGAGCGCGCTTAATCCGGGCGATGTGATCGAGTGCGGCGTCGATGGCTTGGCGCCGCTGACCTTCTCAATCGCCCGTTAGGCTTCCAGCGCCAGCAGAGCAAACGTCGCCAACCAGTGCTCACCCATATAGTCGCCCGCTACGTGCGGGAGACTCGCACCGATATGCGCATCCGCTGCCGATCGGGCGCGTTTTGCGACAGCACCGGTGTCGCCAAGCACTCTGGCGATTGACCGCCAACACCAGGCGCGTGAGAAATTGAGGCCGTCAAGATGCGCGATCTTGCCGTCGCTTCGATCGCTAACGCGCGCGGGCGCGAACAGCGAAGCGGGCGCACCGTCCGCCACGTTTGGCAAGAAATCCGCGAACCACGCCGCAAAAGCAGCGGGCGCCAGAAAACGGCGCATGCACTCGGCCTCCATCAGCGTGGGAGACAGAAAATCATCCTGACTCGGCTCCCATGCTTGCGCGCTGCGATCGTTGCCGTACCAAGCGATTACCTTGTCGCGCATCAGCATGAACAGGTCTGGATCGCTCGGTTCCGCATAGTCTGCCGCGAGGCGCAGAGCGAACGCGGTCGATGTGTGCACGCCTGTTCGCACTGGATAGTCGCTTAACGGCAGAAACGCGCGGAAACGCGCAGCGAACGCTTCAGCCAATGGCCGCAAGGTTTCCGCCGCATGGCGGCCGACGTCGTTACGATGCTGATCAAGCTCGCTCTGCAGCGCCAGCAACCAACCCCACCCGTATGGCCGCTCGAACCCGCGCGCCTCAGGCCGCGCCAGATAGGCGACCTCCCCAGCAACACTCGCTGGGGTGATCCTCTCGGCGAGCAGCGCCGCGATTTGATCCGCGACAGATAAGTCAGGGTACCGCCGCATCACGCGCGCGAGCAGCCAATAGCCGTGCACGCACGAGTGCCAGTCAAAGCTGCCAAAGAAAATTGGATGCGCGGCGCGCGGGCCAACAACGTCAGCAGGCCCGCCCATGACATGCTGCATGACATTGGGATACTCGCGGCTGACGTGAGCGAGCGCGAGCGCTGCGAATTTCTCCGCGATGTCTTTCGTGAGTGTGGTCATGACGGAAACGCCAACAGCCGCATCAATAGAATGTTGGCGATGAGCAAGGGGAGCGCCGTTGGTATCTGTGCGCGGATCACACCGTTGAGCGCGGCGTTGCGATCCGGCAAGTCGAGCAGGTTCGCCGGCACGACGTTGAAGTTCGCGGCCATCGGGGTCATCAGTGTGCCGCAGAAACCCGCGAGCATGCCAATAGCGCCGACGACGGCAGGGTTGCCGCCGAACTGGTGGACCAGAATCGGCAAGCCGACGGCCGCGGTCATAACGGGAAACGCGGCGAAGGCATTGCCCATGACGATCGTGAACAGCGCCATGCCGATGCAATAGGCGACGACCGCGAGTGTGCGCGTGTCGAGTGGCACGTATTGGCCGAACAGCAAGCCGACTTGTTCGCCGACGCCGGCAATCACAAACACCGCGCCAAGCGATGCCAGCATCTGCGGCAAGATTGCCGCCCAGCCGACCGAGTCGAGCAGCCGTCGCGCCTCCTGCAACGGCGCTAGTGGCGGCGGTCTAAGCCAAATCATGGCGACGGTCACGGCGATCAAAGTGCCGGCGACGAGCGCGACGAGCGTTGAGCGCGACGGGTTTGGGTCGATGAGGAGTGACCCCCAATCGGTGAACTTCACCGCGAGCGTACCGGCAAGCGCTATCGCCGGGATGATGAGCGCGGGCAGGAAGAGGAAATTGCCGCGCCGCTCGGCGCTGGCTGTGCGTTCTTCTGAACTGGTGGTTTTCGGGGTGCCGCGACCAAGTCCGAGGCCGCCGACCGCAACCAAGCCAAGCGCGAGTACACCGTTGCCAAGATCACCCAGAAATGAGCCCGCAAGAAAGCTCGTGGCTAGCAAACCCCAGAACAGGAAGTTCATCACACGACGCGCATTGCTCTTATCGAGCAGCGACAGGATAGAGACCGCCGCGAAAAACAGTCCTCCGACGACATATACGTGCGCGAGCGAGAGCGGCAGCGCGTAGCTCATGGCGCCGCTCCTTCAGTCTTGGCGGCGAGCGTACGGTGCAAGCGTCTGTCGAGCAGCCACAGCCGCAGCGTATGAATCAGCAGCGCGGTGATTGCCGTCGGGATCGCCCAGAGCGACAGCTCAAGCGGCTCAACCAGAATGCCGTTCTGCTCCAGGAAACCTTGGATCAGCAGGATCGACGCGATGGCTATGAAGATATCTTCGCCGAAGAAGAGCCCGATATTGTCGACCGCGGCTGCATGGGACCGGATCAGGAAACGTTCGCGATCTGGAAGCTCGCCGTACTTTGCCGTCGCCGCGCCTTCAGCCATCGGCGCTACCAGCGGCCGCACCATTTGCGGATGTCCGCCAAGTGAGGTGAGACCCACGGCCGCCGCGCCTTGCCGAATGATGAGATAAACCCACAGCAAGCGGCCGACAGTCGCGGCTTGCACCTTGGCGATCGCCGCTCGCGCGCGCTCTTGCAATCCGGAGCGCTCCAGCAACCCGATCGCCATCAGAACGACCCAGACGACGCTCACATAACGATTGTCATTGAACGCTTTGCCAAACGCCGAGAGCGTGGCGATAGCGGCCACGTACATTGTTTGCAGATCAGCCGCAGGCGTCCATGCCGCCGCTAGCCCCGTTGTCAGGGCCGCCGCCATCACCACGAGTAAGGGATTTGCGCGCAACACGAAGCCGAGAACGACGACACCAATGCCAAGAAGTACCAGCATGCTTGCCCCTATGCCGCACCAAAACCGCCGCCGCCTGGCGTCTCTATAACGAACACGTCGCCGGGTTTCATTTCCGCTTTGCCTGTCGCCGCGAGCTGCGTCACCGAGCCATCCACGCGTTCGACGCGGTTCGCGCCCGCCGCGCCATCGCTGCCGCCGTTCAATCCGAATGGCGCTGTTGTGCGCCGATTGGCAAGCATCGCCGCCGTCATAGGTTCGCGAAACCGGATGCGGCGCACCGCGCCATCGCCGCCTTTGTGGGCCCCGTCACCACCCGAGCCCCGTCGTACACTGAAGCGCTCAACCAAAACCGGAAACCGTGTCTCTAACACCTCCGGGTCGGTGAGGCGCGAATTGGTCATGTGGGTTTGCACGACAGCGGCGCCGTCGAATGAGGGCCCGGCGCCCGAGCCGCCACAAATCGTTTCGTAATATTGCCGCTTCTCGTCCCCGAAGGTGAAATTGTTCATCGTGCCCTGCGAGGCGGCGAGGGCGCTGAGCGCGCCATAGAGGGTGTCAACGACGACTTGGCTGGTTTCGACATTGCCTGCCACAACCGCCGCGCCCCGCTTTGGATTGAGCAGCGAACCTTCTGGCACGATAATCTCGATCGGCTTCAAGCAGCCTTCATTCAGCGGGATGCTATCGTTCACGAGCGTCCGAAACACGTAGAGCGTCGCCGCGCGCGTGATCGCAAGGGGTGCGTTAAAGTTGCTGGCCTGCTGCGGGCTCGTGCCAGTGAAGTCGACGCACACCGTTCGCGCGGCGTGATTTGGCGTCACCGCGACACGCACTGTGGCGCCGCTATCCATCTCGACCGCGAAAGAACCGGACTTCAGCGTGTCGATGACGCGCTTGATTTGCTCTTCGGCATTGTCCTGCACATGGCTCATGTAGGCCGTGACGCCATCACGGCCGTAGTGCGCGACCAGTCGCTTAAGTTCTTCCGCGCCGCGAACAACTGACGCGATCTGCGCCTTGAGATCTGCAATGTTGCGATCAATGTCGCGCGCTGGGTGAGGGCCAGAAGCGAAGAGCGCGCGCGTTTCCGTCTCAAGCAAACGGCCGTCCTGCACCAACAGGAAGTTCTCGATCAGCACGCCTTCATCTTCGATGCGCCGCGAGTCCGGCGGCATTGAGCCCGGCGTAATGCCGCCAATGTCGGCATGATGTCCCCGTGCGGCGGTAAAGAACGTCGGGCGCGTCTCGCCGGCGAGGATCACTGGCGCGATCACAGTGATGTCCGGCAGGTGAGTGCCACCCGCATGCGGCGCGTTCAGCATATAAATGTCCCCAGCGCGCATCGTATCGCCGCGTTGGCGGATGATTTCGCGCACGCTGTCGCTCATTGAGCCGAGGTGCACCGGAATGTGCGGGGCGTTGGCGACGAGGCCGCCCGTATCGTCAAAGACGGCGCATGAGAAATCTAGCCGCTCCTTGATGTTGACGGACGATGCCGTCGTTTGCAGCGCGAGTCCCATCTCTTCAGCCACGCCCATGAAGCGATTGTTGAACACCTCAAGCAGGATTGGGTCGGCCTTGGTGCCGATTGCGCTGCGCTCGATGTGGCTGGTGCGCGTGAGCACGAGGTCGCCATGTGTATTGATCACCCCTGTCCAGCCAGCGGCGATGTAAGTTGTGGCGCCGTTTTCGAGAATGATGCTCGGCCCGCGCTGTTCGAAGCCCGCGGGGAGGCTCGCACGAAGGTATACCGGCGCCGATGTCGAAACACCGCCGTCGGTAACGTTCACGAGGCGAACTGGCGTTGGCGTGATCGCCGTCGCTTTTGGCGCAGGAGCGGCGTCCGACGAGTGTGCGCTCGCCACGGCTTCTGCCGACAGCGAGGCCACGATGATTGCTCGAGCCGGATCGGTGAAGCCAAAACGCTTGCGGTGCTCCGCCTCGAAAGTCTGCGCTAAGCTGGAAACTTCGGCGAAAGGCACGGGCAGTGTGGAATCGGCGCCGTCATATTTGAGATTGGCCGTCACCGAGACAGCCAACTGCACGCCATCACGCGCGCCGAGAGCTGTGCCGGCGCGCTGCACAAGTTCGGCCGCGCGAGCTTTGAGGTCAGCGGCGTCCGAAAGCTTCTCCTCGATTGTAGACTCAACAACGGCGCGCACATCCGCGAGCCCGATGCCCCAAGCGCTGAGCACGCCCGCCAGCGGATGTAGGAGGATTGTCTCCACACCGACAGCGTCCGCAACCGCACACGCGTGTTGGCCGCCAGCCCCGCCGAACGCAACAAGCGCGTACTCGGTTGGATTGTAACCGCGCTGGATCGAAATCTTCTTGATCGCCTCGGCCATGCTTTCATTGGCGATGCGAAGGAAACCTTCGGCGGTATCGTTCGGCGAAAGTGTCGTCCCTGTCTTCGCTTTGATCTCTGCGCACAGCGCATTGAATTTCGTCCGTACGATCTCAGCGTCGAGCGGCTCATCCGCATTTGGTCCAAAGATGGCCGGGAAGAACTCGGGCTGCACGCGGCCGAGCAGCACGTTGCAATCGGTGACTGTCAACGGCCCACCGCGCCGATAGCACGCCGGACCCGGATCGGCGCCGGCGCTGTGGGGGCCGACGCGCAAGCGCGCGCCATCGAAGAAGCAGATCGATCCGCCGCCGGCCGCGACAGTGTGAACTTGTAGCATTGGCGCGGAGAGCCGAACGCCCGCGACGAGTGTTTCATTGGTCCGCTCAAACGAGCCGGCGAAGTGCGAGACATCCGTCGATGTGCCGCCCATATCGAAGCCGAGGGCATGGTCAAACCCTGCGCGCTGTGCGGCGGCCGCCATACCAACGACGCCGCCGGCGGGACCGGACAGCACTGCGTCACGGCCGCGAAAGCTGTCCGCGTGCGCTAGGCCGCCGTTTGATTGCATGAAGAGCAAGTTCGGCTTGTCCGCGCCGAAGCCTCGCTCGAAGCCTTCAATATAGGTGCGCAGAACAGGTGAGAGGTACGCGTCCGCCACAGTCGTATCCGCGCGCGGGACGAACTTTATCAGTCCGCTGACCTCTGAGCTGACGCTCACCTGCGTGAACCCGATTTCGCGCGCGATCGCGGCCAGCTTCTGCTCATGCGCCGGATAGGCCCAACCATGCAGACAAGCGATCGCCGCCGCGCGCAGCCCGTCATCGAACGCGCGCTCAAGCTGCGAGCGCGCATGCGCCTCATCCAATGGTGTCAGCACGTCGCCTTCCGCCGTCACCCGCTCGTGCACTTCGATCACGCGCTTCTGAAGCAGATCTGGCTTCACGATGTGCAGCGCGAAGATATCCGGCCGCGCCTGCGTGCCGATCTCCAACGCGTCGCCGAAGCCCTCCGTCACCACGAGCAGCACGTCGGCGCCTTTGCGCTCCAGCAGGGCGTTGGTCGCGACCGTCGTGCCGAGCTTTACCGCCTCGATGTCGGCGAACGTTGCGCCGTGCTCTTTGAGAACGAGTCGCATCGCCTCGTGCGCGGCGTCCTCGTAACGCCCGGGAGCAACCGAGAGCAGCTTCTTCACAACCTCAACGCCGCCGGGCCCGCGCGCCACAACGTCGGTGAACGTCCCGCCGCGATCGATCCAGAATTGCCAACTCATGCGGCGCGACCATCGCTAGCCCGCGCCGCGCAATCAAGCGCTTAGCGATTGCCGCGACGCCGCGAGGCGGAGTAGGTTCGCCGCAACGAACAAGCTCTTGGGAGCCGGCCGCTTTGAAGCCTACGAACATCGCGAACCCCGACTACTTCCATAAGGTCGTCGATTGTCAGTGGGCGTGTCCGGCGCATACGCCGGTGCCGGAATATATTCGGCTCATCGCGGCGCAGCGTTATGCCGACGCGTACATGGTCAATTGGAAGTCGAACGTGTTTCCCGGAATTCTTGGGCGCACGTGCGATCGTCCATGCGAGCCTGCGTGCCGGCGTGGTCGTGTCGAAGAGGCGGCGGGAAAGCCTGAGCCGGTCGCGATCTGCCGGTTGAAGCGCGTCGCCGCCGACAACAAAGGTGAAATTGACCACTTGCTGCCTCCGGTGGCGAAGAAGAAAAATGGCAAGCGCATCGTCTGCATCGGCGCTGGGCCAGCTTCGCTGACAGTTGCGCGCGATCTGCTGCCGCTCGGCTACGAAGTGCACATTTACGATGCGGAGAAAAAGGGCGGCGGCATGATCCGCACCCAGATCCCGCGCTTCCGCCTACCAGAAAGCGTGATCGACGAAGAGGTCGACTACATCCTGCGCTATGAGCCGGTGACTCATTTCGGCAAGCGCGTGGACTCGCTCAAGGAAGTGCTGGCCCAAGGTTGGGACGCTGTGTTCGTCGGCACCGGCGCGCCGCGCGGGCGCGATCTCGGCTTGCCTGGCCAGAAAGAGGCTGCGGCCAACATCCATATCGGCATTGACTGGCTCTCCAGCGTTTCGTTCGAGCACATCGACAAGATCGGCAAACGCGTCATCGTTCTGGGCGGTGGCAACACCGCCATGGATTGCTGCCGCACCTCGCGCCGCTTGGGCGGCGAAGAGGTGAAGGTCGTCGTCCGCTCTGGCTTTGAGGAGATGAAGGCTTCGCCTTGGGAAAAAGAAGACGCCCAGCACGAAGGCATTCCGATTATCAACTTCCATAACCCGAAGGAATTCACTCACAAGAACGGCAAGCTCACCGGCGTGCTGTTCACGAAGATGCATTGGGTTGAGAAGGACGGTAAAAAACGCCTAGAACCGACCGGCGAGCCCGACGTGCACATCGAGTGCGACGATGTGCTGATGGCCGTTGGCCAAGAGAACTCATTCCCGTGGATCGAGCGCGACATCGGCATGACGTTCGACAAATGGGATATGCCCGTTGTCGACGAAGTGACTTTCCAGTCCGACATCCCGAACGTGTTCTTCGGCGGTGACGCAGCATTCGGTCCGAAGAACATCATCTGGGCCGTCGCGCACGGTCACGACGCGGCCGTTTCGATTGATCTCTTCTGCCAAGGCAAGGACGTGAAGGATCGTCTACCCCCCGGCGTGTCGATGATGTCCACCAAGATGGGCATCCACGAATGGGCCTACGACAACGATGTTTCCCTCGACCTTCGCTATAAGGTGCCGCTGGTCGAGCCGGAAGTCGCGCTGCGCAACGTGAAGATCGAAGTCGAGAAGGGCTTTGATCCGCTGCTCGGTTACAAAGAAGCGCAACGTTGCCTGAACTGCGATGTGCAGACGGTGTTCTCAGCGCCTGCCTGCATCGAGTGCGACGCTTGCGTCGATATTTGCCCGATGGATTGCATCACGTTCACAGAGAACGGCGAAGAGACGGAGTTGCGCGATCGTCTAAACGCTCCAGCCAAAGTGCTAACGCAGGATCTGTACGTTCAGGACGGCCTGAAAACTGGTCGCGTCATGGTGAAGGACGAAGACGTCTGCCTCCATTGCGGACTCTGCGCCGAACGTTGCCCGACGGGTGCGTGGGACATGCAGCAATTCTATCTCGACATCACGCAAGCGGGCTGCGCACCGAAGACGCCATCTCGCAAGCGCGAACCAGTCTCCGCAAAGTAAAAGTTCCCGAACTCGATTTATGTTGCCGCGCTTCGTTCGCGTGTTAGCGTCGTTGCGGGCAGGGGAACTTGTGTAATGCGCATTGCGCATTTTTCAGCGACGCCGCTCCAAGCGGACGCCGCCAAAACTAGACGGCGCACTCGACCCTCAAGGCCATCAAGCGCCGCTCCTCGTATCGATGATCATCACAGGGGAGCTTTCTTATGAAACGCATTGCAACCGCGCTGGCCTTCGCCCTCGCACTTTCAACCGTCGCCCCTTCAGCGTTCGCTGAAGAGCAATTCCGTGCGCCAGAAGCGCAAACCTTCTCGCAGCAAGATCTGCAGCAATACGGCCTTAGCGCCACCGACGCAGCGCAAGTCGCCACCTATCAGGATCAAGGCTACAGCGTCGTCGTGATGTCGCCTGAAGAAGCGCAACAGTACCAAGCGGGCATCACCGGCACGCAATGGCTGTTGATCGGCCTTCTCGTGGTCGTCGTCGCGGTCGCCGTAAGCTAAACAAACTGCACAGGGGAGGTCGCGTTGCGATCTCCCCGCATGTTCCTTGTTCTGCTCGTCAGCCGTCAGGCAGGAACTGGGTACTTCATGTCGCGTTGGACCTTGTTGGACGTGGTCAGCTGAAAGCTGGGGCGGCCAGTCGGAAACGGCGCGCCAAGCCCTTTGGGTCTCAACGCCGCCTCCGGTTTTTGAGGACAGGAAGGGACTAATCCATGAAGTCACGTATTTTCGGCGCTGCGGCGCTTGCCGTCGCCCTGGTCACCGCGCCTGCTTATGCCGAGCAAGCCCAATTCCGCTCAGCTGCGCCGCAGACCTTCTCTTCTCAGGAATTGCAGAGCTATGGTCTAGACGCCAACGCCACTGCGCGGGCCGAAGCCCTGCAGAACGAAGGCTACGAAATTCGCGTGCTCTCGCGTGAGGAAGCCGAGCAATATCAAGCGGGGATCACCGACAACCAATGGCTGCTCATTGGCATCTTGGCCGCCGTGGTCGTGATTGCGGTCGCAGTCGCCGACTAATGAAGCCTAGCGTTTTCGCTAGCGCTTTAGCGTTGGCGCTTCTTTCTGCAGGCTGTGCCGTCACGCCCGTGCCGGACGTGAACACGTTCGCGGAAGAAAGCGCCAACAACAGCTTCGAAGTGTTCGATCGGCGCATGGCGGGCAATGCCCTCGTGTTGCCGGTCGTCCACGACAGGCAAACTGACGGCGCCTCCTGCGGCGCACATGCGCTCGCAAGCGTCATCAACTACTGGCGTGGTCCGGGCACAATTGCCGGAAGCACGATTTATACATCCACGCCACCTTCCCAGCCCGCCGGTTATTCAATTGCCGAGTTGCTTACGCTCGCGCGCGCCAATGGTTTGCTGGCTAACGGCGTGCGCCTGGACGATGCAGCGATTGAGCGCGAGCTTGAGAGCGGACGCCCGGTGCTGGTCGCAGTGCGACTCCCATCCATCTACGTGCAGAACCGTACTTTCCCCGGCGCCAATACGCCCGTGCTCGGCTATGTCGGCGGCGTTTTATCCAACCGCGTAGGGCAGGTGTCGTCGCTCACGGGCCTCGAAATGGTCGATCACTACCTGCTTGTCGTTGGCTATGACGATGAGCGCTTCGTCGTCGTTGAGCCCGTCATGGGCTACCGGACCATCAGCCACGAAAAGCTGGAACGCTATCGCAGCCATTTTGGCGACGCGGCCATCGTGTTCAGCGCCAACCGCCCGCCAGCCGCCGCGGCTGAGGCGCCGGCCGAGCGGCAAGCGCCCGGCTAAGCTCTTCAATTAGCTCGCGTGACCGGCTACTAAGTTCCTCCCTGCGCCGGCGGACGGGCCGCTTCGGTGAGGGCAACAAGAGCGCCGCACCCACGCATGGCCAAGCCACTCGCCGCGACCAACGATTTCGTCGTCAAATTCGCCAA
>JBEBHI010000181.1:0-6492 GCA_040080935.1 Terricaulis sp.
GTTTCACGGACGTGGCGGCGCGGTTGGCCGCGGCGGCGGATCGTCGTTCGCGGCTATTCGCGCGCAGCCGAGCGGGACGGTGAACGGACGCATTCGCATCACCGAGCAAGGTGAGATGATCGCGGCCAAATACGGCACGCGCGAAAGCGCGGCGGCGAATTTGGAAGCGATGGCGTCGGCGACGTTGCTCGCATCGTTGGAGCCGCCGGCGCTGAAGGCTGACGACCAAGCGCGCTATTCGGCTGCGATGAATGACGTTTCGGCGGCGGCGTTCGCGGCGTATCGCGGGCTCGTTTATGAGACGGCGGGGTTCAAGGAATTCTTCCGTCAGATCACGCCGATCGCGGAGATCGCTGATCTGAAAATCGGATCGCGCCCGGCGAGCCGGACGAAATCTGATCGCATTGAAGATTTGCGCGCGATCCCTTGGGTGTTTTCGTGGAGCCAAGCGCGGATCATGCTGCCCGGCTGGTATGGCGCCGGGCACGGATTGGCCGCGTTCAAGGATCAGGCGCTGTTGCGCGACATGGCGCAGGCGTGGCCGTTCCTCAGCACGACGCTGGCGAATTTGGAAATGGTGCTGGCGAAGTCAGACATGACTATCGCGGCGAACTATTTGGGACTGGTGAAGGACAAAGCCGAGGGCAAAGCGATCTTCGATCGCGTGCGCTCGGCTTGGGAGATGACGCGGGATGCGTTGCTGGCGGTGACGGGGCAAACGCAATTGTTGGAGCACCAGCCTGCGTTGGCGGCGTCGATCCAGTTGCGGCTGCCGTATATCGAGCCACTGAACTTGCTGCAGGTGGAACTGATCAAGCGCTATCGCGGCGGCGAAGACGATCCGCGCATTCACGAAGGCATTCAGC
Source organism: Terricaulis sp. (assembly GCA_040080935.1). Taxonomy (GTDB): domain Bacteria; phylum Pseudomonadota; class Alphaproteobacteria; order Caulobacterales; family Aquidulcibacteraceae; genus Vitreimonas. Next base: position 867 of record JBEBHI010000181.1, read on the forward strand.
TTTCAATCAACGCGATCGCGACCGCGCTTCGCAATAGCGGCTAAGCGACGGCGCGAACAATCCAGCATGCAGCAGGAAGCGCGACCCCAGCGGGCGCCTCGTGCTTGCGCAAGAATTCGGCGAGCATTCGTTGGGCTTGCGCGGGGTCAAGTTGCTGATCGGTGATGGCGCGAGCGCATGGGCCGATCTTTAGGAGGAAAGCTGCGGCGGCATTGGCGTCCCCGCCTCCGGCGACGAGGACATCGCCGTCCCACGGCGTGATCGAGACGTCGCGCCAGCCAGATGTCGCTAGCATGGTTTTGATTTTTTCCGGGTCCTGCAATTGGAAGGGGCCGGGCGCGTTGGGATCGGCGGGCGTGATCGGCGTTTTGAGGATGGGTTGGAGCGCAGCGAGCGGCGCGTGGGACCAGCCGTTTTCCTTGAACGTGCGCCAGCAGATGAAGACGATGCGGCCGTTTGGATTCATCGCGGCGCGGATCTTGGCAAAGGCGGCGGCGGTGTCGTCAAAGAACATCACGCCGAAGCGGGAGAATGCGGCGTCGAATGGCGCATCGCGCAGTGGCGCGGCGGAGACGTCGGCTTCGACGAAATGCGCGTTCGCGCCGCGTGCGCCTGCACGTGCACGCGCGAGCTCGAGGAGCGGTTTAGAGATATCGACACCAACGGCCTCGCCGTCGCCAATGTAGCTTGCGGCGGCGAGCGTCGTTGCGCCGGCGCCGCAGCCGATATCGAGCACGCGTTCGCCAGGTTGGAGGTTCAGTAGATCGAAGGCGGGCTGCGTCAGCGGCTGCAACATCCGATCCATGAGATCAGCTTGGCGCGCCCACTCCTCGCCGACTTTGCTGTTCCAGTATTCGGCCTGTGTCGGTGATTGAGGCATTGGGTTTTCTTAGGCGCATTCCGGAGAGCGAGCTAGCGGCGGCGGCGGCGGCGGCGCGAGCTGCGGCGGCGCAGGCGGTCAAATGCGGTGACGGCGATGGCGCGGAATTCCGGTTGCTTCTGACTTGGCGGGGTAAAAGCTCTGCGATGCAGGACGAGCGTCGCGATCAAAGCGGGCTCCACCGGCGCCGCGTCGAAGCTTTCGTAGGCCCTTAACGGTGAGTCGGTCTGCTGCAGGTCCAACGACGCACAGGCGCTGAGCGACGCCATCGCGATGACGATAAAAGCGCGCTTGAACATAGCGACCCCCGCAGGCTGCGTGCGAGACGATACGCCGATGGCGACGGGCGCCAACGGAAATCGTTAGGCCGCTGTCGGTTCTTCGACGAAGCCGGCCCAGGTGCGCATGTAATTGCGGAAGACGGGGCCGAGGCCTTCGTTGTCGAGATAGGCTTCGCTGACCGGTGTTGCGATCGATTGGAAGTTGGGATCGGCCGCGACTTTTTTCGGGAAGTCGTGGTGCAGGATGGCGGCGCGGCCGAGGACGGGGAAATCGAAGCCGGCAGCGAGGAGATCGCGGCAATCTTGTGCGGACATGATCTTGCCGGCGGCGCCGAGGAGCGTGCCGTTGCGCTTTAGCTCAGTGAAGTATGAGCCGAGCGTGCGGCCTTGGAGCTTTTCGTCCTGTGGCTCCTTCTTCACGTCCCAGAGCGACATGTCGATGTAGTCCGTCTTAGCTTCGTTCATGAGGCGCTGAGCGACGTCGCGGATTTCGAGCGTTTGAATGCCCCAGCGTTCAGGCGAGAGGCGCACGCCGAGTGAGAAGCCGGGCTTGGTTGCGGCGCGGATGCCGTCGACGATCTCGAACAGGAAGCGCGCGCGGCGTTCTGGGTCACCGCCGTAAGCGTCGTCGCGGCGATTGAGTTCGGGACTGAGGAACGAGCAGATGAGATAGCCGTGGGCGCCGTGAAGTTCGGCGCCTTGGAAGCCAGCGCGCTCGGCGCGCTGCGCGGCTTCGATGAACTTGTCGCGGCTGTATTGGATTTCGTCCAATGTCATCGCTTCGGCTTTGAGCTTTTCGTCGCTGCTCGGCGCCTTTGGGTTTTTCACGGAGCGCAGGCCGCCGTGGTGGAGCTGCACGACCGAGTGGCTGCCCTCTTCGTTGATCTTGGCGGCGAGGCGCGTGAGGCCGGGCAGGTGCTTGTCGTCGTGAAAGCCGAGCTGGCCAGGGAAGCCGACGCCTTCTTCTTGCACGGACGCGGCGCAGGTCATGGTGAGGCCGAAGCCGCCGATGGCGCGCATGGTGAGCCAGCGATACTCGTCGTCGCTCAGGACGCCGTCAGGATTGCTTTGCAGATTGGTGAGCGGCGAGAGAACGAAGCGGTTCTTCAGCGTGGCGCCGGAATGGAATTTGATCGGATCGGTGAGCTGGGTCATCGCGCAAACATAATGGCTGACGCGGCCAGCGCATCCCCTTCCCGCTGCGTCAGCCGCGGAAAGGTTTCACGCGCTCGCGCTTGGCGGCAAATCATAGAGCGACTTGGCTTCGCCCGAGGTGACGTAGCTTTCGTAGAAGCCCTGGAACGCCGGCGTGAAGAGGTGGCGGCGGACCTGCCAGGCTTCGGCGGCGCCGCGAAGCTGATGGATATCGCGGAAGATCGTGACGTTCGAAGTGTAGAGCGCGTTGTCCATCTGGCCGCGTGTGTGCTGCGCATGGAGCTCTTCCATGGTGCGGAACATGAACATGCAGAAGTTGACGAACTGCACACGCTCGCCGCCGGCGAGACTTTCGAGACCGCCCTTGCTGCCGCGTGACCATAGATCGGCCAGCTGCGCATTCTCTGCGAGCAGACGGCTTATGCTCTGCGTCTTTTCGAGGTGATTGCGGACAGCGGCGTCGCGCAACATTTGCACGCCCATGGTGACTTGCAACGCGACGAAGACGATTGAGGCCAGAACAGCAATGTTAGCGAGGATGCCGACGATCTGAGCTGTGGTTTCGAGGCTCATGTTGCGAGTGGCGCGGCGACGAGAAGAACCCAGATCGCCATAACGATGACGATCAGCGAGCCGACGCTGTAAAAGGTAGCGCGGACTTCGTGGCGCTGGGCGGTTGAATACGCGATCGTGTGCAGCAGGCGCGCGGCGACGAAGCCGTACATCAGCCATTGCGCGGCAGCGAGCGGCGGGGCGATGGCGACGAAGAGTAAGCCGATGGCGAGGAAGGCCGGGATGTTTTCGAGGTCGTTGCGATGGATGCGGCGCGAGCGGTCGACGTCATCCAATGGTTGAAGTTGCTCGGGGCGTGGATTGCGGTTCGCGGGACCGGGCGCGATGTCTTCGGGGTTCACCAGGCCAGCGTCGTTCTTGATCATGCGCGCGACTGTGATCCAGCCTTGCAGCATGATCTTCAGCACCATCAGCGAAGCCGCGATGGCGTACGTGGCGAACACAGGGTTCGCTAAAGTGAACTGATCCATCGCGGACCCCTGATGCAAAAGGGCCGCCCGAAGGCGGCCCTTTCCGATTTTAAGCTGCGGCCTTCTGCTTAGCGCCGAAGCGTTCGTAGAAGGTCTCGCCTTTGGCGGCCATGTCGCGGAGGAGTTTGTTGGGGCGGAAGCGTTCGCCGTAGGTGTCGGCGAGACGATCGGCTTCTTCGACGAACTTCTTCGTTCCCCAGAACAAGTCGATGTAGCTGACGCAGCCGCCTGAATATGGCGCGAAGCCCCAGGCGAGGATCGAGCCGACGTCGGCGTCGCGCGGATCGGTGATGACGCCTTCTTCGAAGCAGCGCGCGACTTCGATGCATTGGCGGAAGAGATAGCGCTTGGTGAGTTCGACTTTGAGCTCAGGCGGGCACTCTTTGGTTTTCACTTCGATGCGTTCGGAAATCCCCGGCCAGATGCGGGTTGGCTTTCCGTCTTCGCCGTACTCGTAATAGCCCTTGCCGCCTTTGCGGCCGACGCGGCCCTTATCTTCCACGAGCCACGACAACATGCCGGCGCGCGGATCCTTCTTGTAATCCTGCTGATTGAGTTCGGCGTTGGTCTTGCCGATCTTCAGCGCGGTATCGAGGCCGACAGAGTCGGAGACTTCGAGCGGGCCCATCGGCATGCCGCATTGGCGGCCGACGTTTTCGATAATCGCCGGCGCGATGCCTTCCATCAGCATCTCGACGCCTTCGGCGGGATAGGTGCCGAAACAACGCGAGGTGTAGAAGCCGCGGAAATCGTTCACGGTGATCGGCGTCTTGCGGATCTTGATGACGTAGTCGATCGCCTTGGCTTGCGTTTCCGGCGTCGTTTCCTTGCCCATGATCAGCTCGACGAGACCCATGCGCTCGACCGGCGAGAAGAAGTGGATGCCGATATAGTTCTTCGGACGCGCTGAAGCTTCGGCGAGGCCGGTGATCGGCAGCGTCGAGGTGTTGGAGCCGAAGACGGCGTTTTCACCGAGGAAAGCTTCGGCCTTCTTGGTGACGTCGGCTTTCAGCTGCACGTTTTCGAACACGGCTTCGACGACGAGGTCAGCGCCTTTGATCAGCGAGTAATCGGTCGAGGGCGTGATCAGAGCGAGAAGCGCGTCGCCCTTTTCCTTTGTGGTCTTGCCGCGCGAGATGTCTTTTTCGACGATGCGTTGCGAGTAGGCTTTGCCCTTCTCGGCGCTCTCTTGGCTGACATCGAGGAGGATGGTTTCGATGCCTGCTTTGGCTTGCACGTAAGCGATGCCCGCGCCCATCAGGCCAGCGCCGATGACGGCGACCTTCTTCACATCATAGGTCGGGATGCCTTCGGGGCGGTTTCCGCCTTTGCCGAGCGCTTGCATGTTCACGAACAGCGTCCGGATCATGCCCTTCGCTTGCGGGGTGTTGGCGGTCTTGATGAAGTAGCGGGACTCGATGCGGAGCGCGGCATCGATCGGCACCTGCATGCCTTCGTAGATGCAGGAGAGAATGTTGCGCTGCGCCGGATAGTTGAGGTTGGTCTGCTTGGAGACCATGGCGTTGCCGCCGACAGCGGCCATCGCGCCAGCTGGCGTGAACGGGCCGTCTTTTACTTTGTAGCCTTTGACGTCCCACGGCGCGATCGCCTTCGGATTCGCCTTCACCCAAGCCTTCGCGGCTTCGACGGTTTTGCCCGGCTCAACGACTTCGTTGATGAAGCCGAGGCCCTTGGCTTCTTGCGGCGACTTGTCGGCGCCTTGCAGGATCATCATTGCAGCGTTCTGCACGCCGATGAGGCGCGGCAGACGTTGCGTGCCGCCGGCGCCCGGCAGCAGGCCGACTTTTGATTCAGGCAGGCCGAACTTGATCTTCGGATTGTCGGCGGCGACGCGGTAGTGGCACGCGAGCGCGATTTCGAGGCCGCCGCCGAGCGCGAGACCTTCGAGCGCAATGGCTACCGGCTTGCCGTTGGTTTCGAGGGCGCGGAGTGAGCGGTTGAGCGTGAAGCTCTGATCGAATTGCTTCTTCAGGCGCTCTTCTTCCGACTTCGGCGCTTCTTCCTTGGCGGCGCCGCGTTGGTTGAGTTCGCCGAGATCGGCGCCGGCGCAGAAGCCGGTCGTCTTGCCGGAGGTGATGACGGCGCCCTTGATCTTGTCGTCGGACTTCAGCGTCTCAACGAGCGTGATCAAATCGCGCATCACCGACCCGGTGATGGTGTTCATGGAGCGGCCCGGCACGTCGAACGTGATGAGCGCGATGCCGTCGCTGTCGACGTCGATTTTGAAATTTTCCATCGGACCTACC
>JBEBHI010000039.1:0-23449 GCA_040080935.1 Terricaulis sp.
CGCTTGGGCAAACGCAGTTCCAGCAGAACATCAATCGGCTACGCGCGCTCGAAGGCGAGCTGTCGCGCACCATCGGTTCGCTGGATGGTGTGAAATCGGCGCGGGTGCACTTGGTGCTGCCGGAGCGGCAGTTGTTCTCGCGCGATGCGGAACAGCCGACGGCTTCGATCGTCATTCAATTACGCCGTGACGAGCTGACAGCAGGCCAAGTCCGCGCCATCCGCAACTTGGTGGCCAGCGCAACGCCGGGCCTCAGCGCCAATCGCGTGACTATCGTCGATGAAACCGGCCGCCTGCTCGCGGCGGCGCAATCGGGCGAAGATGGCGCTGCGGACGGCATCGATGCGCGCCAGGTGGCCACCGAAGATCGCATCCGTCGCACGGTGACGGACATCGTCGAAGGCATTGTCGGTCAGGGCAATGCGCGGGTGCAGATCACGGCCGAGATGGACTTCAACCGCGTCAGCGAGACGCGTCAGACGTTCGATCCGGAAGGCCGCGTGGTTCGGTCGACGCAAACATCGGAAGAAACCGGTCGCAGCGGTGAGAGCGCGCGTGGCACGACGGCAGGCGCGAACGTGCCGGACGCAAACGCAAGCGCCTCGCAGAACGGCGCCCAGAACGAAAACAATCAGAGTTCGGAAACCGTCAATTACGAGATCTCGAACTCCACACGCACGGAAGTGAGCGAAGGCGGACGGATCCGGAGGCTGTCGGTCGCGGTCGCGGTGAACGGGACAATGACGCCAGGCGCCGAAGGTGCTGCGGCCACTTATGCGCCGCGCTCGGCGGAAGACATGCAGCGGCTGACGGCGCTGGTGCGCTCGGCCGTAGGTTTCAATCAGGAACGCGGTGACACGGTTGAAGTGGTCAACGCGCAGTTCGCGAGCCTCACGCCGGGCAACGAAGCCGCGGTAGCGCCAGGCATGTTCGATTTCCTCGGCAATCTGGACGTGATGCGGATCGTTGAGATCGTCGCGTCGCTGATCGCGGCGCTGGCGTTCGTGTTCTTCGTACTGCGGCCGCTGGTGGGCGGCTTGATCCGCGGCGGCGCGAACGCGACGGCCGGCGGTGTGCCAGCCTTGCCGGGCCCAGTTGGCGGCGGTGCGGCGGCAGCGCTGCCCGCGCCAGATGGCGCAGCGATCGATGCCGGCATCGACATCGCGCAGATCAACGGCCGCGTGCGCGCGTCGTCCGTAAAGAAAGTGGCCGAAGTCGTCGAACAACACCCGGATGAATCTGTTCAGATCATTCGCGGTTGGCTGAACAACGCCTAGCCGATGAACGCCCTCACCCGCCCTTCTGCCACTGAGGTCCAAACGGCGACGCCTGCCGTTGATCTGTCTCGCTATAGCGGGCCGGAAAAGGCGGCGATCATTCTCATGGCGCTTGGCGAAGACGCCAAGAAGCTGTGGGCGGTGATGGACGAGGAAGAAATCAAGGAAGTGTCTCAAGCGATGGCTTCGCTTGGGATGGTGCCTTCGGCTGTTGTCGAAGCCTTGGTGATCGAGTTCATCAATCGCCTTTCCGGCGCGGGATCGATCATGGGCTCGGTCGAACAGACCCAGCGCATGCTGATGCAGATCCTGCCGAAGGAAAAAGTCGACACGCTGATGGAGGAAATCCGCGGTCCGGCGGGTCGCAACATTTGGGATAAGCTCGCCAACGTGCACGAAAGCGTGCTCGCGAGTTATTTGAAGAACGAATATCCGCAGACCGTCGCGGTGGTGCTGGCGAAGATTCGGCCTGAGCATGCAGCGAAGGTGCTCGCTGAGCTGCCGCAGGATTTTGCGGCCGAATGCATCATGCGCATGCTGGCGATGGAGCCGGTGCAGCGCGACATTCTCGAAAAAGTCGAGACGACGTTGCGGACTGAGTTTATGTCCAACTTGGCGCGCACGTCGAAGCGCGACAGCCACGAATTGATGGCGGACATCTTCAACAATTTCGATCGCCAGACCGAGTCGCGCTTCATGGGCGCTCTCGAAGGCAAGAGCAACGAAAGCGCCGATCGCATCAAGGCGCTGATGTTCGTGTTTGAAGATCTCGGCAAATTGGATTCGGGCGGCATCCAAACCCTGCTCCGCGCGGTCGATAAGGCGGACTTGGCGCTTGGTCTCAAGGGCGCGTCCGATACGCTGCGCAATCTCTTCTTCTCGAACATGTCCGAACGCGGCGGCAAGCTGCTGAAGGAAGACATGGCTTCTATGGGCCCGGTGCGCTTGAAGGATGTCGACGCCGCGCAGACGCGCATGGTGGCGACGGCGAAAGAACTCTCGGCGCGCGGCGAGATCGTGTTGTCGGATGGCAAGTCAGAAGATGAGTTGATCTACTGATGAGCAACATCCGCAAATATGTCTTTGAAACCGAGTTCACCGCCGACGGCGAGATCATGCGCGAGCCGCCGAAGCGGATCACGCCGGAAGAAGTGCAAGCGGCGAACAATGACGGCTACGCCCGCGGCAAGGACGATGCGACGGCACAGGCCGAGCGGCGCACCGCTGCAGCGCTCGAAGCGATCGCGGACGCGGCATCGGCGGTGCTGACGCGTTTGAATGCGGAGAGCCAGTCGATGCGCGCCGAGGCTGCGCGTGTAGCGATGGCGGCAGCGCAGAAGATTGCGGGCGCGGCGCTGGATTCGTTTGGCGTTGAGCGCGCTGCGCAAGCGATCGAAGCGGCGATGGATACGCTGCGCCACCAACCGCGCTTGGTTGTAAAGTTGCCGGTAGATATCGCCGAGCAATTGAAGCCGCGCATCACCGAGATGTGTGAGACGCATGCCTACGCGAGCGCGGTGTTGGTGCGCGCAGAGCCGGGATTGAAGACGGGCGAAGTTGTGATCGATTGGTCCGATGGCGTGATCGCCATGGATCCGGCCGACGCCGCTCGACGCATTGAAGAATTGATCGACGCCGCACTAGCGGCGCCACACGAGGCACACTCATGAGTGACATGAAGCTCGACGAATTTCAGCCAACACCGGACGCTGGCCTTCCCTCGGATGGGTTGGAACGCAGCGCCGCCGACTTGGCGGCGGTCTATGATGTGCCGGTGCACATTCAGGCCGTGCTTGGGCGCGCGAGCATGGAAGTGGCTTCGCTGCTGCGGCTCAATCGCGGTTCGGTGATCGAACTCGATCGCAAGGTCGGCGAGGCGATCGATATTTACGTGAACAACCGTCTGGTCGCGCGTGGTGAGGTCGTCGTTGTCGACGAACGCCTCGGCGTCACCATGACGGAAATCATCAAGGACGGCGACACCGCCTAAACGCGGCTGCGCAGGAGAACGGAAATGCGTCTACTCATCGTCGGCCCGCTCGGAGGACAGATCTCCGCCGCCACGAAGATCGCCATGGGCCTCGGCGCGAAAGTCTCGCACGTGGACACGATTGAGCAAGCGACGGGCGCGCTGCGCGCGGGACGCGGCGCTGATCTGTTGATGGTGGACGCGCGTCTGGATATTGCGGCGCTGATCACAGCGAACGAAGCTGAGCACATTGTGGTGCCGATCGTGGCGGCCGGAGTCGGCGTTGATCCGATGATTGCGGCGAGGTCGATCCGTGCCGGCGCACGTGAATATATCTCATTGCCGCCGGATGCGGAGCTGATTGCGGCGGTGCTCGCGGCGGTGTGCGACGACGAGCGCCCGCTGATCGCGGCGGACGCTGCGATGAAGCAGGTTGTGACGCTTGCAGATCAGATCGCGGGCTCGGACGCGTCGATTATGATCACGGGCGAAAGCGGCGTCGGCAAGGAAGTGCTGGCGCGCTACGTGCACAAAAAGTCGAAGCGCCATGACAAGCCGTTTATCGCGGTGAACTGCGCGGCGATCCCTGAGCAGCTTCTGGAGTCCGAGCTATTCGGGCACGAGAAAGGCGCTTTCACGGGTGCGGTGGCGCGGCGGATCGGCAAATTCGAGGAAGCCGAGAGCGGCACGCTGCTGCTCGACGAAATCTCGGAAATGGATCTGCGCCTGCAGTCGAAATTGTTGCGGGCTTTGCAGGAGCGTGTGATCGATCGCGTGGGTGGCTCAAAGCCGGTGCCGGTCAACATCCGCGTGCTGGCGACGTCGAACCGCGATTTGAATGCGCTAGTGCGCGCCGGTGAGTTCCGCGAAGATCTGCTCTATCGCTTGAACGTCGTGAACTTGCGTATCCCGCCGCTACGGGAGCGTCGCGAAGATATGGCGGCGCTGGCGCAGTTCTTCATCGAGAAGTACGCGCGCTCGAACGGCCGCCCTGCTCAACGCCTTTCGAAGGACGGCTTGGCGCAAGTGATGGAGCATCGCTGGCCGGGCAACGTGCGTGAGCTCGAGAACGCCATGCACCGTGCCGTACTCTTGGCGAACGGCGACGAAGTTGGCGCCGATGCGATCAGAGCGCCAGATGGCGCACCGGTTGGACACCGTGACGCGACGGAGAACGCGATCGAAGCGGCGCAAGCTGCGGCGCGCAATCTTGTCGGCCGCACGGTCGCGGAAGTGGAACAGGATCTCATCCTGGAGACGCTGACGCATTGCCTCGGTAACCGCACCCACGCTGCGAACATTCTCGGCATTTCGATCCGCACGCTGCGCAACAAGTTGAAGCAATATTCGGACGAAGGTTTGCGCATTCTGCCGCCGCCGACCGGACAGGCGGCCTGAGCTAAACCATGACAGACGCAGCGCAGCCGCAAGGCAATGATCTTTCGTTCGGCGTGCTGCGTGGCTTTGTCATGCGCGGCGAGATCGGTCTCGCCGTTGGCGTCTTGGGCATTCTGGCGATCATGCTGGTGCCGCTGCCGGCGGTGTTGCTCGATTTCCTGCTCGCGATCTCGATCATTCTCTCGATCCTGGTGCTGATGACGGCGCTGATGATCAAGAAGCCGCTCGAGTTCACGGCGTTTCCGTCCGTGCTGCTGTTGGCGACGTTGTTCAGACTTGCGCTCAACATCGCATCGACGCGCCTCATTCTCTCGAACGGGCAATCTGGCGAGCATGCGGCCGGTGAAGTGATCGCGGCGTTCGCACAGTTCGTGATGGGCGGCGAGTTTGTCATCGGCGTGATTGTGTTTGCGATCCTGGTGATCGTGAACTTCGTCGTCATCACACGGGGCTCGACTCGTATCGCCGAAGTCGCGGCGCGATTCACGTTGGACGCGATGCCGGGCAAGCAGATGGCGGTCGACGCCGATTTGTCGTCTGGCCTCATCAACGAGCAACAAGCGCGCGAACGCCGTAAAGCTCTGGAAGACGAAAGCTCGTTCTTCGGGGCCATGGACGGTGCGTCCAAGTTCGTGCGCGGCGATGCCATCGCCGGCTTGTTGATCGTGTTCATCAATATTATCGGCGGCATCATCATCGGCACCATGTCTCACGGCATGGACTTCGCCGAAGCCGGCAAGACCTACACGCTGCTGACCGTCGGCGACGGACTGGTGACGCAAGTCCCAGCGCTCATCATCTCCGTCGCCGCCGGTTTGCTCGTGACTAAGGCCGGCATTGATGGCGCCGCCGATAAGGCTCTCGCAAAGCAGCTGGCCTCCTACCCAGTCGCGCTTGGCGTTGTGTCGGCGTGCGCGTTTGGCGTCGGCGTGTTGCCGGGCATGCCGATGCTGCCGTTCTTCATCTTATCGTTCGCGTCGGGGTTGCTCGCATGGCGTTTGCGACAAGCGAACCAAGCTTCGATGAAGGCGGCGAACGCTGCGCCGCCGCCCGCGCCTGCGGTTGAGGAGACTCCGCAATCTTCGCTGGCGATGGACGAGGCGCGGATCGAGATTGGCTTTGCGTTGCTGCCGCTGATCAACGATGTGCAGGGCCGCCGCCTCACCGATCAAATCAAGGCGCTGCGCAAGACGTTGGCGCAGGACTACGGCTTCGTGATGCCGAGCGTGCGTATCTTGGACAACGTGCAGCTGCAGCCGGACGCATACGCGATCCGCATCCGCGAGATGGATGCGGGCGAAGGCAAGCTGAAGATGGGCGCTCTGCTGGCGATGGATCCGACAGGCACCGGCATCGCGTTGCCGGGCGAAGCGGTGAAGGAGCCGGCGTTCGGACTTGATGCGAAGTGGATCGACGAGCGCGCGCGTGAGGAAGCGAGCTTCCGGGGCTATACGGTTGTCGACCCCGCGACAGTGTTGGCGACCCACCTCACGGAAGTCATCAAAGAGCACATGAGCGAACTGCTCACGTTCTCTGAAGTGAAGAAGCTAGTGAAAGAGCTGCCGAAGGATACGCAGACGCTGCTAGATGACGTCGCGCCGGCGCATATTTCGTGGTCGGGCGTGCAGCGTGTGCTGCAGAACTTGCTGAAAGAGCGCGTCTCGATACGCGATCTTGGCGCCATCGTCGAAGCGATCGCCGAAGCGGCGCCGGCGATGCACGATCTGGTGCTGATCACCGAGCATGTGCGCGCGCGTCTGGCGCGGCAGATCTGCTATCAACATCGCAATCCGACTGGTGCGCTGCCGATCCTGACGTTGTCGCCGAATTGGGAGCTGGCGTTTGCTGAGGCGCTGATCGGCGAAGGGCAGCAGCGCACGTTGGCGCTCGCGCCTTCCAAACTGCACGACTTTGTCGCTGATGTGCGTACGGCGTTTGAGAAGTCAGCGCAGCAAGGCGAGACGCCAGTGCTGCTCACCTCCCCCAACATTCGTCCTTTCGTGCGCTCGCTGATCGAGCGCTTCCGGCCGAGCACGGCGGTGATGGGGCAGTCGGAAGTGCACGCGAAGGTGCGCTTGAAGGCTATGGGACAGGTGTAAAATCGCGTGTGATCAGTTCAAGCACTGCGCGAACCTGAGCGGACTCCATATCCTGGCATAAGTCTGGATTGCTCGCGGTGAGTGCGAAGCGCTGACCATCAATGACGCCTTCGATGCGATAGACATTGCCGTCCACCACACCGCATGAAATGTTTTTGCCATCCATCTCGATCAACGGCGTGACAGCGGTGAGCGCTTGATTGGCGGTCGAGGTCGTTATCTCGTGAGACGTCCAGTGCGCGCCATCGAACTGATACACGGTAATCGCGCCGGGCCGCACGACGTATGCGCTACTCGCGGCCAATGGGAAGTAATGCACTTGAACTCGAAGCTCGCGCGCATGCGCAGGAATCGGCGCGAGCGCGTCGAAGTTCGGCGTTGTCGCGCAACCTAAGGTCAGCCAGCCAAACGCGAGGGGCACCCATCGTCTCAGCAAAACCGTCACAGTCGTTAGCGCATCCACATGCGAATTCTTCGTAATTAAGAGTACGTTTACCAAAATCAGCCGCGACGCTAAGACCTCAGCAATCGTTACACGCGCATACCGGACGTATGTCAGGCGCAAATGCCATTGATCAGCCGCTGCCGCGCACTCGCGCTGCGCCGGTCTATGCGGTCGCTTCGGGGAAAGGCGGCGTCGGCAAGACGTGGCTCTCTACGATGCTGTCGATCGCGTTTGGGCGCGCAGGCCAACGGGCGCTACTGGTCGATTGCGACCTTGGCCTTGCCAACGTCGATGTGCAGCTGGGCGTGCGGCCGACGGCCGATGTGCACTCGGTGGTGCGCGGTTTCCTCGAATTAGAGTCCGCGGTGACGCCAGTTATGGGCGGCCCTGGACGCAATGGCGGCTTTGATCTGATTGCCGGCCATTCGGGCTCGGGCGCGCTTGGCGCGGTGAAGATCGAAGAAGTGGCGCGTATCGCCAACGGATTAACGCGCCTGACGCCGCACTATGATCGCGTGATCTTGGATCTTGCCGCCGGCATCGATCCAACGGTGCTGCGCTTTGCGCGCGCCGCAGATCGCTTGATCCTGGTGACGACGGAAGAACCCACTGCCCTCACCGATGCGTATGCGATGGTGAAGTTGTTGCGCCTACAGGGCTCGCAACTGGTGCCGTGGGTGATCGTGAACATGGCCGAGAACCGCGTCAAAGGCCGCAAGGTGTTCGATCAGTTCTCGCTGGCGTGTAACGAATACCTCGGCTTCAAGCCGAAATTTGCGGGCGCGATCACGCGCGATCCGCGCGTGCCGGACTCGATCCGCGCACAAACACCGCTGCCGACGCGTCACCCGCAGTCGCAGGCGTATGAAGACGTGATCCGGATCGTTGAAGCGCTGAACGCGGGCTAAGCGCTCGACATCCTACTCAGCACAATCGTGAGCAAAGCGGCAAATGCCGCGGCAAACCAAAGCGATTGCAGGCCGATCGAGCCGTAGCTGAGTGCGCCCAGAGTGGCGCCAAGTACAAGGCCGCTCCACAGCAAGGCGTATGGGACCCACTCCCAGCGCTTGCCGCCCGTCAGCGCTGAGGCGAGGCGTTGTCCCATGCGGACGAGCGTGCCCGTCATGTAGGTGACACCGATGCTCACCTCACCTTCGCGCACGAACACACCGTTCATTGCACCCATTGCGGTCGCCAGAAGCGCGATCGCAATGCTGGGAGCTGAGGTGCTGGCGAGCAGTGCGGCAAGAATCAGCAGGCCGCTTACGCACGCCAAGACCCGCGCGCCGCCAGCGTGATCACCACGGCGATTGACCAACGCGCCGATGATGACGCCAAGCACGAAAATCGCGATGAGGCCGCCGGCAAGGCGCGCGGCGTCAAGATTGGACGCCAGCCCCACGCCCAAGCGGGTGGAGTTGCCGCTCATGAAGGAGACGAAGTAGCCGCCAAGATGGACGAAGGCGTTGGCGTCGGCGAAGCCAGCCAAGGTCGACAGCGCAGCGGCGAAAACCCAGTAGCGGCGGCGATAACGGAGCATCGGCTAGCGACTGATCCGGCCGGCGCGTAGCGTCGCCATTTCGTCAAGCTCCGCGTCTTCGCGCTTCTCGCGCCTTACCTTCTCGCGCTGTTCCTCCAGTTCAATCAAGCGCTCGAACTTGCGCACTTCGGTGTGCGCCTCGGCGATGAGGGTGCGGAGGCGTTCGATTTCTTGACCGATGAGGACGCGCTCAGCGTCCAGGGCTTTGCGGATCGCTATAGCGGCGACCGCGTAGCCCCCATAGGCGCGCGCGGATTCGTAGTCGCGTTGGGCCAGCATTTGCTCGTTGCGCAGCGTTTGCTCGTGGCCGTGGATGCGCTGGATGACATTGGCGTCCTTGGTAACTTGATCGGCCAGCGCGCGGCGCAGTGTTTCGAGATCGCGCTCAGCGAGCTTTAGGAGCGTACGGAAAGCCTTCATTGCAGCGCGTCTTCGAGCATGCCGAAGCTTTCGGCGAGGGTTGAGTGTTCGTCACGCAGCTGCGTCAGCACGCGTTCGATAGCGGGCCGGACGCGGATTGCTTCATCGACTTGCGGATCTGCGCCGGCTTTGTACGCGCCGATGCGGATGAGTTCTTCCATCTCGCCGTAGAGGCTGAGCGCTTCGCGCGCGCGCGCGACGAGCGCGTTCTCTTCGGCAGTGTGGCACATCGGCATGAGACGCGAGATCGACTTCAACACATTGATCGCGGGATAGCGGCCGCGCTCGGCGATGGCGCGCTCCATGACAATGTGGCCATCGAGAATACCGCGCACGGCGTCGGCGATCGGTTCGTTGTGATCGTCGCCATCGACGAGCACGGTGAAGAGCGCGGTGATGGAGCCCTGCTCGCCTTCGCGGCCGGGGCCGGCGCGCTCGAGCAGTTTTGGCAGTTCGGCGAATACAGACGGCGTGTAGCCTTTGGTGGTCGGCGGCTCGCCGACGCCGAGGCCGATCTCGCGCTGCGCCATCGCGAAGCGTGTGACGGAGTCGATCAGCAGCAGGACGTCTTTGCCTTCGTCGCGGAAGTGTTCGGCGACAGCGCAGGCCATGTGCGGCGCGAGGCGGCGGCGGGCGGCGCTTTCGTCTGAGGTTGCGACGACGACGACGGAGCGGCGGCGACCCTCTTCGCCGAGCGTGTCCTCGATGAATTCCTTCACTTCGCGGCCGCGTTCGCCGACGAGGCCGATGACGATGACGTCGGCATTGGCGCCGCGCGCCAGCATCGACATCAGCACCGACTTGCCGACGCCGGAGCCGGCGAACACGCCCATGCGCTGACCGCGGCAGAGTGCGGCGAAGATATTCAGCGCGCGCACGCCAACATCGAGACGGCCACCGACCCGGGCGCGATCATGCGCCGAGGGCGGAGCCGCACGGACGGGTGTTGGCTTTAGGCCGTTCGGCAGTGGCCCCTCGCCATCCACAGGATTGCCGAAGCAATCGATGACGCGGCCGAGCCATGCTTGTGATGGGCGCGCCATTGGCGATGCGCCTTCGAGCACCACACGTGCGCCAGGTCGGATTGCTTCGATGGAATCATACGGCGCGATGAGCGCGCGATCGCCGCGGAACCCTACGATCTCTCCACGCACCGTAGCGTGGCCGTGAATCGTCACGCGTGCACCGAGCGCGAGCGCTTCGACAGGCCCCGTCACTTCGACGAGCGCGCCTGACAATCCTGTCACGCGGCCTTCGAAGCGACGCGGATCGAGCGCGTGAATTTCTTCAGCAAGCTTAGAAAGAAGTGACGGCATCGCGTGTGCGAGATTCCTCCACACTTCTTTCAGCCGTTATGGTGAATCAAAACCTAATGCGCTGCGCTTGGTTTATGCGGCTCATCCTGTTGCCGATTCAAAATCAACGGCTTGTGCTTGCGTTTTCGACAGCACCTAGCGCTTGCAGCAAATCCCGAACGCTGATTCACACGTCTTAACGGAGCTAATGAAGGGCGGGTCAACGCATATTTGGCAAGCGCAGAAGTAACAAATCTTACCGCCGTTAACCTGTTGGCAAGGCGGAATATGATTATGATTCTGTGGATTAAGGTTGCCGAGGCGTTGCGCCGATCGGGGAGCATTCAATGCGAGTCTTGTTGATCGAAGACGATAGCGCAACTGCGCAGGGTATCGAACTGATGTTGAAGTCCGAGGGCTTCAATATCTACTCGACCGACCTTGGCGAAGAAGGCATCGATCTCGGAAAGCTCTACGATTACGACATCATCGTACTCGACCTGACGCTGCCCGACATGCACGGCTATGACGTGCTGAAGCAGCTCCGGGTGGCGCGGGTGAACACCCCCATCCTGATCCTCTCAGGCACCGCCGACATCGACACGAAGGTTCGCGGCCTCGGCTACGGCGCCGACGATTACATGACCAAGCCCTTCAACAAGGACGAACTGATCGCTCGGATCAACGCGATCGTCCGTCGCTCGAAGGGCCACGCTCATTCCGTCATCAAAACGGGCGACATCGTGGTCAACCTCGACGCGAAGACCACCGAAGCTCACGGCCAGCGCGTCCACCTGACGGGCAAAGAATACCAAATGCTGGAGCTGCTCTCGCTCCGCAAAGGCACGACGCTGACGAAAGAGATGTTCTTGAACCATCTCTACGGCGGCATGGACGAGCCGGAACTCAAGATCATCGACGTGTTCATCTGCAAGCTGCGCAAGAAGCTGGCGGCTGCTACGGGCGGCGAGCACTACATCGAGACGGTTTGGGGCCGCGGCTACGTGCTGCGCGATCCGCAAGAAGCCGGCGCGACGGCGTCCGTCACGAGCGGTGTGGCGGCAGCTTAATTCTCCGAATTCATGCTACGCACTCGTGTGGCAGTCTGAACTAACGTAACCTCGGGATCGAAAGATCCCGAGGTTTTCGTTTACCATGATCCATCGTCGCGATGTTTTGCGGGCGAGTGCTGCAGCGTTGGCGGGCTTTGCATTACCGGCCGCGGCTGACGAAGACGCGGCTGCGGATCTGCGCCGGCTTGTTGATCGCTTGGCGGAGCGCTCGCGGCTGACGCGGCCGTTTCTGTTGCGGCGGTTCGACGCCTCGCGACTGAGTGCACGTGAGCGCGTTATGTATGAGACGCTGTTGCCGGGCGCGGATGCGGATGCGGCGCTGGCGCAGCGGTCGTGGGGCAAGAATAGCGCGCCCTACCCCGTCACGCATCGCAACGGCAATTGGCGGCGCGCGGCGGAGCTGCGCGAGGACGATCGCATTCGCAATTCGGTGCGAACGGTCAATCAGGATACGAACGCGATTGAAGCCAGCGCGCGGCGCGGCGTGGTGGCGCCAGGATTTGTCATCGACGCGACCTTGCCTGAGCTACGGACTGCCGCGCAGCGTGTGCAAGCGGCGAATGTCGATGATGGTGAGACGCTGGTCGCGGCGCTGACGCGGCAGGCTGAGGCGCTGGAGGCGCAGCGCGCCACGGCGCCGGATGAGCCTGGCGTATGGCGCTTGCCGGATGGTGAGGCATTCTATGCGCAGACGCTGCAATTGCAGCTTGGAGCGGAGATTAATCCGCGAGAGGCGCATGGGCGGGCGTTGGAGCGCTGCCATGAATTGCAGCGCGAGGCTGATCGGTTGCTGCGTGCGCAGGGTTTGACACAGGGCAGCGTGGCGCAGCGTTTGAAGGCGTTTGCGGCGTTGGGTCGGTTTCAAGTGCGGGATCGCGACGCGGTTGTCGCGGGGATGAATGCGCAGCTTGAGAAAGCGCGCGCCCTGCTGCCTGGTGTGATCGATGCGACGACGACGGGCGGCGTTCAGCAGCTTGATCCGGCGCGGAGCAATAACGGCACGCGTGGGAGCCGGGTTGGCGCCAACTATCTGGTGGATATGCAGGCGCGGCGGCCGATCTGGTCGTTCGCGAGCGTCGTGCATCACGAGCACACCCCGGGACATATTCTGCAAAATCGATTCAACAGCGGCGTCCCGGATCTGCAGCAGCGTTACAGCAGCGGCTACGGCGAAGGCTGGGCGATCTATGCGGAGACGCTGGCCGATGAGATCGGCGCGTTCGAGGGCGATGCGCCAGCGCGGATTGGCTACCTCCAGTGGATGATGTTCCGCGCAGCGCGCGTCGTTGGCGACACCGGCATGCATGTAATGCGCTGGAGCCGCGAGCGCACCATCGAGCAGATGTATGAGCTGCAGGGCGAAAGCATTTCGTTTGTGACGATCGAGGATGACGTGACACGGTTCGCCGCGCAGCCGGGCGCGTCGGCGGCGCAAGGACTGGCGGCGATGCACCTGCTGGAGTTGCGCGAACGCACGCGGCGCGCGGCTGGCGCGCGCTTCACGTTGACGGCGTTTCACGATGCAGCGCTGCGCGCGGGTCCGCTCTCCCCGCCGGGGCTTGAACAGGCGATGCGAGCGCAGTTCGAGTTATAAAGTTTCGTGCGTCACGCGACCGTCGGAGACGGTCAGCTTTGCAGTCGCAGTTGGGATGGCGCTTGGTTCCGCCGTCATCAGGTCGACGGAGAACGCGGTGACGTTGGCGCGCTTGCCGACTTCGATGGCGCCGCGCTCGTTTTCGGTGAAGCTCGCGAACGCAGGCGCGGTGGTGAACATACGCAGCGCTTCGGCGCGGCTGACGGCTTCTTCCAGATGCCAATCGGGACCGGCGAAGCCGCTGAGGTCATGGCGATACGTGGCGGCGTAGAATTCGACCAGCGGATCGCCCTTCTCAACTGGCGCGTCAGTGCCGCCGGCGATGGTTGCGCCGGAATTGAGCAGTGCGCGCCAGGCGTAGGCCCCGGCGAGACGGCTGGGGCCGAGGCGCGCGGGCGCGAAGAAGAGATCGCTGATCGCGTGCGATGGTTGCATCGAAGCGATGACGCCTTGCGCGGCGAAGCGCGGGATGTCTTCGGTGGCGAGGATCTGCGCGTGCTCGATACGATAGCGGGCGTTGCGGAGCGCTTCGGGATTGTCAGCGAAAGCGTCGCGATAGGCGTCGAGAACTAAGCGGTTGCCGCGATCGCCGATGGCGTGGGTGGTGACTTGGACGTTCTTCGCTTTCGCGCGCTGGATCATGGCGGCGATTTGTTCGGGCGGCGTGACGAGCAAGCCGGATGATGCGCGCGCATCGCTGTAGGGCGCGAGCAAGGCCGCACCGCGCGAGCCGAGAGCGCCGTCCATGTACATCTTGATGCCGCGGACTTTGACGGCGCCCTCGCCGTACGGGCCGGTTTGCAGAATGCCTTCGGAATCGTCGGGCGTGAGATAGAGATCGGCGCTGATTGGCAGCTCGCCATTGGCGGCGAATTCTTGGAAGAGCTGGGCTGCGGCGAGCGAGGTGCTCATGTTGTGCACGCCGGTCCAGCCCCGCGCTGCATAGATGCGCGCGCCTTGCAACAACGCTTCACGCATCATCGCCGCGCTTGGCGCAGGGAAGCGGCTTTGTGCGAGACCAGCAGCATTGTCGATCAACATGCCGGTCGCAGCGCCGGACGCGTCGCGTTCAATGCTGCCGCCTGCTGGGTTGGCGATGTTGTTATCGATCTGCGCGAGTTGGAGCGCTGCGGTGTTGGCGACGACGGCGTGGCCGTCGACGCGCTCCAGAATGACGGGACGGTCGGATACGATCGCGTCGAGGTCAGCGCGATTGGGGAAACGTCGCTCGGGCCAATGCGTCTCGATCCAACCGCGGCCGTAGATTGGGCCTTCGTGCGCGGCGGCGTAGACCCGCAACCGTTCTTGCAGATCGGTTATCGAGGTTGTGCCGACGAGATCCAGCATCATCGCCGCTGCGCCAACGCCGGTGAGGTGGACGTGCGCATCGGTGAAGCCTGGAAGCGCGGTGGCGCCACCGAGATCGATTTCGCGCGCGCCGCGTGCGTTGGCGCGAGCGTCGGCCAATGAGCCGACAACAGCGAACACACCATTGCTAATTCGCAGCGCCTCGACCGGCGCTTCGGCGACGCCGGTGTAGATCGGGCCGCCATGAATGATGAGATCAGGCGTGCCGCGCGGCGCGCAACCAACGAGAAGCGCGCCAAGTGAGGCTTGCGCGAAATGACGGCGGCTTAGGTGCGGCATGAATGATCCCCTGCTCGGGCCGATATAGCCAACTCGCGTTTCGACGCCAGTTTCTCCGCGTTAGACCTCTGAAATAGCGGCAAAAACCGATATCCATTGCCGCCTCGCGGTTTTTGCGCTAGGAGGCGGCCATCGAATTCGTACTTGGTTCGGTTGTTTCCTTTGCCTAACGCCGGTTCTTTGAGCCAGCCGCAGCCCCGGACCTACCCATCGCCATTCTCGAGCTTGGTCATGTAGCGCATCTGCGCTGCGTGAATTTTTTTACAAGGCACTCACATGGCTACTGGAACAGTGAAATGGTTTAACGGCCAAAAAGGCTTCGGCTTCATTCAGCCGGACAATGGCGGCCCGGACGTTTTCGTACACATTTCGGCCGTCGAACGCGCCGGCATGAGCTCGCTCAACGAAGGCCAAAAGATCAGCTTCGAAGTCGAAAAAGACGCTCGCAGCGGCAAGATGTCGGCCGGCCAACTCGCAGCTGTCTAACGAACGAAGCGCGTTGCTGCGTAAGCCGTAGCGCAATCGTTTCTCAAATTGCGGGGCGGGTCGGTTTTGCCGATCCGCCCCGTTTGTTTTCAGTCACACCAGGAGCCGTTATGGCCAATCCCCTTTTCAGTGTCGGCCAAAGCGTCTCCGTCGCAGTGTCAAAGCGCTATCGCTATCCTGAAGGTTCGTACCGGGTGATCGGCGCGATGCCCAATGCAGGCGGCCCTACTCTCTATCGCATCAAAGGCGATCTCGAAAAATTCGAGCGCGTGATTGAAGAGAGTCATCTCGCGCCGACGAGCTAAGTGCGTCGCGAGGCTCATGCCTTGCCTCTTATCATCTGAACGCCGAGACCGACGAACCAGACGCTCCAGCACACCACCATCAGCGTCATGCCTTGACGGTCGAGCTGGAGATGGCCTGCGAGAATTGCGATCCCGCCGGGAAGCGCAGTAATCACGCCCACGATTCCAAGCCAGCGTGCCGCGCCGCGCTCGTGCATCATCCCAACTGACAACAGCGCAATACCAGACGAAATGAGCACAGAGCTCGCTTTGGCAAAGGCGAGAAGTAAGTCCATTGCGAAGAGCGATACGGCGGGGAACGCCGCCATAGCGTCCGCGCTGCGCTGCGCTTGCGCAGCGAAATCGGCAAAGACGAAGCCGTCGAGCAGCGGCGCGGGCAGCATGACAAAAATGCCGGCGATGAATGTGACCAGCCCAAGCAGAACCAGCGGTTTATCGAGGCCTCTGCGGTTTGCGTGGGCGGTCACGCCGTAAGTCATCGCCAGCAAAAGCGCGATCATTGCGCCGTGCACGAGACGGAGCATCGGACCAGCGTAAACCAAACTCTCGGCAAGCTCCTCGCCTGTTGATCCGTGCCCTGTGGGATGATGCAGCATCCCGACGATGGTTGCCCCGGCTGCGCCGATCAGCACCAAGCCGGGCAAACGCCCGTTCACTTCCCCGCTCATAGGTATCCTCGCTTCAGGGTTTCCATTAGAAACGAGACATCTAGCGACGCCGCGCCCTGCGTTGGCAGACAACGCGGGGCAGAAGTCCGGCAACGGAGCAGCGACGTGACGCAGCCTGTCAGTGACGACAAACGCGTCCAGCGAACGCGGCAGGCACTGTTCGTGGCGTTCTCCGATTTGGTGCTTTCGCGCCCGTATGCGGACATCAAGATCGCCGACATCATCGACGCAGCGGGCGTTGGCCGCTCGACGTTCTATGAGCACTACCAATCGAAGGACGATGTTCTGCGCCACGCTATGAGCGGGCTTCTTGGCGTGCTCGCGGACACGATCACGCCGCACTACGCGCCCGAGCGTGTGCTCTCAGTCGTCGTCCATTTTTGGCAAAACCGGGCCCGCGCAAACGCGCTCAATCAACCGCAGACACGCGCGGTGATTACGCGCGCGCTGGCTAGCGCATTTGAGGAACGGCTTGCTTTGCGACCCGGACACGCGCGCATTCCGGCTAAGCTGTTGGCGCAGCAACTGGCGGAGGCGCAGTTTGGGTTATTGTGGAGTTGGCTTGCCGGTCAAGCGTCGTGCTCTGCCGACCAGATCGCGGACACGCTTGCCGCGACGACGCGCGCCATCGTGGACGCAGCGTCTTAGATCCGAGGCAATCTAGGCGCCCGCCAATCTCACGCCCAATCGCGAAATGGCGTGCACAAAATTGTTCGGCGCGATTTCGATGTCGCCCGTCCAGGTCGCATTCGGAAAACGCGCGAGGATTTGGCTGTACGCTTCCTGCAATTGGATTTGCGCCACGCGCTTGCCAATGCAGACGTGCGGGCCATAGCCGAAGGCGATGTGCTTATCAGCGTTGGCACGTTCGACATCTAGGGCGTCGGGGTTTTGAAACATGGCTGGGTCTCGATTGGCGGCGCCGTAATACATGACGACCTTCTCGCCTTCCGCGATGGTCTGACCACCAATGTCGACGTCTTGGGTGGCGGTTCGGCGCATGTAGATGACGGGGCTCACCACGCGAATGAACTCGTTGGTGGCGTTGGCCATCAGCTCCGGCTTTGCGGCCAGTTTCGCGCGCTGGTCAGGAAACTCGGTCAATAGCTTCATTGCGCCTGAGAGCGTGTTTCGCGTCGTGTCGTTGCCGGCGAAGACGATGAGCAGCCATGAGCCATCGAGGTATTCGTCGCTCAGGAAATCGCCTCCGAGCTTGGCGCTTGCGATGGCTGTGAGCAGATCCTCCTTCGGATCAAGGCGGCGTTTGTGAAGAAGCTCGCGCCCGTAGGCGAACATCTCTTCGACGTTGGTGTTGAAGTTTTGGATGAACGTCATCAGCTCCGGCGAAATTTCGAGCGTGCCGGTGCGCTGCTGAAGCGCCAGATCCTGCGCGCGCTCCAGATAGTGCATCCACTCAAGGAATTTATCGCGATCGCTTTCTGGAACACCGAGCAGCTCACACAAAGCGAAGAGCGGCAGGCGAGATGAGAAATGCTCCACCATGTCGAGTTCATCGCCGGCGTTCACCGCCATCGCGTCGAGCAATTGCGTCACCTTCTCTGCGACGCGGACTTTAATTCGCTCGAGGTATTTTGGCGTGAAGAAACCCATGTGCTCGCGGCGCAGCTGCAGATGCCACGGCGCATCCATATTGATCATCGCATCGAGCGAGGCGCGCGTAAGCAGCGGGTGACCGCTCCCGGTCTTTGGCGTGGACATCAATATGCCGCCGCGCTGCGATGAGAACGTCGCCGGATCGCCGTTGACGCGCATCACATCGGCATATCGCGTCAGCGCCCAAAATCCGGCGCCGCTGATCGGCTCGTCCACCCAAACGACCGGCGCCTTCTCGCGAAGCTCGCGATAGAGATCGTACGGTTGGCCGTTCGCAAAAACATGGAGGTCGACGAGACCCGATGCATCCGGTTGCGACGGCGGCGCGAAGGTCGGACCTGGACGTCCTTCGACGGCAGTTTGGCTGATGAGTTCCACTGCGGCGCGCTCCGGAGAAAACGTGAGAGCGCAGAAGAGCCTCGCGGCTCTCTCAGGTCAATCTGGACGGGTCCAAATGAACAAGGCGCACAGCGCGAGCACGAAAGCCGCTGCGGCAAGCATGAGTATCTTCGCGCCTGCGAGAGCAAAGGCGAGCAAACCGAGGCTCATGCCGAGCGTTGCGAGGAGTTTGGCTGGAAGCGCGATTGCGCCCCTCTCCCGCCACGCGCGGACCGGACGCCCGATGAAATTGAAGGACAACAACCACGCTTCGATGCGCGGGCTAGCGTAGGCGAAACACGCGGCGGCGCTGATGAAGAAGACGGTCGATGGCATCAGCGGCACCAGCGCGCCGATGATGCCAAGGACTACGCAGATGAATCCCAACAGCGCGACAAGCAGGCGGAGCAAGGGGCGGTTAGCACGCATCAGCAGGACATAGGATGTTCACGGCCGCTCGCTGCGCGGGCGAAAGATGGTGGACCCTAGCGGAGCGCCACAAATCAAAAGAATCAAGCACCTAATCTGGCTAACCCTTCCACGAACACTTCAAGAATGTGCAACGCGTTCAAAGCTGACGTCGCCGACTGGCTAACCTGATTTTCGCGACAAGCGCGAAGGACGGCAACGGACACCGGGGATCGAACGGCCACCGGAAAAATCAAGGCTCGCAGCGAAGTGACGCATTTCAGTCTTCGTCCCGCCCGACGTCGCCCGGCAGCTTGACAAATTTGACGTTGTGCCGTGCGGACCCCGGTCGCGCGCACCACCCCGCTGGAGCTTCATGGCGGCCCTGTCGCCAGCGCCGTGTTCAACACCATCGTGCGCAAATTGATGCGCAGCATCCTCGGCACGCCGTCACGGCGGCGACGCGAGACGTACAACTGGCGAACGAGCTGAGATCGTGAGATAAGGGAACCGATCGTTTCGCGGTCTGGGCTTATAATTTCATGCTTTGCGGAAACTGCGCCGCAGCGACTCTGTCGAACGCGAATTACTGTAGCGCCTGCGGCGCGCGACTGGCGCCGGCTGATTTCGTCGACGGCGAGCGACGGCAGGTGACGGCTTTGTTCTGCGATCTGGTCGGCTCAACGGAGATCGCCGCACGCCTCGATCCCGAGCAATGGCACGACATCGCCAAACACTACAGACAGGCCACTGGCGGTGAGATCGTGAAGATGGGCGGCCATGTCACCCAATATCTGGGCGATGGCGTGGTCGCCTATTTCGGCTATCCCGTGGCCGAGGAAGACGCCTCCGAACGCGCGGTGCGCGCCGGGCTCGCCATTGTCCAATCCATGGCGGCGCTGAACGAGCGCTACGGGGCGCTCCATGGTGTTACGCTCGCCGTTCGCGTGGGCTTGCACAGCGGTTCGGTCGTGGTCGCACGCGGCGGCGATTCTGAAATCGGCATGTTCGGCGACACGCCAAACATTGCGGCGCGCGTTCAAGAGGCGGCAAGGCCCAACACCGTTGTGATGACAACCCTCGTTCACGATGCGGTTGCGGGCCTGTTCGTAGTCGAGGCGCTGGGCGCACACGCCTTCAAGGGCGTTGAAAAACCGATCCAGTTGTTCCGCGCTTTGCGGAGGGATGCGAGAAAACGGCGCGCACACATCGGCGGATCACGCAAACGAACAAATTTCGTTGGACGAACCGACGAGATGGGCGCGTTGCTGGAACGCCAGCGGCGCGCGCGAGCGGGCAACGGGCAGGTGGTGCTCATCACCGGCGAAGCCGGGATCGGCAAAACGCGCTTGCTGGAAGAGTTTCGCGCTGGCCTCAAAGGCAAACCGCACCTCTGGCTCGATTGCGGCGGCGAGCCCCTGTTCAGCAACACCCCGTTTCACGCGGTTGCACAAGTGTTGGGTCTCGGAGCGTGGGGCGAGGAGCGCAAGAAGGCCCGTGTCCGCCTGCTGCAGCGCGCGCTGGTGGGCGCAAAGCTCAACATCGCCGAGACCCTGCCGCTGGTAGCGGAAATGCTGGACTTGCCTGTCCCAGAGCGGGTCCAGCCTCTAGCGCTCGCCGCTGAACAAAAGCGGCGTCAATTGCTTGAGGTGCTAGCAAGCTGGGTGTTGAACACCGCGCGCAGCGAGGAGTTGCTTGCGATAGCCATCGAGGATGTCCATTGGGTCGATCCATCAACCATTGAACTGATGCAGATCCTCGCGGAGCGGGCTGCGGGAGAGCGGCTGCTCATCGTCGCGACAGCCCGGCCCGATTTTAGACCGCCATGGCCGATGCAGGCGCACCACGCTCAGATCGCGCTCAGCCGGCTCGACCGAACTCAAACACGCGCCCTCGTTCAGGGCGCCGTCGACCAGCAGACCTTCGACCGCCGGCTGATCGAAAGCCTGGCAGAACGCGCCGATGGCGTTCCCCTCTTCGCCGAAGAACTTGCGCGCAACGCGATGGATCGCGGCGACACGGGACAATATGAAATCCCCCCGACTCTGCGCGACTCGCTGACGGCTAGGCTCGACCGGTTGGGGCAAGCGAAGGCGGTCGCGCAGCTTGGCGCCGTGATTGGCCGTGAGTTTGAGTATGGGCTGCTGCGTGCGGTTTCGATGTTGCCGGAGGACGTAATCGATAGCGCGCTGGCAAGTCTCGCCGAGGCTGACCTGCTCTATGCGAGCGGACCTCCCCCGGCGGCGACTTACAGGTTCAAGCATGCGCTAGTTCGGGATGCGGCCTATGACGGGCTGCTGAAGAGCCAGCGCCGCCTCCTTCATGGCCGTGTCGGGCGCACGATATCAGACAAGTTCACGACGCTCGCGGAGGCGCATCCGGAGATTCTCGCCTACCACTGGTCCGAGGCGGGGGACTCCGATCTTGCGACGGACGCATGGACGAGCGCCGCGCGGGGGCTCGCCGCGCGCCACGCTTACAAGGAGGCCGCGGACGCCTTCGGCCGGGCGCTCACGTCCCTCACCAAGCTGCCGGAGTCCGAGGACCGCGCTTCTCGTGAGCTGAAGATTTGGCGCTGGCTCGTCGGCGCGTCGCAGATCGCATACGGCTACTCTGCCGCCGAAACGCGGCAAGCCACCCAGATGGCCCAGCGCCTGGCCGAAAAGACCGGCGACCTTGGGAAGCAATTCGCCCATATCGCGGGAGAATGGATGGCTGCATCGAGCGCGGGCGACTATCAATCTGCGGCGAAGCTTGCCGATCAGTTGCTGCCGATTGCGCAGCAGCGCGGCGTCCGTGATGGGCTCGCAACGGCATACATGATCTTGACCACGACGCGCTGTCGATCGGGAGATCTGGCCGGCGCTGAGGAAGCCTTCCGCGCCGGAGAGCCTCTATTTTCTACCGCCCTATATGCCCGCCGGCCAGGCGCGGCGGCGCAAGCATTTGGAAATGGCGCCGTGAACGCTTGGGTCATCGGCGACATCGCGGAAGCGAGGCGGCGCATTCAGCCTGTATGGGAGCTCGCGCGGACCAGCGACAATCCGTACGAGCTCGCGTTCTCGCAATACATGGCGGCATGGGTTGCTGCGTTGTTGGGGGACTTCGAGCTGGCCAGGGAATTCGCGAACGGGTCGATTGAGCAGTCTGCCGAAGGCCGCTTTCCGCACTTTACGGCCGCGGCTTCCATCGTCCTCGGACACGCGCTCAACGCTCTTGGCGAACCCGACGAAGGCGCACGCCTGATGTTGCAGGGCCTGCGCGCCCAGGGGGACACACAGGCGCGCTCCGGCCTCACCATGTATTTGACGTGGCTCGCCGCCGCGCACCACGCCTGCAATCGCTTAGACGAAGCGGTCGCGACGCTGGACCGTGCGCTCGAAATCAATCCACAGGAGGTCTTCTACCGGCCGGAAACGCTGCGCCTGCGCGGCGACTATCTGCGCCACACCGGTGACCTGTCATCGGCGGCTGCCGCCTATGATGCGGCCATGGACTTAGCCCGGAAGATCGGAGCCAGCAGCCTGCTCGCGCGCGCATCCGCGAACCGAGACACATTGCTTATGCAGGAGCCTTGACATCGCCGATGCGTATCAGCTCGCCGCTGACGACCTCTACCGCCCGTTCGTTGATCGTGTCGTTATGGGCGCCCGTGGAAATCATCCAATATCCATCCGCGCTGCCGGCTGGCACGAGACTGAACGTGCCGGTCAGTACCTGCTTCGAGTTGCCGGCGGCGTCCAAGTCGACGGATGTGAATGTAATTGTCGCCTCCACGTCGTGTTCATCGCCATCCTTGGGGCCATAGCTTCCACTCAGTTTGAAGTGTCCCGTCTGCGCCTGCGGATCGAAACCTTCGAGCGTTGTGAGATACGTGCGGTGCTGTCCTTTGGTTATCTTTTTGCCGTCCAGAGTAACGGTGCCTACGCCAACCAGATGGCACTGATCGCCGCTCTGCATGGCGTAACCGCTGAATCGATAGGCGTACTCACCCGCTCTCATGTCGCCCTCCCATCGTGCGAAAAGACACAAACCGAAGATCTTGTCATTGAGTATCGTAGAGTGAACAACAATGCTGTTCAACGATGAACAGGGAGGCTGCGATGCCGAATAAGAATGCACTCAGTGCAGAGGTTAAAGCGTACGTGGAGAGCGTCGCCGTTAACGGCGCTCAAATCCGCTGCACTGATCCAGACCTCAGCAAACTCACCGCTGATGAGCTGAACCTTCTGCATCTCTGCAAACACGAAATTTGCGCGTCGATCCATCGGCTCTACGTGAAGGTGGGCCCGAGGAAAGCAGATCCGATCCTCCGGAAATATCTGCAAACGGTCGTCGACGACACGACTCCGAAGCCCAACCCCGGGCAACAGTAGGAATCCATCACACGGCCGCAGCGCCAAACCGGCCGCGTCGCCAATCTGGGCCGTCAGCGTCTCACAGGCCAACGCCAGCGCGCGACGGCGAGACGCGGGCGGTCCATTTGTTCTACGATCCCCATTCCGCGCTGCGTCTTGGCAGCGCCAGACACGTCTCGCCGCTGCTCTCGCTTCGCGTTCCATGCAGGGACTGCAAGTTCGCTCTGGAAGGAGCGCGGCTCAAATCATTGACATCGATGCAACGAATAGAGCCCGGCCTAACGGTCGCCGGCAGCGACCGCCTCGGCTCGGCGTAGCGCCCGGAGCAAATTGCCGCCGGCTAGCCGCGCGAGGTCGATACGCGGATGTGATGCGCGTCAACGGCGATCCAAGCAGCGGGAGGAGCGTGCGGAGCAAGGGACGGATGGGAGACATGGCCATCCATGGCGTAAGCCATCCGAACGCTACGCGGGTG
>JBEBHI010000332.1:0-1658 GCA_040080935.1 Terricaulis sp.
GAACCGTGAGCGGGTGAAAGCGCTGTCGGTCAATGGTGTTGCGCCGTCGCCGGAGACGATTGCTTCGGGCGCCTACCCGTTGTCGCGGCCGATGTTCATTTACGTGAACGCTGAAGCGCTGCGCCGTCCGCAGGTGCGCCGGTTCGTGAACTACTTCATCGAGAACGCCGCGACTTTGGCGCCGCGTGTCGGCTATGTGCCGCTGCCGGCTGAGGCTTACACGCACTACGCCGAGCGGGTGGCGAACAATCAAACCGGAACGGCGTTTGGCGGCCACAACGAAGTCGGCTTGTCGATTGCAGAACTTATGCAACGTCCGCTCGCGAGCGAAGCGGCGCCGGGCAACTAACGCGAAACGCTCGCAAGAGAATGGGGCGCCCTAGCGTAAAGCTAGGGCGCTTCCCATATCTGACTCATGATGCCTATGGAGCTGCTCTCAGTAGCGATCGGGCTTTTCTTGATAGTCCTGATCGTCATCGTTTCGATGCGCGGGCCGCGCGATCCGGGAGATGCGGCGCGGCACTAAGCGTCGCTATTTGTCGTCGCCCCAGCGCCAGCGGAAGCCGCCTTCGGTGGTGCGCCAGGCGATGCCGACGAAGATGATCGTCAGCGCAATGACGATGATGGCGAAGGGCGTGACGCGCTCATTGATGATGGCGGCGTCGCTGCCGAACCAGATGCCGATTGCGGTGATGGCGATGCAGTAGGCCAGCGTGAGCAGCCAGCCTTGCCAAGATGATGGCGCGGCGCCGAGGCCGTAGCGTTTTTGTTTGAACCAGGGCGTCATGCCGCGAGCATAAACGACAACAGCTGGGACTTGCTAGTTGGCGACCGGTAAGCTCTGAAATGCAGTACCGTTCCAGTAGTAGAGAATATCAGCATGGGGATGGGCTTCACGAACCAGAATTGCGTCGTGCATCAGCGTAACTTGCTCCGGCACTTCAGGCGGGCAACCACCGTAGAGCTCGCATGCCGAATGATAAGTTCCTGGCCGTGCGGTAGTGATCGTGAAGTGCGGCGAGCTTGCAAGGTCGCCGCCCCAAACTTCGATCGGCGTTGCGGCATCGGCGGCACGCACGATCACAACCCACTGAACGCCTTCGTCATCCTCGCGCATTAGCGCTACGTCCCGGCGTCTGTCGCCGTCAAAATCGCCGTGGATTTCGCTGATGGCGTCGTCGAATTGATGAAGCGCTGGCGTCGCGCAAGCCACTAAGACGAGCGCGGCGATCAGCGTCCGCCACATTGTTAGTTCGCGATTTCGACGCGGTAGCTTTCGATGACGGTGTTGGCGAGGAGCTTTTCGCACATCTCGCGCACTTGCGCTTCGGCGGTGGCCGGATCGAGATTGCCGTCGAGGGTGATCTCGATGCGCTTGCCGACGCGCGCGTCAGCGACGCCGCCGAAGCCGAGATCTTTGAGCGCGCCAGCGACGGCCTTGCCCTGCACGTCGAGTACGCCGGGCTTGAGACCCACGGTGACGATCGCTTTCATAGAATTTCCCCTCGCAGCCAACTCGCCCGCGTAACACACGGGCGAGGCCGGCTCGTTTACTTCACTCAATGCACGCTTTCGCCGCCACCGGCGGCGCTTTGCTTCACGATGCCGAGACGGCGCGCGACTTCCACGTAAGCCTCGGTGACGTTGCCGAGGTCGCG
>JBEBHI010000040.1:0-23249 GCA_040080935.1 Terricaulis sp.
CGCCCGGCGGTAATCCAGGCGATCGCGGAGGCGCGCGCCCACGGCGACCTCTCCGAGAACGCCGAGTACCATGCGGCCAAAGAGCGCCAGTCCTTCATTGAAGGCCGGGTCGCCGAGCTTGAGGACAAGATTGCCCGAGCTCAGATCATCGATATTTCGAAGCTCTCGGGCAAACAGGTCAAATTCGGCGCGACCGTGAACCTGCTCGACGAGGATTCCGGCGCGAAGGCCAAATACAAGATCGTTGGCGAAGACGAGTCCGACGTGAAGGGTGGCAAGATCTCGATCACCTCCCCGATCGCGCGCGCGCTCATCGGCAAGGAAGAAGGCGACGTCATCGAGGTGATGGCGCCCGGCGGGCCGAAATCGTACGAAATCACCAAGGTCAAATACCTCTGATACTCGAGGCGGACGGGGGCTGAATGCGTAGCGCTGGCTATCAGCCCGCAGAGCCTCTGAACGTCTGGATTGTCACGGACGGCCGTGCCGGCATCGAAGCGCAAGCGCTTGGGCTGGCCGAGGCGATCGCGCGGCGCGCACCTATTTCGCTGACGACAAAACGCATTCGCGTCCGCACGCCCTTTAGCTGGCTTCCGGCGGGCTTCGTGCCTGCGCCGAAGCAGGCCCTCACCATCGAGTCCGATCCAATCCAGGCGCCGTGGCCGGATATCTTTATCGGCTGTGGCCGTGCGTCGATCCCGATCGCCATGGGCGTTCGCGACTGGTCGAACGGCAAGAGCTTCGTCGTGCAGCTGCAAGACCCGCGCGTGAACCCGCGCGAGTTCGATGTCGTTATTCCGCCGATGCACGACGGCCTTGAAGGGCAAAACGTTCTGCCGATCGTCGGCGCTTGCAATCGCATCACTGCCGAACGGCTCGATCGCGCCGTTTCAGAGTACAAACCAACGAATTTGGAAGACTTGCCTTCTCCGCGCTTTGCGGTCCTGATCGGCGGCAAATCCAAGCGCCAAGATATTTCCGCCGATCGCGCGAGAGAGATTTCGCATTCACTCGCAGCGGTGCAACGCGAAACAGGCGGCACGTTGATGACGACGCTTTCGCGTCGCACCAGTCACGCCGCACGGATGCAGTTCCGCACGTGGCTCGCGCCGCACTGCGCTGTTTTCTACGAGGACGAAGGCGCAAATCCCTACCCCGCGATCTTGGGCATCGCGGACCATATCTTCGTCACCGCCGACAGCGTGAACATGGCGACCGAGGCCGCAGCCACTGGCAAGCCGGTGCACATCGTCGCCGTCGACGGCCAACTCGGGAAGCTGGCGAAGTTTCATCAAAGCTTGGCGCGGCGCGGCTGCGCGCGGCCGTTCAACGGCAAGCTTGAAACTTGGTCCTACCCGCCACTGTTCGAGACCGATCGCGCCGCCGCCGCAGTGCTCACTGCCTGGGCTGCACGGGCGCGAAGCTAGCCAAGCAGCTTTTCGAGGCCGGCCTTCAGGTCGGCGTCGCTGACGGGTTTGGTCAGCACCGGCGCGTTTGCGAGTTCTGGCGGCGCGTCTTTCACGCGGTCATAGCCGGTGCAGAACGCGACCCGGACGCCCTTGGCATGCAGCTTCATGCCCAGAGGCACGCTGGAGACACCCGGCGCCAGGCTAGCATCCAGTAGCGCGCCATCCGGTATCTCGCGCGCAAGCAGAGCCTCCGCCTCGGCAATCGAGTGCGCAGGGCCGAGAATCTCGTAGCCCATGTCCGCCAGGCGCTCGCCAAGTTCCATGGCGATCAAGGCGTCATCTTCGACGACTAGTATTTTCGGCAAGCTCGTTCGTGCCCCGTCCGCATGCGTGTTGGCGTGTAATCCCCGGCGGCCACCATAGCTGTGGAAAATCCTGGCGCAATTCGCAGGGTCAGCAGGGAGTTAACCGTAGGCTCGCTCTGCAATTCCGGCGCTTTGAGACAGGCTGCGGCGACGCCATATTGCTGGGATACGAATCCTTGCAAGAGCGCAGAATGACCACTCACGCCGCCTGCCACGCTCCCGTCGTCATCATTGGCTCCGGTCCGGCCGGCTACACCGCCGCCATCTACGCCGCCCGCGCGCTGCGCAAGCCTATGCTCATTGCGGGCCTGCAACCAGGCGGTCAGCTGACGATCACGACCGACGTCGAAAACTATCCGGGCTTCGCTGACACCATCCAGGGCCCGTGGCTGATGGAGCAGATGCGCGCGCAGGCAAAGCACGTCGGCACCGACATGGTGGAAGACATCATCGTGAAGGCTGAACTCGATCAGCGGCCGTTCAAACTCACGGGCGACAGCGGCCAAGTTTATCTCGCTGACTCCGTGATCATCGCGACAGGCGCACAAGCCAAGTGGCTAGGGCTGCCGAGCGAACAACATTTCCAAGGCTTCGGCGTCAGCGCGTGCGCAACGTGCGATGGCTTCTTCTATCGCGGCAAAGAAGTCGCGGTGATCGGCGGCGGCAACAGCGCTGTTGAAGAAGCGCTTTATCTCGCGCACCTCGCAAGCAAGGTGACGCTGATCCACCGCCGTGACTCACTGAAGGCTGAGAAGGTGCTGCAAGAGCGGCTCTTCAATCATCCGAGCATTGAAGTGGTGTGGGATAGCGCGCTGGAAGAGATCGAAGGCACCGAAGATCCGCGCGGCGTCACCGGTATCGTGATCAAGAACGTGAAGACCGGCGCGCTCGAAGAACGTAAGCTTGACGGCGTGTTCGTCGCCATCGGCCACGCGCCTGCGACTGAGCTCTTCGCAGGCCAGATCACGATGAAGGACAACGGCTACATCGTGGTGAAACCGGGCACGACCGAGACCAACATTCCTGGTGTGTTCGCCGCGGGCGACGTTGCCGACGACACCTATCGCCAAGCAGTCACAGCGGCAGGTTTAGGCTGCATGGCGGCGTTGGAAGCGGAGAAGTATCTCGCCGCTATCGAGCTTGATCGCGCCCGCGCCGGCAAAGCCGGCGCCGCCGCCTAATTCGACATCGCCGGAATAATTACCCCGCCTACAAACTGGTCGCGCCAGCGGGACCAGATTCCGCCTTGCATGTAATTGCCGCCCGTGAACACGACGACGAGATCGTATTCGGGCACGACAATCAGGAACTGGCCGCCATTGCCGTTGGCTTCGTACTCTTCAACGGTGCGATCGCCGACGTGCACGCCGTAGCGATGCCAGGCATACCCATCGACGCCAGGTGAGTAGAAGTTTTCGAACTCCTCTTGAGTGAGGCCCGTTGTAGCGGGTGAAATTTCGATGCGCGGCGATGTCGAGCGCTCGACCCATTCGCGGCTGACGATGCGTCGCCCGCGCCACACGCCGCCATCCAGATACATCTGCCCGACTTTGAGGAGATCGCGCGGACGCAAATAGGCGCCGCCGCCGAGATAGCCTTCGCCGTTCGGCATCACGTTCCAATAATACGGACCGAACTGCAGCGGCCGCGCGATGATGCGATCGAACAATTCCGGCAGTGACTCATGCGTTGCGGCGCTCAGCGCACCGCCGACGAGATTGAGGTTGGCTGAGCAGTAGGCGTAACGCTCTCCCGGTTCGAACGCCTGCGGCAGGTTCAGCGTGTATTGCCAGAGGTTCGGATTGGACTGCTGCCAAAGCCTGCCTTCGTTGCCGGGCGAGTTGTCGTCGTTGTCATTGCACGCGAACCCCGATGTGTGCGTCAGCAGATGCGCGATCGTCATGCGCTCCTTGCGCGGATCGGGATTTTCGAACGGGCCGAGGCCCGCCATCAGCTGATAAACCGGCGTTTCTGGGGAGATCGGCGCGCCGCTTTCCATCGCAGCGCCCAGCATGATCGAAGCGAAGGTTTTGCCGGCCGAGCGAATGTCGTGGGGCGTTTCACGCGAGTAGCCGTGGAAGTATTCCTCCAACACCAGCCGACCACGATGCGCAACAAGCACGGAGTGGATGAGACTGGGCCGCCGCGCGGACGGATCGCCGTCGACGATTGATTGAACCATCGTCGTCAGGGAGGCCTCGTCGACGCCGACGCTTTGCGCGCGCGCTGTCCGCCAACCGTCGCGAAGCTGTTCGGGACGACGATAAGCATACGCCGGCGTGCCCTGCGGACGCGGTGTGTAATTGACGATTTCGGCGGTGCTCGCGCGATGCAGATCGAGATCGCTGCCGACGTCGGGCCAGAAAATGCGGATGCGCTCGGGGTCGCGCAGGTGCGTTGCATCCCGCCGGACTTCCTGCCCGCCATCTAGCGACGCAACAAAACTGATCGCATCAGCTTCTTCGCTCACGCGAAAATGCGAAGCGCCTCCGCGGGAGTTGATCTCGTGATTACGGAACGCGCCTATTAGCCGCCCCTCGGCATCGCGGAAGATACGCAGGTAGAGGGTGAAGCGCCCGTCGAGATGTTGAACGTCTGCGCGCCAAGTCGCGCCGTGATGTGAAAGCACGAGTGGGGAAGCAAATGATTGCGACGCTGCGGTTGGATCGTCGCGCTCCTCGGCGTCGCTGTTTGGCTGGATCCATACGCCGGTCAGCGCGCCGTTTCGTCCGACCACGCCGCGAAACGCGCCGTGATTAGCAAAGCTGAGACGAACGGTGGCGCCTTCCGCACGCGCATGCGCTTGTTGTCCGCCAATCGCACCGCGCCAGGTGTCGCCGTCGCGACTGATTTCCAGCTGATCGCGCAGCACCGGCGCGTAGTCGCGCTGGATCACCCACAGGCCTTCAAGGTCCGACGTCGTCGTTTGCGCCGCCACAGGCCCAGACAGAAGCGCCAAGCCCAAAGCCGCCAATCGCATCCATTTCACGTTCAATTCCCCTTGCCCACCGCGCGGGTCTTTAGCCAAGCCACGATTGGCTCACGCCCGCTTTGCATATTCTGTTTGAGGGCGGCGCACGCCGCTGCGAGATCGCCCGCCTTCAACGCCGCGACGATGCGATCATGATCCTGCGTTGCGACGCCGACATTCTTCTGTTCGCGCATCAATGCGAGTTCGTAGCGCCGCGTGCGCACGATCATGTTCGCGATCATTTCTATCAGCACACGGTTCGGGCACTCCGCGATCAATTCCATGTGCCACGCATCATCAATTTCAATGGCGCGCAGACCTTTGGCGCGCGCCAGATCAGCGTTGAGCTTCTCGAGCCGAGCGATGCGCTTTTCGTTTGGAATGCCGGCGAGACGCAGCGCTTCAGGATCGAGAAGCGGCCGGATGTCGTAAATCTGTTCGAACTCTTCGAGCGTCAGCGAGCGCACGAAATAGCCAAGGCGCGGCCGCGCAATCAGTGCGCCTTCCGCGACCAACCCACTCAACGCCTCGCGCAGCGGCGTGCGGCTCACGCCGAGCTGCTGCGCCAAATGCACTTCGTTGATGCGATCGCCTGCCTTCAAACGCCCATCAACGATCATCGAGCGGACGGCATCCGCCGCCGCCTCGCTGATATTGCCGCGTTCAACTTCCACCAATTGCATACTGTGTACAGTTATGGGAAAAATGCATCCACCGCAAGGGGTTCGGTCGTCAGGATGCCTGCCTTGGTTCGCTATCGACCGCTCGTTTGAGCTATGCAATATTGCATCGGGGCTAGTTGCCTCGGGGTCCGGGTCAAAATGGATTGGGATAAGCTCAAAACGTTTCACTTCGCCGCCGAGACCGGCAGCCTCACCGCCGCCGCCGAGAAACTAGGCGTCAGCCAGTCGTCAGTGAGCCGCCAGATCGCGGCGCTTGAGAGCGACATGGGCGTGCCGCTGTTTCAACGTCACGCGCGCGGCTTGCTGCTGACCGGCCCGGGCATGGCGCTCCGCGAGTTCACGCGTGAAATGGCGGGCGCTGCTGTCATCGCGGAATCCACGCTAAAAGATGCGCGCGAAAAAGTTATCGGCGATCTTAAAGTCACTGCGCCCGTTGCGTTCGGTTCGACGTGGCTTGCGCCACGTCTTGGTGCGTTTGCCGACACCTATCCCGAGACACGTCTGCAGATCATGCTCGATGACCGCGAGTACGATCTTTTGAAACTTGAAGCCGAATGCGCGATCCGCTTGTGGGCGGCGACGCATGCGGACTTGATCCAACGCAAGCTCTTGGAAGTGCGCGTCAGTCTCTACGCGTCGGCGGCATACTTGCAGCGGCACGGCACGCCAAAGAACGTCGAAGATCTCGATAACCACCGCATCATCGCCTACCAAGCCGGCGTCCCGACACCGATGCGCGAGCTGGATTGGGCGCAGCGCGCGGGCCGCGAAGATGCAAAGCCACGTCCGCCACTGCTCGAGATCAACAACGTGTACGGCATGTTGCGTGCGGTTGAGTCAGGCTTCGGCATCGGCAGTGCGCCAGATTATATGGCACGCGAAAATCCAAACCTCGTGAAGGTGTTGCCAAACCTGCAGGGCCCGAGCTTCGAAGTCTATTTCATCTACCCAAGCGATCTGAAGCGCTCCAAGCGCATCGCCGCGTTCCGCCAATTCCTCATTGATCAGGCGGCGGATTGGGAGCCGTAAGGCTCCCAATCTTTCACCTCAGAGCTGGCCTGCCGGCACGTTGAACGTGTCGCATTGGCGCGCGTCGCCGCTATCGAAACCGCGCCGGAACCAGGTCATGCGCTGGGCGCTGGAGCCGTGCGTGAACTGATCTTCGTTGCGTTGACCAAGCGCGTCGTCACCGATCTGGTGGGCGGCGTTCAGCGCTTCACGCAAATCCGCATCATCGATCGCGAGCGTCGAGCGCGCGGTGTGGCCCCACACGCCGGCGAAGCAATCGGCCTGCAGCTCAACGCGCACCGACGTTTGGTTCGCAGTCTCGCCTTGCACTTGGACTTGCGTCGCGCCGATCAAGTTCTGCACGTGGTGCCCGATCTCGTGCGCGATCACGTACGCTTGCGCAAAATCACCCGGCGCGCTGAGACGGCTTTCCATAACTTGGTAGAAGCTCGGGTCGACATAGAGCTTGCGGTCGCCTGGGCAGTAGAACGGGCCGACATCGGAGCTCGCGCTGCCGCAACCTTCGGTGCTCACAGCGCCCGAATAGATCACCAGTGTCGGATTCTGATACGCGCCCGGTTGTTGGTTGTTGTAGCGCGGCAAGCGGCCTTGCTGGAACTGAGATGCCCAAACGTCTTCGGTCGACGCCAGGACGGCGCGCGATGAATCGCACGCTTGTGTCGCGGCCGCAGAACTCTCGCAGGTGCTGCCTTCGCCTTGAACGACTTGCCCGCCGCCGCCACCAAGCCCGAGCAGCGCCATGATCGGCGCACGAAATTGCGGGAAGGCAAACCAGACAACGCCACCAACGACCGCAGCGATCAGGATGCCGCGCAGACCGATGCGGCGCAGGATGGCGAACAGCATGCCGCCTGGCAGGCCACCACCGCCCATACCGCCACCACCGGTCCCACGACCGCGGTCTTCGTAATTGTCCGAACGGCGTTGGCCATCTGTGCGCATGCGAGCGTCCTCCTACCCTCAGGTTCGTCTTAGCCCGCGCTCCGGCGCGAGGCTACTCCGAGGAGAAGAGGTCCTGCTGGCCGCCGTGCTCCAAGGGTCGCCGAAATTGTGTGTGATCCAGCGCCAACCTCGGCTTGTCGAAGCCATGCCGCCGGCATGCCGCCGCGAAACGGTCGGCGATCAGTTTTGCGTACGGCCCCTCGCCCTTCTGGCGCTTGCCCCACTCAGGATCGTAGTCGCGCCCATTGCGCATCTGGCGCACCAGCGACATCACGCGCGTCGCACGGTCAGGGAAGTGGGTGTGGAGCCATTCGCGGAAGAGATCCTTGATCTCAAGGGGCAGCCTCAACACCACGTAGCCCGCGGCGCTCGCGCCTGCTTTCGCGCATTCTTCCAAGATAGCCTCGATCTCGCTGTCATTGATGGCCGGCACGATGGGCGCGACCATCACCGTCACTGGCACGCCCGCGTCGGCCAACATGCGGATCGCTTCGACACGCCGATGCGGCGCGGCTGCGCGCGGCTCCATCACGCGTGAAATGCGGCGCTCCAGCGATGTCACGGAGATCGCCGCCTTCGTCAAACCACGCTCCGCCAAGCGCGCGAGAATATCGATATCGCGGATCACCAGCTGCGATTTGGTGATGAGCGACACCGGATGGCGCCAGCGTTCCATCACTTCGAGAATGCCGCGCGTGATGCCGTAACCGCGTTCAATCGGCTGATAGATGTCGGTGACGCCGCCAAGCATAATCGTCTTCGGTTTGTAGCTTGGCTTTGCGAACTCACGCTCAAGCAGCTCGACTGCGTTCGCTTTCACAAACAGCTTCGTCTCAAAATCTAAGCCGGGCGAGAGCCCAACGTAAGCGTGGTTGGGACGCGCGTAGCAATAGATGCAGCCGTGCTCGCAACCCCGGTACGGATTGATCGACTGATCGAACGAGATGTCGGGGCTTTGGTTGGTCGAGATGATGCTCTTCGCCAGCTCTGGCGTGACGATCGTCTCGAACGGCTTGGCGCCATCTTCCCCTACCCAGCCGTCGTCAAAAGCTTCGCGGGCGAAGCGCTCGTAACGGCCGCTCGCGTTTGTGCGAGCGCCCCGGCCATGCAGGGGATCGGCTTTCATCCATAGGACTATAGTCCCATATATAGAACATATCAAGAACGACTTTTGCCGGTCCGTGAAGTATAATAACGCGACGTGCCTTACACCGAGAGAGTCCGTGCAAACGCGGCGGGACGAACGCCCCACCGCTTCTGCTTAGTAAAGTCAGGTAACGCGCACGACGACGACGAGCGCAAAGGTGCGCGCGACGCGAAGCGCTAAAAAGACGAACGCCATGCGTTCCTCCTAATAGTTAGGGGTTGCGTACGTGCCGCTTTCGCGGCGTTTACGCGGTCCACGCTGTGCGTCTTTGGCGCTGGCTCGGTTGGCCTTACGAACGCCTAAAGCGTCCTGCCGTGAGCGCTGGCTATACGCGGTGCCTCTTGGTCCGGCGTCCATTTCGGACGCACTTCGCTAGATGGGATCGCGGCTCGCTTTGGCAAGTGTTGGTTAGAGCGCCGGGCCTGTCAGGCCGGAAGGCAGCAGTCTTGAAAACTGGCGTGGGGTGCGCGGATTTGCAGTCCGCTACGTCACGAAAACACAAGCGCAAGTGCGCTGATCACAATGAACGCCAGAAGCACGAAGAAGAAAAAGCCCGCGATCACCATGCCGACGACTTCTGCGAAGTTGAGCTTTTTCATCGCCTCTTATAGGCCCCTTTTGCCGTTCCTATCCTAGGCCCGGAGTCCTAGCTTTATCCACATTTAGGATTGGGGCTTGGGGAAAGCGGTTCTGTGTCTCTCCGCTTGTGGCTCTAGGGCTTTAGCCCGAGCTGGGTCCGTGAAGTATAATAACGCGAAAGGGGGCGCCGGTGGGACCAGCGCCCTCAATCTTGTGGGCTTCTCATGGGACTTGCCTGCTCTTGCGCCCGCCTTTGAAATCGGGGGCCTGGGAAAGTTCAGGTCGAAGACCCGTTAGATGACCATTTGCGCGGCTTGGTTCATCGTCGCGAAGGCCAGAGGAGCGAACACTGCCAGCGCCGCGACCAGACAATAAAACTTGGACATTTCCTGCTCCATCTCATCTCGAACCGTCCGTCGATCCGATGAGTGGAAGGTAATAGGCAGTTAGCCATACCGATGTGACGGCAGTCACGATGCGAAAAAAGCGAAGTCACGATCGCGTGGCAAGAAACGCTGTCCAGCATCGACGTAGATCACCTGCCCGGTCACAGCGGGCGCATCGAGCAGATAGAGCACAGCTTCGGACACATCGTTTGGCGTGACGCCATAGCCGAGCGGCGTCTTGTCATGCTGCTGCTCGAACGATTGCTGCGGCTGGCCCGGTGAAGGCAATGCGTATGCGGGCGCGACAGCGTTGACACGCACCGACGGCGCCAGCGCGCGTGCAAACATTTCCGTCGCGCCCGCGAGCGCAAATTTGGAAATCGTGTAGGAGAAGTGATCCTGATACGGCGTCGCCAGCTTGTAATCGAGCAAGTTCACGACCGTACGCTGCGGTGCATCGGCTTGCGCGGCCAGCGCTTGTGTCAGCAACATCGGCGCCGTCGCGTTGATTGCGAAATGCTGGTTGAGCGCTTCTGCCGTGAACGTCGCCGCGTCGTCGTGCTTGAAGATCGCAGCGCAATTCACCAAGCCAGTGATCGGCGCGCTCGCTAGTGTCACGCACTGCGAAATGAGAGTCGATACAGCGGCGGCGTCCGCGAAATCGCATTGCACTGTTTTCGCCTCACCGCCTTGCGCGCGGATAGCCGCGGCCACCTGCTCGGCTTCGTCTGCGCTGCTGCCGTAGTGCAGCAAAACGCTCCAGCCGCGCGCGGCGGCGGCTTTGGCGATCTCAGCGCCGAGTCGGCGCACCCCGGTGACGAGCAACCAACGGCTCATTGCGCGCGCTCACGGCGGATCGTCACCGCGACCAAGCCATCGCCGGAAAGCACCGAGGGCTTTTTCACCGTCACCTCAACCCACCGCGCGCGCTCCGATAGCGAAAGGCAATGGCCAGCGACGCGATCTGAAAGCGTCTCGATTAAATGCGCTGGCTCGCCCAGATCATCGCGGATGAAGTGGAGAATGCGATCGTAGTCCGTGGTGGCGCCAATGCGGTCGTGCGCCGTGAAGTCTGGCGGATCGGCCAGCGCGAGCGTCACCGAGATACGCACCTCTTGCGGCGTCGCCCGCTCAGGGTCTGGCACGCCAACGCGGACCAGCGCTTTGGCGTCATCAATGCGAATGATCTGGAGGTCGGACATCGGCTGCGAACCTACTCAAGCGAACGCGATCAAGCCAGCGCCGAGGGCCACAATCGATGCGCCGAGCCAACGTCGCGGTCCGAGCTCTTCGTGCAGGAAGATAAACGCGATCAGAGCGCCCCATACCACCGAAGTCTCGCGCAGCGCCGTTACCTGTGCGATCGGCGCAAATGTCTGCGCCCACAGCACGAGGCCATAACCAGCGAAGCTGATGATCCCCACGCCAATGCCGCGCCACGGCGCAACGGCGGCATCCGTGAGTAGACGCCTCACGCCGCGCCGATAGAACGCAAACGCCGCCATCGGCACTGACATCAACGCCATCGACCAACCGAGGAAGATGATGGCGTTTCCGGTCGCGCGCGACCCAAGCGCATCCACCAGCGAATAGGACGCAATACAAAGCCCGATAGCGCCCGCCCACAACGTTGCGCGCAACGGTGCGCGCGGGCTTGCGCCGACGGTGAACACGCCAATGGAAACGAAGGCGATGCCGAGCATTTTGAGCGGCGGTGGAATTTCTTGCACCGTCAACACCGCTCCCACAGCGACAAGCACCGGCGCCATGCCACGCGAGAGCGTGTAGACGTGGCTCATGTCGCCGGCGTCGTAACCTTTGAACAGGCAGAACCAGTACGCGAGATGAATGCAGACTGTGAGCGCGAGGTACGGCCACGCCGCCGGTGGCGGCGCGCCGAGCAAGAGAATAATCACTAGCCCCGCGCCAAGCCCACCAACGGCGATCAAGAAGGAATCCGTAACGCGATCCGTGCCGCCTTTGAGGACGGCGTTCCAGCTGGCGTGGATCACGGCTGAAGCGATGGCGGCGGCGATAGCGAGCGGCGGCATGAGTCGCGCTCTCTATGGACTGTCGCGGTCGCGCCGACCAGAGTCGGCGTTTGCTCACGAAGCGATGGCGGTCCATAAGGCCCGCGCGGAGGACGGGCATGAGCGCACAAGAATTCGATCTCGTTGTTTACGGCGCGACGGGCTTCACCGGAAAGCTCGTCGCAGAGCATCTGATGCGCGTTTACGGAGCGGAAGGTGAGCTGCGTTGGGCGCTCGCAGGCCGCGACGAAGAAAAGCTCAAGTTCGTACGCAACGATATTGGCGCGTCGTACAAATTGCCGATCATCGTCGCCGGCGCCACCGACTCCAACGCGCTTGATGCCCTGGCGCATCGCGCGCGCGTGGTGATCACCACGGTCGGCCCCTATCAGCGCTATGGCGAAGGCTTGCTAGCGGCTTGCGCCAAAGCCGGCACCGATTACGTCGATCTCTGCGGCGAGCCGAACTGGATGGCGGCGATGATCGCCAAGTACGAGAAGACGGCGCAGGAAAGCGGCGCGCGCATCGTCTTCTCTTGCGGCTTCGACTCGATCCCGTTCGATTGCGGGGTTTGGTTCTTGCAGCAAGAAGCGAAGGCGCGCTTTGGCCAACCGTTGCGCGACGTACGCGGGCGTGTGCGCAAAATGAAAGGCACGTTCTCCGGCGGCACGATGGCGTCAATGTTGGCGACGCTTGAAGCGGTGAAACGCGAACCTGCGCTCGCCACAAGCATGACCGACCCGTTTCTGCTCTCGCCGGAGCGGCTTACGCCGCAGCCAAATGGTGATGTCGTCACCGAAGACGCGGACATTAATTCGTGGGCCGCGCCGTTCGTTATGGCCTCGATCAACACAAAGAACGTTCACCGCACCAACGCGCTCGCGAAATATCCGTACGGGCGCGATTTTACCTATAGCGAAATGATGGCGACCGGCGGCGGGCCAAAGGGCAAGCAGCGCGCCAAGTCCGCGCAAAGCGCATCGAACACGCAGCGCGCCTTGTTGGGCTTTGCGCCGACACGCATGCTCCTAACGCAGTTTGCGCTGCCGAAACCCGGCGAAGGTCCGGATAAGGAAGCGCGCGAAACCGGCATGTACGACGTGCTCTATGTCGGCACGGCCGCTGACGGCCGCACACTTCGGGCAAGCGTCTATGGCGACAAGGATCCGGGTTACGGCTCCACGTCGAAGATGATCTCAGAAGCGGCGCTGGTTCTGAAAGACACCAGCCGCCAGACGACGCCCGGTGGAATCTGGACACCGGCCGCCGCCATGGGTGATGCGCTGGTCGCGCGCTTGCAGGAAAAAGCCGGGCTTTCGTTCAAACTCGAGAACTAGAAGCGCAGCTAGTGTCGCCTCACCTGGAAGCGCGCCAACTCCGTCGTCGGCGAGCGCCACTCAGGCGCAAGGGTGCTGGCCTGCTGATAGTCAGCGTAAGCGCCGTGCGCATTGCCGACTTCCTCGTAAGCAGCGCCGCGATAGAAATAGGCGCGCTCAGGCCGATCTGGATGCATTGCGATTGCGCGTGTGAGCGTGTCGATCGCCTCGGGATAACGGCCAAGCTGCACAAGCGCGATGCCGCGCATGACGTGCGCTTCGCTGAACTCAGGGCTGAGCGCCGCTGCGTCGTCAAAATCAAAG
The DNA here is from genome assembly GCA_040080935.1 of Terricaulis sp. Taxonomy (GTDB): domain Bacteria; phylum Pseudomonadota; class Alphaproteobacteria; order Caulobacterales; family Aquidulcibacteraceae; genus Vitreimonas. The sequence continues at coordinate 13,182 of JBEBHI010000040.1, forward strand.
AGCGCGCGCTCATCGAGACCGCGGCGCATTAGGAGCACGCCGCGATTGACGAGCGTTGCCGTGCGATCCGCTCGCGTCAAAAAATCGTGGTTGAGCGCCAGACTACAAACCGAGATCGCGCCGCGGCTGTGGCGATCGTTGGCCGCGGCGACGTAGCAGTCTTGGGCTGGTCCCCTGCCATAGACGACGATGGGGCCGACACCGGAATCGGCGGCGACCGCGTCGGCAAATGTAAAAAGGCTGGCGGCGATAACGGCGCCAGCAAGCAATGCTCGCTTCATGGACAATCCTCCTCGCACACACGAGGGAGCGCCCGATCATGGCCTCCGGCAATTCACATTCCCGGGAACGACGCGCCGTTCATCGCAAACGCACGATTGGCCAACCGTGTTTGGCCTATGTTGCGCGCGAGTTAGCTCAAGCTGCCGCAAAAGCGCTGGATGCGCGCGCACGCGTCTTCCAGGCACTGGTTGGACGTCGCGTACGAGATGCGAAAGTTCGGCGAGAGTCCGAAAGCAGCGCCGTGCACGACGGCGACACCTTCGGCTTCCAGCAGAGCAACGGCGAACGCTTCGTCGTTCGCAATCACCGTGCCGGTTGGTGTCTTCTTGCCAATCAACTCAGCGCAGGACGGATAGACGTAGAACGCGCCCTCAGGCGTCGGGCACTTCAACCCGCGCGCCTGGTTGAGCATCGAGACCACGAGATCGCGGCGCTCCTGAAAGAGCTTCTTGTTCTTCGGAATGAAATCTTGCGTGCCGTTCAGCGCTTCGACCGCAGCCCATTGCGAGATCGAGCAAGGGTTAGAGGTAGTCTGCCCCATCACGTTCGACATCGCCTTGATCAGCCATTGCGGGCCGCCGGCATAGCCGATGCGCCAACCCGTCATGGAGTACGCCTTCGACACGCCATTCATGGTCAGCGTGCGGTCATACAAACGCGGCTCGACTTGCGCGATCGTCGTGAATTCGAAATCGCCATAGACGAGATGCTCGTACATATCGTCGGTGAGGATGAGCACGTGTGGATAGTCGACCAGCACAGCGGCGAGCGCCTTCAACTCATCGCGCGTGTACGCAGCGCCTGATGGGTTAGAGGGCGAGTTCAGCAGCAACCACTTCGTGTGCGGTGTGATCGCCTTCGCCAGCGCCTCTGGCTGAATTTTGAATCCGTCCTCGGTCGTGGTGTCGATGAACACCGGCGTGCCACCACACATGATCGCCATGTCTGGATAACTCACCCAATACGGCGCGGGGATGATCACTTCGTCGCCCGGATTGAGCGTCGCCATCCAGGCGTTGAAGATCACCGGCTTGCCGCCGGGCGACACGTTGATTTGCTCGCGCTTGTACTCAAGCCCGTTCTCACGCTTGAACTTGGCGCAGATCGCATCCTTCAGTTCAGGAATGCCGTCGACATCGGTGTATTTGGTCTTGCCTTCGCGCATGGCGACGATGGCGGCTTCCTTGATGTTCTCGGGCGTGTCGAAATCCGGCTCGCCTTGCGAAAGAGCAATGCAATCGCGGCCGGCGGCCTTTAGCGCGCGCGCTTTGGCGCTCATCGCCATGGTGGCTGACGGCTTAATACGCTTCAGCGCCTCAGAGACTTGATTTGTCATTGTTCCCGCTCGATTCGGACACGCAATACACTAGAGCAATCCAGCTGACGTTGCGAAAATCCGCCGCATCGGTCGCAGGTTTTTCCTATGCGTTCCTGCCCCATATGCCTTGCAGGAACGGAGGACCTGATGCCGCTTTTGATGTGCCCGAACTGCAATGCCTCAATGACCGAGGTGAAGCGCGATGATGTCGCTTTCGACATGTGCCCGACTTGCCGCGGCGTGTGGCTGGATCGGGGTGAGCTCGAAAAGATCATCTCGGGCGCCAAGGACGAGCGCGTCGCCTTCGAGCAGGACCGCAGCCAGTTCTATCAGGATCCCGACGCCTATCGTCGTTCGCATCCGCAACAGGCCCCGCAACAACAGCAGCGCCCGCAGCAAAGCTATGGAGAGCGCGGTGAGTATGGTGAGCGCGGGGAAAGCGGAGAGCGTGGCGAAGGCGGCTACGATCAGCGCGCCGGTCAGCGTCGCCGGCGTGGCGGCTTCGATCTGATGGACATTTTCGGCGACTAGTTGCGAACCATTCGCCGCTCCTGGGTGGCGATTGGTGGAGCTTAATTTGCGTGGGTCCGCGAATTCGGACAGATCGCGAGCATGAGTTCCAACAATCGCGTGCCCTGGCTGCTGTCCGCGTCCTTCGTCTTTTTGATCGCGGGCGAAAGCGCGTACGCGCAACAAACGCCGCAGCCAGCGCCCGCGCCTGCTGAAGCGGACGCGATGGCCGGCGAAGAGAACAACGACATTGTTGTGCTCGCCGAGCCGGGCGATCAAATCCGCATCGACCGCCGCACTTACACTTTGCGCGATGACCCCGTCGCCCAAAGCACCAACATGTTCGACGTGTTGGGCCGCATCCCTTCAGTCAGCGTGGCGCCGGATGGCAGCATCACATTGCTCGGCGCCGAAGGCGTGCAAATCCAAATCAATGGCCGCCCTGTGCCGGGCGACAATTTGGAGCAAGTGCTCCGCGGCATCCCAGGTGGCAGCGTCGAGCGCATAGAAGTGATCACCAATCCTTCGGCGCAATATGCGGCTGACGCGTCAGGCGGCATCATCAACATCATCACGCGCCGCCGTTTCGATGCTGGCTTCAACGGCTCGATTCAGACGAGCGCGGACTCGCTCGGCGGCTATCACCTCGGCGTCTCGCCTAGCTATTCCTCAGGGCAATGGGCGTTTAGCGGTCAAACCGGCATTTACGGCGGCGAAGGCGACAACGACCTCACACGCGAACGTCAAACCCCACCCGGCGGCGCGGTGACGACCGAAGACGGCCTGCGCCATTTCGAGTACAACGGCTTTTATATCAGCCAATTGCAAGCCGCTTACAGCCCGACTGAGCGTCGGCGCATGAGCCTTTCACTTGATGGCGGCGAGCACAATTTCAGGCTCGAACAAGGATCGGCGCTCTCCAACGGGTTCGGGCCGATATCCACGACAGACGTCGTCTCCGACAACACATTCGACAGCGCGCAGGTCACTTTCGACTTCCAACAGCAAGGCGATGCGCCGCGCGAACTCATCAAATTCAACTCGGTACTGAGCCAATTCACCGGCGATTCAAGATCGCAGTTTGCGATCACGCCCGCTGGCGGCGGTCCGGCTGTCGCTTACGCGACGCGTTCAGAGCAAGATACGCTCAACTTCGCCAGCGACTTCGATGTGGAGCAACCGCTTCCATCTGAGCAATTTTTGACGCTCGGCGCCTCGTTCGATCACACAGATCAAACGATCGACAGCACGCTCACTCAAATCAGCGGTGCGGCGCCGCCGGCGTTTACATCACGACTGGAAGGCACAAGCCAAACGCTTGCGGCTTACTCGACCTACCAATTCAGCACTGGCGATTGGAAATGGCTGCCCGGTCTCCGCGTCGAAGGGTATCGTCGCGAAGTGGTCTCTGGCGCGCTCGAAACCGACGACACGGATGTGCGTGCGTTTCCGAGCCTGCACATCCGCAACGAGCTAACGTCGCACATCAATGTCGATCTGAGCTATTCGAGCCGGATCCAGCGTCCCGGCTTCGAACAACTCGATCCAGCGTTCCGGTTCAACGACGCCAACCGCGCGCAATCCGGCAATCCAAATCTTGAGCCGATGACGACCGACGCTTTCGAAGCCAACCTTGTCTATCAGAACGCCGGCGCAAGCTTCAGCGTCACGTTCTTCGATCGCATCACCAAGGACAACTGGTCGCAATTCACCGATGTGAACGGCGATGGTGTCATCGTCACCATGCCGGTGAACGCCGGCGAAAGCGAGCAGCGCGGCCTGCAAGCATTGTTGCGCGGCCCGATCGGCGAGCGCTGGCGCTATTCGCTCAGCGGCAATGTCCTGAACCGCGAGTACGACTTCCTCAGCACCACAGGCCGCATTCGCCGCGAGGCGGTTGAGTATGACGGCATCGCGCAGCTCGATTATCGCGACGCTGACCAAGAAGCGGCGGGCGCCAATCAATACCAATTCGAGGTTCGCTTTCAGGGACCGCGTCACGGCCTGCAATCGGAGCGCAGCGAGTTCGTCACTGCGAACTTCACCTGGCGCCGCCGCCTCACCTCACGCCTCTTCGGCGTCCTCAACGTGCAGGACATCTTCGACAGCGCCGACCAAGTCTCGGAAGTCACAACCGACGACTATTACGAGCGCACTGAATTTGAGAGCCCGGGCACGCGTCTGCGCCTAGCGCTGACATATCAGTTCGGCTCCGGCCCGCAGCGGCCGCCGCAAGATCAGCAGCCGGGCGGGCCACCCATGCCGCAATTCTAGCCGCCGCGCGGGTCGCCCGCGTTTGCGACGAAAGCCCGCTATTCCACGATAATCGTGCGTTCCAAGGCGCCAGCGTCGATTGCTGACGTGCGCGCACGGGCCTATGCCGTGGCCAAGTTTGTTACGAAAAGGACGTTGTTCCCATGTCTATACGGTTTGTGTCCGCGCTCGCTCTGAGCGCGGCCCTGGTCTGCGGCGTCGCCGCATGCAACCGCGCCACCGCGCCATCCGAGATCGGCCTCGATCTCGCAGCGATGGATACAAATGCCCAGCCCGGCGACGATTTCTACAACTACGCCAACGGCGCGTGGCAGCGTAACACCGAGATCCCAGCGGACCGGTCGAACATCGGGTCGTTCTACCGCGCGTCGCTGACGACTGAGCAGCAGACCACAGAGTTGGTGCAGGGCATCGTCGGATCAAACCCAGCAGCAGGCACAGACAACGCGCGCATCGCCAATTTCTACAACGCCTACACCAACACCGCGGCAATCGACGCCGCAGGCATGGCGCCGGTCCAAGCCGATCTCGCGCGCTTCAACGCGATCAGCACGCGCGCTGATCTCTCACGCGTGCTCGGCGAGCAACTTCGCGCTGACGTCGATCCGCTGAACGCCACCGATTTTGGAACCGAGAACCTCCTCGGCGTCTTCGTCACGCAAGGCCTGGCGACGCCGGGCGAAGTGCTGCCGTACTTCCTGCAAGGCGGCCTCGGCCTGCCGGAGCGCGAATACTATCTCTCCAACGACGCGGACATGGTCCGCATCCGTGGTGAGTATCGCGCCTACATCGAGCGCCTGCTGACGCTCGCCGGCGTCTCCGACGCCCGCGCTCGCGCTCAACGTATCTTCGATCTCGAAGTGCAAATCGCCCGCGCTCACGTCACGCGCGAGCAAAGCGAAGACATTCCGTCATCGGCCGCCGTATGGAGCCGCGCTGAACTCGGTCAACGCGCGCCGGGCATCGACTGGAACGCGTTCCTGACTGCCGCGCAACTGGGCAACCAACAACGTTTCGCCGCCTATCACGCGCCGGCAATCACGCGCCTTTCGGCGCTGGTGGCTTCCGCGCCGATCCAATCCTGGAAGGATTGGCTAGCGTTCCACCAGATCAACTCGCACGCCGACGCGCTGCCGAGCACGATCGATCAAGCCCACTTCGCCTTCTACGGCACCACGCTCGCGGGCACGCCGCAACAACGCGACCGCGCCAAGCGCGCGCTTGACGCACTCGACACGTATCTCGGCGATGCCGTCGGCCAAGCCTACGTTCAGCGCTACTTCCCCGCCTCGGCGCGCGAAGAAGTCCAAGGCATGGTCGAGAACATCAAGACCGCCTTCGCTGCTCGCATCCAAGGGCTCAGCTGGATGGCGGACGCCACGCGCGCTGAAGCTCTCCGTAAAGTCGAGACCATCGTCGTCGGTGTCGGTTACCCGGACAGCTGGCGCGATTATTCGCACTACGACGTCTCGGCCAACGATGCGTACGCCAACGAGGTCAATGGAGAGCGTGCGGAATACGCGCATCAACTCGCCAAGATCGGTCATCCGATGGATCGCAACGAATGGTGGATGACGCCGCAAACGGTCAATGCCGTGAACCTGCCGGTTCAGAACGGCCTCAACTTCCCGGCCGCTATCCTGCAACCGCCGTTCTTCAACGCCAACGCTGACGCCGCCTACAATTACGGCGCCATCGGCGCGGTGATTGGCCACGAGATCAGTCACAGCTTCGACAACAACGGCGCCGCATTCGACTCCACGGGCGCTCTGCGCAATTGGTGGACGGACGCCGATCTGGCGGCCTTCCGTACCCAAGGCGAAGCGCTGGCCCGCCAATACGACACGTACGAAGCGTTGCCGGGTCTGCACGTGAACGGCACGCTGACGCTTGGCGAAAACATCGCCGACGTCGCCGGCCTGCAAGCCGCGTATGACGCCTACCACGCCTCGCTCAACGGCCACGAAGCGCCGGTGATCAATGGCCTGACAGGCGACCAGCGCTTCTTCATCGCCTATGCGCAAACCTGGGCGACCAAAATGCGCGATGAAGCCCTGCGCGGCCGCATCGCCACTGACGGCCACGCGCCGGGCATGTTCCGCGCCCTCACGGTGCGCAACCTCGATGCTTGGTACACCGCCTTCAACGTCCAAGAAGGCCAAGCGCAGTACTTGGCGCCGGACCAACGCGTCCGCGTCTGGTAAGCGAAACCACAGCGCAAATTGAAACGGCCCGGGATTGCTCCCGGGCCGTTTTGTTTTGCAGGCGCACGATTGCTCAGAACCGCGAATTCCGACACACGGCGTTCATGGGACAGGCCCGTCGCCTAACATGCCTCCTCTCGGCTTCGTTCGCGGTTCTCACGGCGAACGGCGTTGCGCACGCGGAGCAATCGCCGGCGCCCGCTCCGACGCCGGCCCCCGCCGAGACGCAATCCACGGATGAAGAGGATAGCAACGACATCGTCGTGCTCGCCGAGCGCGGCGATCAGGTGCGCATCGACAGGCGCACTTACACACTCCGCGACGATCCCGTCGCGCAGAGCACCGACATGTTCGACGTCCTGGGCCGCATACCGTCGGTGAGCGTCGCTCCAGATGGCGCGATCACGCTGCTCGGCGCCTCGAACGTCACAATCCAGATCAATGGACAGCCCGTGCCTGGCGGCAATCTGGAGCAGATCTTGCGCGGCCTTCCTGGCGGTAGCGTCGAACGGATCGAAGTCATCAGCAATCCCTCGGCGCAATATTCAGCACAGGCCTCAGGCGGCATCATCAACATCATCACCCGCCAACGACACGACGCTGGCGCAAGCGGCTCGGCGAGCGTCGGCGTCAATTCCGCTCAAGGCTATTTGGTCAATGTCGGCCCTAGTTGGGCTCGCGGACCATGGACGGTCAGCTTGTGGGCGGGCCTCAATCACAATGAGTCCGAGCGCGACTACAACCGCGTGCGCAGCGATATCCCCTCCGGGCTAGTGACAACAGACACCGGCGACATCAATCGAGCGTTCGACGCCGCCTACGGCTGGCTGCAAGTCGGCTACGCACCGAACACCGACAATAACTTCACGCTCTCGGCCAATGTCGGCGGCGGCGGCCCCGACTTGCGTCAACCTATCGCGCGCGAAAATTCGTTCGGTCCCGTACTGGATCAGGTGACGCTGACCGAGGGCAGCTTCGAGTATCGAGCGCTCAATTTCGACTACCAGCACGACGGCCACCGGCAGCGCGAGCAGCTCAAATTCAATCTGGCGTTCAACCAGAGCGACAACGACAACGATCAGACCATTTTGCAATTGCCGGCTGCCAGCGCGTTGAGCAGTTTTGCGACGCATGTCGCCTCCAGCACAGAGTCACTTGCCTCGAAGCTCGATTACGAAACCCCACTTGGTCAGCACAATTTCCTGAGTGTCGGCGCGGCGCTGGATAGCCAACAATACGATGTCGACAACAACTTAGAGAGGCTGATCGGCGCGCCGGGCGTGGCAGACTACGCCACCAGCCTCAATGCCCGCGAGGAGACGCTGGCTGCTTACGGGACATATCAAATCGACGCCGGAGAATGGACCATATTGCCGGGCGTTCGCGCGGAGAGTTATCGTCGCGAAGTAGTCGGCGCCGGCGATGAGAGCGATGACATCGACACGCGCCTCTTCCCGACTTTGCACCTGCGCCGTGCGCTGACCGAAGGTCTCAACCTCGATCTCTCCTACTCGAGCCGCATTTCCCGGCCAGCATTGCGCGATCTTGATCCCACCGTCCGGTTCATCGACACCACTCACGCGGTCGGCGGCAATCCCAATTTACAACCGATGACCACTGATGCCTTCGAAGCCAATCTGAACTGGCAGAGTGAGGGCCGGACATTCAGCCTCACTTTCTTTGATCGCATCAGCGACAACGTTACGTCGCCTTTTACGCAGCAGATTGGCGCGGTGACATTGTACACCCAAGCCAACGCCGGCAGCAGCGATCAGCGTGGCTTGCAAGTGATCTGGCGTGGTCCGCTCGCGGAGCGCTGGCGTTACTCGCTGAGCGGCAGCGCGCTTAGCAACGAGTTCGACACGCTCAACGGCGCGAGCATAACGCGCAGCAGCGAACTCGAATATTCAGGGAGCGTGCAGCTCGAATACCGCGACCCTGAACAAGGGCGCGTCGGTGCGAACAATTTCGCACTCGATGTGCGCTTCAATGGCCCCACGCATTCGCTGCAAGGTGAAACCGAAGCCAGCACACAGACCAATCTGACTTGGCGGCGTAGGCTCACGCCTGAAATTTTTGGCGTCCTCATCGTGCAGGACGTCTTCTCCAGTGACGATGCGATCTCCACCACGACAACTGGCAGCTTCGTCGAACGCACCGAGACACAGAGCCAGGGCGTGCGCCTTCGGCTGGCGCTCACCTATCAATGGGGCGCTGGCTCCGATCGCATGCAGGACCGCAGCGCCCCTGGCGGCGGTGCGCCATCACAATAGGCTGACGCCGAAACTGAAACGGCCCGGGACTGCTCCCGGGCCGTTTTGTTAGTGGGCGTTTCTTCCTAGTGCCGTGCCGCTCTTATTCGGCTGCTTCCGGTTGTGCGATGCGGGCATCGTCGCCGCGCTCGATCGCCAGTTGCGCGTCGCGCTCGGCGGCGAGCTTCTGGTAACGGCGGAGCTGACCACCCGTACCGGCTGGGATGAGACGGCCGACGATGACGTTTTCCTTGAGGCCTTCGAGCGTGTCCGACTTGCCGTAAGCAGCAGCTTCGGTGAGCACGCGCGTGGTCTCTTGGAACGACGCTGCCGAGATGAACGAACGCGTTTGCAGCGAGGCCTTGGTGATGCCGAGCAACATCGGTTGCGCGGTCGCCGGCGCCAGACCGAGTTCCTTCACGCGACGGTTCTCGTCTTCGAGATCCAGCGCTTCGACGGCTTCACCCTTCAGGAATTCGGTGTCACCCGATTCCATGATCTCGACCTTTTGCAGCATCTGGCGAACGATCACTTCGATGTGCTTGTCGTTAATCGGCACGCCTTGCAGACGGTACACTTTCTGAATTTCCTCAACGAGGTAATTCGCGAGCGCTTCGACACCAAGAATGGAGAGGATGTCCTGCGGCGCGGGGTTGCCGTCGAGCAGGTAATCGCCCTTCTTCACGAAGTCGCCTTCTTGCACCGGAATGTGCTTGCCCTTCGGGATCATGTACTCGATCGCCTCGAGGCTCTCATCTTCCGGCACAACGCGCAGGCGGCGCTTGTTCTTGTAGTCCTTGCCGAACTCTACGCGGCCGTCGCCTTCGGCGATGATCGCGTGATCCTTCGGACGGCGGGCTTCGAACAGTTCCGCAACGCGCGGCAGACCGCCCGTGATGTCACGGGTTTTCGCACCACCCGTCGGGATACGCGCGAGGTCTTGGCCTGGCGTGACGTCATCGCCGTCCGCAACCGAGAGAATGGCGCCGACTGAGAGCGCGTAGGTTTTCACCACCACGCCCTTGGCGTTGAGCACCGAGATCGCCGGCTTCAATTCCGAACCCTTCGCGGTCGAACGCCAGTCGATAACAACCTTCGACGAAATGCCTGTGGCTTCGTCGAACTCGTCGCGAACAGCGACGCCTTCGGTCAGATCTTCGTAACGGGCCTTACCGGCGGTTTCCGTCAGAATTGGCGTTGCGTATGGATCCCACTCGGCGATGCGATC
>JBEBHI010000333.1:0-1650 GCA_040080935.1 Terricaulis sp.
ATGGCGTGGCATGTAGAAAAGTCCCCGCTCTCGGCTAAGCGCTCAGCGTGTCGCAGGATGTAGGACCTTCTCGATTCTTGGACTTCCCTCGGCATCTCATTTTCCCCGTTGCCGATCTCAGCATGCGGCTGCGAAATAATCTGTCCGTTGCCGGACACTGGCGCCCGCAGGTGGCTCCAAATTGTGCGTCGCGTCGCCGAAAGGCGCATATTGGCGAGAGCGCAGCGCGTGCTAAGCGGTTGACCGACTCGGAATGAGTAGGCCAATCGCGGAAATGGGCGTCGTGATGTACGCTGGCCCGATCTTGTCACGCGAGCGTTGAACAACATGACCGATTACGATCCTGGTTTGGTGGGCTCTTTCTCTGCATTCGCGGCTTATTTCGGCGCAGCCGTCGCGCTGACAGCGTTGTTTGTCTTCATTTACGTTCGGACTACGCCGCACAATGAATTCAAGCTCATGCGCGAGGGCAACGGCGCTGCCGCGCTCGGCTTAACCGGCGCACTGCTCGGCTTTGTCATTCCCCTCGCGCTTGTCATCAGTGTAAGCGGCTCGTTGATGCAAGTGACGATATGGGGTGCGGGGGCGCTTCTGGTTCAGACTATTGGTCAGTTCGGCGCGCGTCTGCTCTTTCCAACCCTGACCACCGACATCGTCGCCGGAAAGTTCTCAGCGGCAATCGTCCAGTCAGGCATCGCGCTCGCATTGGGCATTTTGCAGGCCGCGTGCTGGGTGCCCTAAGTCCCCGGCGTCGTAGCCTTCAACGCCTGGTGGATTGCGTCGCACGCCCGTGCGCGCCAGGCTCGCATCAACGATAGGGGAGAGATTCATTGATGAGACATTTGTTCTTGATCGCAACGTGCGCGTTGCTGCCGTTCAACGCCTTTGCGCAGGAGCCCGCTGCAACGGCGCCGGCCGAGGTTGCCGCTACAACCGCTGCATCACCTTACGCGGTCCCTGTCGAAAGCCTCGAAATCGGTGGTGCGCGGGCGCGGCTGATGGAATCGGGTGGCTCAGCCGGTGGCTACTCCATCATCGTCCGCACCACGACGACGCAAACCAGCTTCCTCACCCGCGACCGCGGGCGCATCACATTGAACTATCGCTTCACGGGTGCGGAAGAAGTTGAGTTGCTCAGCGGTGTTTGCGAATTGAAAACCGAGGGCAGATCGTATCTCGGCTTCAGCTGGGATCAACGCACAACGCAGCTTTACGCTTGTGAAGCCAGAGATCAGGCCGAAGGCGTCTACGCGCTTGAAGTTACGTTTCCCGGCTTCAGTGAGGCCGGCTTCAGCAACGATAGCTTCGGTGTCTCCGTGGGCGGGGACGACGCTAGTCCAGAGGCCCAAGCTATTCTCGCCGCGCGCCTGTCCTATGAGGGCGTGGCTTACGAAGCCGCACCGACCAGCTTCAGCGCGCCACGCCTGATGGCGCCTGATCGCATTGTCCTTGGCTACGTCATAAGCCGCGATGGACAGCCGGTCGGCCGCGTCGACTTTCGCGGCAATTCGCGCAATCGCGGCACGATCATAGCGCCGGTGGCGGACGCAGATGGACGCCGCGCAGTGTTGTATATGGCGCTGCAATTGTTGGCGATGCCGGATTTTTATTCCTCCAACGTGCGCGCGACGCTTCTGGATCGTTGAGCTT
>JBEBHI010000041.1:0-23019 GCA_040080935.1 Terricaulis sp.
CGCGTATGTGACCGCCCTTCGGTGGCGTAGCTCATCTGGTTAGAGCGTGGGATTCATAACCCCAAGGTAGGTGGTTCAAGTCCACCCGCCACCACCAATCTCCATCCTCGACCCGACAACACAGTTTGTCGAAGTTCAGTGGCCCCGTTTTCTACTATAGGCGCTGCGCTTCGTGAATGAAGTGAGCCTCAATCTGAGCTGCGGCGGCGGCCTGCGTCCATCCGAAGAGCGATTGAAGCCGCGACTCCAATGCTCGCTCCATCTCACCAAGATCTCGGTCGACAATCGTTTGTACGTGGCCTGACTGGCCTGCGGTGACATTGAACTGCACCGTCATTCCGTTCTGGCTGAAGTTGTTCTGCTGCACAGAATCGATCTGCCAGCGCATTTCCTTGTCGAAGAAGGTCGAGCAGCAATCGACGATCGCATTCACCGCTTCCTGGCGGCGTGGCTCATGCACCAGGTCGATATCGGCGTTGCGCGTTGCCAGCAGCGACACCTCGACGCTCAATGCGGGCTTCAGCGCGCCGAAAATCGGGTTCTTTGCCATGCTCAGCTCTCTTCGGCTTCTACTGGGAGCATGAGTAACTTGCAGTTGTGTGGGTCACCGCGCATCACCCGCGTGGGGGCTCCCGACATGTGCCGTTTTGCACGGTCTCAGGCCGCGGTGCGCGCCGAGTCCTGTCGCGCGTCTTCGAGGTCACGCCGCAAGCGCCACGACGTCGCAAAGTAGGCCGCCGCCGCCAGTGCGCATGTCGGGGGAACAGCAAAGAACGCGTATTGGCTCGGGAAGCTCAACAACAACGTTGAGTCTCTGCAGTCGCTCTACGGAAACGGGCGCCCGCGACGCGTGATCTAACCGAGCTCTCGCGCCTCTGCGAAGAAGCTCTCGGTTGATGCGCGATCGAAGAGGTCCGTGCGCCAGCGTTGAATGACGCCGTTGCGGCCGACGATGACGTAGGTTGGGTACCATTCGATGCCGTAGGCTTCGCGCGCCCATGTTCGCGTTACATCGAAGGCGACAGGATACGAATGACCGGTCTCTTGAAAATACGCGTTCAGCGCGACCGCGGATTCATCGACATTGTAGGAGGTTTGACCAGTTCGCTCGCGCTCGTTCGGTCCCCATTTGCCGAAGCGGTTGCGCGTGTGGATGTCGAGAAACGCGACATCATTGCTCGCGGCCGCCAGTTGCGCGAGGTGAGATAGATAGGGGCCGTCCAAGATGCAGTCGGGACACCACAGGCCGCCGAACGACAAGATAAGCGTCTTGCCTGCGTAGTCGGAGAGATGCGCCGTTCCGCCTCCAAGTTTCGGAAGCTCGAAATCGGACGCCGTTTGATTGAGGTGCGAATAGACGCGCGGGCGCGGATCTTCCGCCGCTGGCTGCTGCGGCTGCGTGCTTGGTTCGCTCGCTTGTCCGCAGCCAGAGACCACAATGGCGCCTCCGACCAAGACGCTTCGGCGGGTGAAAGACATGCGAGGGCTCCGAAAAGGCACGGCTCGCGCTGGGAAGCGCGAGCCTTAAGTTCGAGGGAGGAGAGAGCGCGCTACCAGCCGACGCTCACGCGCGCGTAGGCGAACCGGCCGTTGAAGCCGAATGGCGAGTAGAACGGGAAGGCGACAACGCCTGAGGTGTTGAGCGCCGCGGGCGCCGCGTCGGGGTACTCGTCGAAGGCATTGTCGACGCCGAGCGCAAACGTGACGTGCTCGCCGAACTGATAGCGGCCTTCAAGATCGAACAAGGTGTGCTCACCGGTGCGGAAGTCAGCCGCGGGCGTCGCGCCGGGTTGCAGCACGTCGCCGTAATAGCTCGCACGTGCGGTCGCGCCGAAATCGCCCAACGACCAATTCGCACTGAGCACCGCTTTTTCCTGAGGCGTTCCTTCCTCGAGCGTGAGGATGCGGTTGCGGCCAAGCAGTGTAGGCGTCGGGCTAAGAGCTGAGAGCGAGGTCGGTACGCGTGTGACGTTGACCTCGTTGAAATTCACCGCGGCGATAAACTCGAAATCACCAACGCCGCCGCCGTCAAGCTGGTAGCGGCCGACGATGTCGACGCCCTGAGTTTCAGTCTCGACGCCGTTGATGAAGAAGCGCGCCGCAGAGATGCCGAGCGGATCTAGGAGGCCTGCGACCTGCGGGCTGAATGTGCGCGCGATGTTCTCGGACAGCACGATCTGATCGCTGATCTCGATGCGATAGGCGTCGATGGTGAGATCGAAATCGCCAAGCTGAAAGACAGCGCCAAGCGAGTAATTTACGGCCTGCTCTGGTTCGAGCGGCTGCGCGCCCAAAGTGCGCGCGACCACACTGGTCGCGGGGAAGGTGCCGGTCTCAACAACATTCGGCGCCACGAATACGGACGCTGTGGACGTGAAGAAAGATTGTTGTAGCGATGGCGCGCGGAAGCCACTCGATATCGCGCCGCGAAGCGCAAAATTGTCGGTGAAGTCGTAGCGCGCCGTGATTTTGCCGTTCAGCGTGTTGCCGAAATCCGAATAGTCTTCGAACCGAACCGCTGCACCAATCAGCAGCCGCTCGGTGGGAAACACTTCGACGTCCACATACGCGCCCCAAGCGGTGCGATCCTCGTCCACTTCATTTCCGGGCTGGAAGCCGATGAAGCCTTGCGCGCCGGACGCGAGCGTGGGGACCGCGGCCGGGCCACGATTGTATGAGGCAGGTTCGCCTGCTTCTATTTCGTAGGTTTCTTCACGCGCTTCGACGCCCCATGCGAAATTGATCGGCCGCGAGAGGCCTGCGTCAATCTCGCGGGTGAAGTCCATACCCAACACGGTCTGGCTGTAGATCAGACTGCCGTCGTCGAAGCTCGTTTGCGATGCTGCGCCATAGGTGGAGTTGAGTGAGTTCTCTGTTCGGAAGTCGAGCGCGTTGCGCCCGAACACCAAACTTACATCCGTATCCCAGCCACCCACTTGTCCGCGCACGCCGCCCGCGGCCGTGAGATCGGTCGAAGCGACGTTGATCAGCGGCAAGAAGCCGTTCGGATAAATTGCCGGCACGTTGTTCACGTTGTCGGATCGGCGCGGGAATGCGGCGCTGGTGCTGTCGCGATCCTGGTAGCCCAGCCAGCCATAAGCCTCCCAGCCGTTGGCGAGCGGAAGTCCGGCGTTCACGTAGCCGGTCCATTGTTCAACTTCTGGATCACCGAAGCGCGAGTTTACGATCTGCGCGGGCAACAAAGCCGGATCGATATCGCCGCGGCTGGTTGAATCGCGTTGAAGGTATTCTGCCGAAACGGTGAGGAAGCCGTCGCCGCCAAGTGCGAAGCCCTGCCAGCCGGAGATCGTCGTGGTTTGGCCGTCGCTCTCATCGCGTGACGACCGCGATGGATCGACCGATGTGTCGTACTGTCCAAACGAGAACGTCGCACCGCCGCCTTCGCTCGCTTCACGCAAGCGTAGATTGACGACGCCGGCGATCGCGTCGGAGCCGTATTGGGCCGAGGCGCCATCTCGCAACACTTCGACACGATCGAGCGCGGCGACAGGAATGGTGTTGAGGTCGACAGCCGCGGAGCCGCGGCCCACCGAGCCGTTGACGTTCACCAGCGCCGAAGCATGGCGGCGCGTGCCGTTTACGAGCACCAAGGTTTGATCCGGCGAAAGACCGCGCAGCGTCACTGGCCGCACAGAATCCGTGCCGTCGACGGCGGAAGGACGCGGAAAGTCGATCGATGGCGCGATCGCGGATAGCGATTCCGACAATTCCGTCGTGCCTTGTTGGCTGAGCGCCTCTTGCGTCAACACATCGACAGGCGCCGGCGTCGAGAGCTGCGAACGTCCTGTCGCGCGCGTGCCAGTGACGACGATGGTTTCTTCTTCGCTCGCGTCTTGGGCGGAGGCGATTGCTGGCGCGCCGAAGGCGGCGAATGCGACGCTCGCCAACAAGACGCGCTCTAAATTCCGATTCATGTTGCTCCCCGCACGTAGGCCGCCTCCGTCCCTGGAGGCTCACGGACCGAAGCTAGGCGCGGCGGAGCGGGAGATAATTATGGGCGGGCTAATGTGTTGGTTTAGCTCCGCTACAGGCGGCGACGGATGCCACTCGTCTTAGTGCGCCTCTGCCGCCGCCGCGGGAGTAGGCGGCGATGGCCGGCAGAAAGGCGCCATCACAAGCGCGGCGACGAAGAGCCATGACATCAAACGGAAGATGTCATTGACCGCGAGCGTCTTCTGGATGCGCAAAGCAACGAGGCCGCCGCGCGCGCCGCGATCGTGTCTCTAGACGCCGAGCTTCGCCTCGCGGGCTCAAATGTTCGCGCCGCGCAAGCGACGATCGCATCCGCCGAAGCGCAAAGCGCGCGCGCCGAGACCGATCGGCAGCGCTTTGAGCGTCTGGCCGAAGATGGTTGGGTTGCGGCGAGCGCTGTGGATGGCCGTCGCGCTGACGCGGTGACTGCGCGATCAGAGGCCAATCGTGCGCGCGCGAATTTATCTGTGAGCCGCGATCAAGCCGGTGTTGTGGCGGCCCGCCGCGCTGCGCTCGTCGCCGAAATTACGCGTGCGCAGGCTGGCGTTGCACGCGCGAACGCCGCCGTGCTCCTTGCCCGTCAAGACCAAGTCAACGCGCTCGTGCGCGCGCCGATCGACGGTGTTGTCGGTCATCTCGAAGTACAGCCGGGCGACTACGCGCAAGCCGGCACGCGCATGATGACAATCGTGCCGCTTCGTACACTCTACGTTGTGGCGAATTTCAAAGAGACGCAGACCGAGCGAATGCGCGTGGGGCAGAGCGTACGCATACGCGCCGACGCGCTGACGGGCACGGTGTTGACAGGGCGCGTCGAGAGCTTTGCGCCAGGATCGGGCTCGCAATTCTCATTGCTGCCATTCGAACCAGGCTCAGGCAATTTCACCAAGATCGTGCAGCGCGTGCCAGTGCGTATTCGCTTGGATCCGGGTCAGCCCGAACTCTCGGCGCTGCGTCCCGGCCTTTCAACGCGTGTCTCAGTTCGTCTTCGCTGAGCGCTCGCACGTGCGACGCTCCAGATTTTAGCGCAGCTTATGAGACAGTGAACTTACTCTCGCGCACGCTGCTGAGTATGGCTTCGGCATACGTCGAACATGTGTGAGGGAGCATGGCTGACGCGGGCGAATATGCGCCACCCAAGATTTGGGCTTGGAACAAGCCGAACGGCGGGTGATGAATACACGATTGCCGATATCGCAATTTGGCCGTGGTATGGCGCACTCGCGAAGGGCCTTCTCTATTACGCTGGCGAGTTCCTACAAGGTGCGAGCTATCTGCACTTGACGCGCTGGGCCGATGAGATTGCGGCGAGACCGGCGGTGAACGCGGTCAGAAGGTCAATCGCACGTGGGGCGATGACCAAATGCCGGAACGACACAGCGCAAGCGACTTCCCTGCGTAGCGCGATTTGAAGAAAAACCGCGGACCGTTGGGGCGGCCCGCGGCAGGGAGGAGGTCCTTCTGGGGTAGTTACGGAGCGCCGGTGGCTGCCGGCGGCGGAGTGACGGGCGGTGTAGAGAGCGGGCTGAGTGATCCCGTATCCTGTAGGGCACGCGTTGGTTGATCCGAGCGCGCAGCCGGTTGACCGCGGCGCGAGGCGAGACGGTTCACCGTGTCGTTCAAGCGGCGGTTCTCACCGCGCAGTGAGTGGATCTGCTGATCGCGGAGTTGGATTTGACCTGTGTGCTCCAGGTCGGCGCGTTGGCTCTCTTCATAGAGGTTGCCGATCCGCTCGGTCAGTGGGCCGACGGTTGTGCCAACCATGATGGCGATACCAATGGCGAG
The DNA here is from genome assembly GCA_040080935.1 of Terricaulis sp. Lineage (GTDB taxonomy): Bacteria > Pseudomonadota > Alphaproteobacteria > Caulobacterales > Aquidulcibacteraceae > Vitreimonas. The sequence goes on from JBEBHI010000041.1 coordinate 5,779, forward strand.
GACCGCGCCGAGCAAGCCAGCGATGGCGTTTGAACCTTGGCGCACCACAGTGCGTGTGCGGTGGCGGTCGTCATCATCCCCGCCACCGCCGCCGGCGCCCACGGATGGCACGGTGACGATCACCGGCGCAATGGCGTTGCTGCCGCCGCCCGGTTGCCAGACGTTGATGTCGTCGGCGCTGCCGGAACGTGGTTGCGCGCGACGTCCGCGCCGGACTTCTTGAGCGGGGTTCGGATCGATTTGAACTGACACGGCTGCTTGCTCCCATCCAAACAGAGATTGAATATTGGCTTCCAAAGCGCGCTCGAGCGCGCCCAGATCGCGATCGACGATGTCGTCGAGATCTTCCGACTCACGCGCGGTGATGACCATGTGAACAGCCATGCCGTGGTGATTGAAGTTGTTGTGACGCACGTGCTCGACGCGGCCGCCGAGTTCTTCGGCAAACATTGCGCCGCAACGCTCGACGATCACGCGAATGGCGTCGTCGCGCTTGGGACCGCGAACCAGATCGACGTGACCAGGCGCTGCGATGAGCGAGACATCGACATCCAGCACCGGGACGGAGACGAACACCCAGTTCTTTTCCGCACTGGGGTCGGCGTATTTGGACGGCCTTGCCATTTTCTCCTCCACTTAGGCTTGGCAGTGGCGAATGCGGTGCGCGAGAAAGCGCGCTTCGACGGAGCGATCGGCTTGCAGCGCTTGCTGCATCAGCCGGCCACCTTCGATCTGACGGCCGAGGCACTGCAGCGCGACTGCCTCGCCGTAGCGATAGAGCGCAGAGCCTGGCGCGTTTTGCTGGGCGGCGTCGCCGAACGCGTCGACCGCGTACTGAAGGTGCGTCGCTTCAATTGCGCCGTTAGGTGCGCCGGCGAGCGCCCAACGGAGCTGAAGCATGCCCATGGCGCCATAAGCGTCGCTAAGCTGGCTTGCATCGCTGCTCTCGCGGGCGAGCCGGATGGCTTCGCGGCAAGCCGCTTCGGCGACGTCCCATTCACCGCCGGCGACGAGGCGCGTTAGGCAACGGCCAGCCTCGTAGCGGGCTTGATGTGGGCTGTAGGCGGCCGCTTCGTCGGCGAGGTTGCGCGCGTTAAACGCCACGTCTTGTGCAACTAGGCCGGGGGTGTCGATCAGATTCCATTGTGCGCGGCTGCGCATAAAGAGGGCTTCGGCCAAGGCGCCGCTGGAATCCATGCCGGGTGGCAAGGGTCCGTGGCGGGCAAGCGCCGCGGCTTGGGCGAAGCTTTGATCGGCACGAACGAAGTCGTTGGCGTTGATGTAGATCATGCCGCGCTGGAAGTAGGTGCGATACGATTGGTCGCCGCCGCGCTCTAGGGCGTCATCATAGTCGCGCATGGCGCGTTCTTGATCGCCGATCAGCGCATAGAGATCGCCGCGGGCGCGGTAGATTTCGCCGTTCTCCGGCGCGATGCGAATGGCGCGATCAAGGTCGGCCACAGCGCGCATGCGCGTCGTAGGGTTCTGTTCATAGACTTTGGCGCGGCCGACAAGTGCGTCGATGTTCTGGACATCGGCTTCGACGGCCTCTTGGAAGTCGCGGGTGGCGACTGCGAGATCTTGGTCTCGCCGTGGATTGTCGGCGCGGGTGCGCAGATAGCGCTGAATGTAGAGGTCGCCGCGGCCCGCATAAGCGCGCGCCAGCAAGCGACGCTGGACGACGTCTTCGGCGTCCGTTCCAATCTTTGCGAGCGCATCGCTATAATAGCCGTCGGCGTCTTCAAAAGCATGGCGGTTCGTGGTGACCAGAGAGCGCTGCACGTCGCCAAGCGCCAGAAGCGCATCAATCGAGTCCGGATTAACCCGAACAGCGTCTTCGTAATTATCAATCGCTTCGCGCGTGTCGCCCGCACCGAGATAGGCGTGGCCCAGGCCCACAAAAGCGCGCGATCTACGTCCATCGTTCACGGTGATCTCAAGCGCACGAGAGTAGGTGGCAATCGCCTGGGTCCATTGATGCCGCTCAAGCTGGATGGCGCCGGTGGCCATCTGGGCGTCGAAGTTTGCGACGACATCTTGGCCAGTCGCGTTCGCGGAGGCGTCGTGGAAGGCATCGAGAGCGCCATCCGGATCGTTGAGGCGCGCACGCACGCGGCCGAGGGCCACCAAGGTCGCGGGGTCCTCAGCGCCCATGCGCTGGGCATGTTCAAGATCGGCGGCGGCGCCGTTCAAATCGTTACGGCTGATCAGCATGCTAGCGCGTGCGATTAGCGCGCCTTGCACTTGCGCGACCGTAGCGCGCTCATTTTCGACGACCTTGCCGCACGCATTGATCGCGCGTTGAAGGTGGCGAGCGTCCTGGCGCTGGCAGGTGCGGAAGTCACCGCCTGCGTCGCGCGCTTCGGCGGGAATGGCCGCAACCAATAACAGAGCGGGCGCTACACCCAGCAGCAATTTCGACAGCCGTGAACGGCGGGGTTGAGAACGGCGCGGCATTTCCACTCTCCTGTGCGGCGTTGTTTGCGAGCCGCTGTGAATGTGGCGCTTTCGGCGAAACGCGCATGCCCCGTTCGGGTTATTCACAGCGGTGCGTTTTCGCACCTGCGGGGAAAGTGGAGCTGCGGGAGGGAGGCGCCTCGTGAGGACGCTGGGCGGATTATGGTGCGGCGACGCCATCAATTTGCGCCGCCGCACTGCCCGCAGCCCCGCTTCAACTAGTCATAGCTCGAAAGATCGCGCTTCCCACTTTTGGGTGAGTCTGGCGCTAGACGCGCCAGTCGATCGCTTCCGACGTTGTTGCGCCGGCGCGTTGGTGCAGCTGATCGCGCAGGCGCTCGCTATCCAGGATCAGGAGCTCGCGCTTATCTTGGCGAAGAACGCCAGCGTTGGCCAAAAACCTCATCTCGCGCGTAACGGCCTCACGTTGTGTGCCAGTCGCCGCTGCAATTCCATCGTGCGTGGGCGCGTTTTTTATCAGAATGCCTTCTGCCGTTCGCGCGCCATGCGCTGCGAGGCGAAGCAGTTCAGCGTAGATCCTGAACCGCACTTCAAGAGCTGACAACTCGAAGACGCGGTCCGTCAATGACACGACGGTGAGGGCGAGGTGGGTCGCCACCGCTACGGCGAAGTGGCCGTTGGCATGAATCAATTCGATGAGCGCACCGGCTGGACACTCGGCCAACAGGCCGTCCGTCTCAGCCGTGACGGCAAGCGACCGCGGCGTGTTGCTGAGCGCGGCGATCTCACCGAAATGGCTGCCGGCCTGCAATTGGCGGATCGCAACCTTGCGTCCGACGGCAGATTCCAGCTTGGCGTTGAACGTGCCCTCAACGGCAAAATAGACCAGGGCGCCTTTGTCGAGGTGCGTCACCACCTCTTCACGCGCCGCGACGCGCCGCCAAGTCAGCCGCGCCGCTAGTCCGTCGAGGTCGGCGTCAGTCAATGTCGCAAGGATGCGCACCGTGCGCAGCCGATCGCGCGCGTTTTCCATGAATTACGTCTCCATCAGCGACGTTGATTGTGTTCGTTTTTCGCCGGAGCGCCACACAAAACCGCGTTGTCTTGGTGCATTATTTCACATGGCGAAGCGTTCGCGCATTTGCAGAGTGACATGCAGGGAGCGGTCTCATGCAACACGAACTCATCTCGCCAACGGAGTCTTGGCTACAGGCGGCGATCGGCACTGGGAGCTGGAGCGGGCCGCTGGAGGCAAGCGCGCGTTCCTTGAATGCGAGCGCGACTTTGTTGGCATGGTCGACGCCGGGCGGTGGCCAGGAGGTCGAACCGTCGCCGACCGCGTCGTCGGACTTCGTGCGCCTTTGCCGCGATTTGGTCCGCATCGGCGGAGAAGGTGTACAAGAGCAGCAGGATCCTGTTGTAGGCCGGATTACATGGGCGGCCACACAGCGGTTCGAGCAAGGGCAGCGCAGCCTGTTGTTTGCGCAGTCTGACGATCGGATATCGCATCAATCGTTGCGAACCTTGGCTGCCTCGGCTGCGAGCGCGATGACCACGCGGGCCGATCTCGACGCGATGCGAATGACATCCTCGCTCATGACGCAGGCTTGCGACCAGCTGGGCATGGGCCTGGTAATCGTCGATGCGAACATGACGATCGTGGCGAACAACGAATCGTGGCGCAATTTGCTGTCGCGACGGGATGGTCTCAGCGCTCTCGGCGACAAACTGGTTTGTCGGGACCGCGGCGATCAGATGAAATTGACGGCAACGATCGCGAGCGTGCTTACGGGCCGGCCTGGCGAGGCGACAGTTAGAGCGCGGCGTTTGGGCGGGGCCGAGCCCTATGTCCTGCGCGTCAGCACCGCGCATCGAACGGGCGGCGCCGCCAGCCATTGCCTGGTCATGGTGGTCGATCCCGACGAGACGCCGGTCCCGAACGGCGAGATCTGGCGCGCCATGTTCGAACTCACCGAATGCGAGCTCATCATCGCCGAGGCGTTGCTGTCCGGCGGCCGCATCAGCGAAGTCGCGACCCGCCGCGGCGTGTCAAGAGAGACCGTCCGCAGCCAAACGAAGCGAATGTTCGCCCGTCTTGGTGTCTCAAGCCAGGTCGAAGCGGCGGTGCGCCTAAGCCGTACAACGCCGTTTCGCGCGGCCGCCGTACGAAGAGAAGCTTGAAAGGGCCAAGCCGCGTGAGTGGAACGGTCGTCCGTGCTCGCTTTGAGTCTACTGCGCTTGCAATCGATACAATCTCACTTTCGGCTCTCTGACTGACGCCCCCAAGGCGGAAATTGCTGGCCTCCAAAGCCGTCGGCATCTCGCTCCATCCCAAAAAGATGTTCACGCACGCGAGAGTATGGCGGTTAAACCGGAAACCAAGCGCAAAACTGCGCCGGCAAAGGCAAAGCCCAAGGTCTCGGCGCGCGCCGAAGAGCCGAAGTCGCGGCGTCGCACCACGAAGGTGCAGCGGCGCGCCGACAAGATGGAACAGATCCTCGACGCGGCCGAGTATCTATTTTCGAAGCATGGCCTCAATGGCGTGTTGTTGAAGGATGTCGCCAAACGCGTCGGCGTCCACCACACGCTGATCAATTTCTACTTCATCGACAAGAGCACGCTGTTTGAAGCGGTGTTCGCGCGGCGCGCCGGCGTGACGAGCGCGCTGCGCATGGCTGCGCTCGAGCAATACGACAAAGACAGCAACGGTAAGCCGACGGTCGAAGGCGCTCTGCGCGCGTTCTTGGATACCGACTTCGATCTTTACAGCCGGGGCGGCGAGGGGTGGAAAAACTACGGTGCGCTTGGTGCGTTGGCTTCGAACACGCCTGAGGGCGCCGCGCTGATGGATCAGTATTTCGATCCCGTTGTGCTGCGCTTGCTTGGACTATTGAAGAGGGCGCTGCCGGAGTGCGCCGAGGAAGATATTTTCTGGGGCTATCACTTCGTGACCGGCGCGCTGATGCTCACGCTCGCGAGAACGGGCCGCATCGACAAGCTCAGCGGCGGCCTTTGCAAATCCGGTGACTACGCCGCCGTGAAGCAGCGCATGGCTTCGTTCATGGCGGCTGGCTTCATGGATCTCTGCAAGAAGAGCGCGCGCAAGTAACTCTACTTTTGGTCTGGATCATAGACGCCGTCCCAGTTGGCCGGCGGATCGGCCTTCGCCGCATCCAGTCGCTGGCGATAGTGGCGATAGAGCTTGATCAGTTCGAACTCCGGCGATGCTTCCAGCGCTGCCAACAAATCCGAAGCCTCCGCAAAGCGCCCGGCGTGGAACGCTTCGATGAACTTGGCATGGCCCGCGCTGACGCCATTTGGAACGCTCGTGAAAATACGCGTGGCGCCGCTGCGGCCTTTTAGGCGCACAAGCGCTACTTCGATAAGTTGCGCATCGCCAGCGTGGCTCATCGTGTCTTCGCTGACGAGCAGCGCCAGGCTCCAGATCTTGCTCAGACTCTCAAGCCGCGAGGCGATGTTCACGGAATCGCCGATGGCAGAATAGTCAAAGCGCCGCTCGCTGCCGAGATTGCCGACGCAGCATGAACCTGTGTTGAGACCGATACCAATGCGGACCTCTTCAAAGGTGCGGCCGGCGGCATCGGCCTCGGCCTTCCATTCGCGATTGAGCTCATCCATGCGCACCACAATCGACCGCGCAGCCTTAAGCGCGCGTTCGGCGTGATCGACTTGATCGAGTGGCGCGTTCCAGAATGCAAGGATCGCGTCGCCCATATATTTGTCGATGGTGCCGCCGGTTTCGATGATGATGTCGCTGAGCGGCGTGAGGAAGCTGTTGATGAAGCTCGTCAGCTCTTCGGCGCTCATGCGCTCAGCGATCGAGGAGAAGTTGCGAATATCGCAAACAAGGAGCGTGAGTTCGCGGACTTCGCCGCCGAGCTTCAAGCGCTCGGGATGCGCAGTAAGCTGGCGCACGACATCGGGCGCCACGTATTGGCTGAAGGCGCGCCTGATGCCGGCGCGTTGATGTTCGGTGCGCTGGTAGAAATAGGTCGTCGCGGCGGCCGCGAAAACGAGCGCCGCTAGCGTGGGATAAATCGGATCGAACAGATAACCCGCCTGCGCAAACAACAGGAAACCAGCGCCCCACAATACGGCGACTATGACGCCACCAATGGCGGCATTGATCGTGGGAGGCACGCGTGGCGCTGCGAAGGCGAGCACGAAGATCGCTGCCAGCGCTGCGATCAATTCAATGCCGGACGCGTAATCCGGCCGAGTCAGGAAATTCCCGGACACGATCTGCTCAAGCAATTGGCGATGCACTTCGACGCCGGGAATGCTCGCATCGAGTGGCGTAGCGCGCAGATCCATGAGGCCAGGCGCGCTTGCGCCGATAAGCACGATCGTGCCCTCAAGCTGCTGCGCGCCAACTTCGCCGCTCAGAACCTTCCAAGCCGGAATGGCTTCGTCAGGATTGTACGGACGAAAGCGCACCCAAACTTGGCCGCCGGCATCAGTAGGAATCGTAATCGGGCCGACCTTGATGCTGTCGATACCGGTGTGCGCGCCGAAGGCCTGCGTGCCGTTGGCGTTGGACGCGCGCACGACGTAGGTCGATGCGCCGACAGCCACGCGCAGTGCTTCAAGCGACAGAGATGGCGTGATCTCGCCATTGTAACGGAGTAGCAGCGGGACCCGGCGCATGACTTGATCGCCGTCAGGCAGCCAATTGATGAAGCCCGTGCCCGACGCTGCGTCGGAGAGAGCAGGTAAGTTCGTCGCGAGCCCTGCATAGTTTGGCAGAAACTGCCCCGGCTCATCGCCAGCTGCGGCCCATCCTGCGTGCATTGGAAATGCGGTCGACGTTGCATCTTCGTGCAAGCTGGTTGCGAGCACACTTGGATGCTGGCTCAAGCTTTCCGCGAACACGCCGTCATGGCTCGGTAGGGTGCTGAGCGCACGCGCCAATTGTGCGCGACGTTGTGGCGGCGCCGCGGCGACGATTTGCTCGGGCGAGGTGCGATCCGGCTCCGCGAACAGAATATCGAAGACAATGGCCGCGGCGCCGGCTTCGCCCAGTTTTTGCGTGAGATCCGCCATCGCTGTACGCGGCCACGGCCATTGGCCATAGCGCGCGAGCGACGCTTCATCGATCTGAACCACGCGGATGGGAGAGTCCCCAGGCGCGGGCGCAGGGGCCGCGTGCTGGTAAGCGTCGAACGCCAAGCCGCGCAACGATGCGAGCACTGGCGGCCGCGCATAGAAGATGGCCGCCGCCACGATGGCGAACGCTGCGACCGCCAGCCAATAAAGGCGGGGGGTGCTTACTTCACGCGCGGCCAAAGGTTATTCTCGCGTACACGCACGCCAAAGACCATGCGAGCGGCGGCTGCGTCTAGTGCAAGCCTTATTGGCCGCGGCTTTGAGGGACGTTGAGGTCGTCGGTGCGGTTGGTCGGATCGTCGGCGTCGGCCGAGCCCTCAAACCACGGAAAGTCGCCGAACGGGTTGCCGAACAGCGGGAATGTCGCCGTGCTGTACGAGGTCTCGTAACGCCCGCGCCACGTGAATGGCGTGGACGTTCCGCCACCGGAGAAGAACTCGATCGCTTGGCCCGGGCGGTTGAGTTCGATCTCACGGCCGTTCTCAAGCGTGAAGATCACGCGACCCTCATCGAGGATGCCGAACATGCGCCCGTCGAAAATCAGCAGATCGACGATGGTGCCGCGCACACCGATGGTGGCGACGGGCGTGCGCACTTGGTAGTTGCGCGGATCTTGTGAGCCGCTGACGAAGCGCATCGCGCCGCGCGCAACAGAAACGGTTGCGCCGCCGCCGGATTGCCCCGGATCGTAAACGTAACGATCGAGCGTAACTTGCGAACGCTGGCCGATGCTCAAGGTTGTTTGATCGGTGAACAGCAATTGCGCGACGCTGTTCGCGCCGGTGCTGATGGTTTGATTCTGGTAGATCGCATTGCCCGTCGCGAGCGGCTGGTTTTGACCAGACGCGCGCGCAGCGGTGACTTGGTTACGCACGGCGGCAGCGGCGCCGATGCGCGCATCTTGAGCGGACGCGCCTGTTGGGAACAACGCCAACGTTGCGCAAATAGCGCCAAGGGCGAGAAAAACTGGCCGCATTGCCGAAAACCCCATGCAAACTCACGAGAAATCTAGGCCCAGTTCGGCGGGCGTGGCAATGTGGAACCCGATATCGGCGACAGCGCGGCGCGTGTACACGCTTGAACTCGCAGCGCGATGCCATTCTACTAGGCGCGCGCTTTCGAGCCGTGGGGGAGTTTCATGGCCAGACCGGGAAAAGTCGGACGTTTCTGTCAAACATTGCTGGTTGCCGCCAGCGTGATTGCGGTGTCCGCCGGCGCGGCGCATGCGCAACAAGCCGACGAACTCGAAGCGCTTAACCAACAAATTCTCGACAATCCGCAGGATGTGAACCTCAACCTCCGCTACGCGCGCGCGGCGGAAGACGCCGGAAAGTTGCGCCTGGCGCTGGTCGCCTACGAACGCATTCTGATCAACGATCCCAGCAACGAAGACGCCCGTCGTGGGTACGAACGCATTCGTCGTGAGATCGAACCCGCTTACACTGTGGCGCGCGTTGAAGTCGGCGCGCGTTGGGATTCGAATGCGCTGAACGCCGCCGAAGATCCGTTCATCCTTTCAACGGACGATCGCGAGGCGACAACGTATTACGGTAGACTCATGGTCGCGAACGAGCATGAGTTTCTCGGCCGCCGTTGGCGCTCAAGTTTGAATGTCGATCTCGAAGACAACGTCGATATCGATGAACTCGATTACGGCTACGTCGGCGTGCAGACTGGGCCGATCCTCTACGTCGGGCCGCACTTGGCGGCGATCCCGTCTATCGGCGCTGGCATGTCCTGGCTAGACGGCGACGAATATTATCACGAGGTCAACGCTGCGCTGACGGTCGAAGGCCGTTTGAGCGGCGCGTCGTATTGGTGGCGCGCGCGCGCCGGCTATCGTGACTACGAACCTGACACGAATTTCTTCTTCAGTACGGTCACCGAGAACGGCCCGTATGCTGAAATCCAAGCCGGGCTAACGAAGCCGCGCGTGCTGTTCGAGCGCGATACATTGCTCGTCGCGCCGTTCGTGCGCTGGAGCGATGTCGATGGCAGCGTGTTCAGCTTCTATCTCTTCGACGAAGTGTCGCCGGGCAAGTTTCTCGAATACGGCGCCGACGTGAGCTACAATTATCAGTTCACCGATCACATCCAGGGGTCTGTTGGCGCCTTGCTGCGTGAGCGCGACTTCCGCGATAGCTCGCGCGAAGACACGTACATCTCACCGCAGGCCAGCGTGACCTTCCAGGATATCCTGCCGTGTGATTGCGACGTACGGCTGCAATATCGCTATCGCCAAAACGACACCAATGACTTCAGCGCCGAATATGACGCTGACCAAGTGTCGTTGGCGCTATTGGCGCGCTTCTAAAGTCTGACGAACGACCACTCGCGCGAGTATGGCGTGGCGCTGAGGCGATAGCCTCGGCCCTCGCCGGTGACGACGGTATCGCTCCAATTGAAGCCGAAGCCGGTCTCCGGATCGTAGAGACCGGGCTCTTGCGAGAGCGCTGAGTTCAACGGCAACACCGTCTCGTCACCCAGTGCGATGAACGGCGCGAGGTGGCCTTCGAACGCGAGGCCGTGCGAAGGCCGGTGGTAGATATAGCGAGCGAGACCTTCATCCACTTGGTATTGATGCACGGCGCGCGCGATTTCGTTGGCGCGCACGCCGGCGGCTTGCAACTCGACTTGGATGTCGCACGAGTGGAGCGATGCTTCCCACAAGCGCGCCGCGTGCGGATCGAAACTGCCGTCGCTCTTTGCAGTTAGGAACGTGCGATAGTTTTCGCCACCGCAGCCGTTGATCTTCACCACGCTGGTGGCTTGGATCGCTTGGTTCGGCGCGAAGCGCGTGAAGTAGGGCTGGTTCGGATGCGGTGAGCCATTGGCGCGGCCGGTGCGCACGCGAACGCTGGCGCGTGTGGCCGCGCCAAGGTTCACCTCGCCGCCCCCTAGATTGAGCTCAGTGTAGAGCAGATCGGAGAGCCACAATTGAGTGGCGCTTTCGAGTTCCAGATCGGTGACGTCGCTGCCGTAGGTGAGCAAGTAGTCGCGGATGAAGGCTTGGGCGCGATCGTTGTAAATGTAGGAGCGCGAATAGAGGGCGAGCTCTTCCGGTGTCTTGACGATGCGCAGGTCGCGAATGGCCGGCGAGATATTGACGATCTCGACGTTGGGGAAGATCGCTGCGAGCTTGCGTTGCTCCGATGGGTAGAGCTCACCATCGATGCCGAGCTTCGTCCCTTGCAACCCTTTCTCGCGCAATCCTTCAAGCAGGAAGTTGAAGAGATCGACGCTCGGCCCCGCGCGCACGGCGCCTTGGTTCGGAAAGCCGCCTTCGGCGTGCGGGAAGTCGAAATAGGATTTGCCGCCGTCGCGCCACGCGGTGGAGAGGACCTCGCTGTAGCTCTGCGGATGGAAAACCCACGGCGCTTCGTCGTCTCGGTTCTTGAACGCAGCTTGCGGGCGTTCGCTCGGGAAAACCCAATAACCCACGAAGTAGGCGGCGTTGTTGACGTTGCGTAGGAGGACGGCGTCGATGCTTTGTGGTGCAAGCGCATCGAACAGCGCCCGAAAGCGATCTTGGTGCCACGCGCGAGAAAGTGTGGTGTCCGGCGAAGGTTGAACTGGTCGGTTCGCGCCGCCGTAGGTTTGCGCGGGAATCAGACGACGGCTGCGACCGCGTCCAGTGGCGGCGAGACGTGCGACGAGTGAGCGCGAACTGTTTTGCTGAGCGGCGACGTTTTCAGCGCGGCCCAGCACGCCTGCGCCAAGGAGGCCCGCGGCAGTGAGTTTGAAGATGCTGCGGCGAACTTGATCGGGATGCTTGGTCATGAAGCTCTCAAGAGTAAATCGCGCGAAGCGCGGCAATGGTGCGATCGGTGTCGGCTCCAGTGCCGATGGTGATGCGAATCCAGCGATCGAGCGGTGGGAACGCGCGACCCGGCGTTACATTGCGGGTGGTGAGCGCCCGCCGCACGTCATCAGCGGGAAGGCGGCTCTCGAAGAACACAAAGTTCGCGCGGCTAGCGGTGTTGCGCAGGCCAAGCGAGTTGAGCGCGGCGTGAACGCGATCGCGATTGGCGCGCGTTCGCGCTACAACGGAACGAACGTGCGCTTGATCGCTCAGCGCAGCCTCAGCCGCCACAAGCGATAGGCGATTGAGGCCATGAGGACTGCCAAGACCGGCGGCGCGCAAACGCTCCGCTAGGGTGATCGGCGCAACGCCGTAACCCAGCGAAACGCCGGCAAGGCCGTACACTTTTGCCAAGGTGCGGAAGACGAGTACGTTGGCGCCGCTACGCGCGAAGCGAATGGCGCTTCGCGTCTCGAATTCTTGCTCGGTGTATTCCAGATAGGCCTCATCGACGACGACGAGTGTGCGTTGCGTGCTCGTTTCAACGAAGCGGTCGAACGCGGCGGCGTCATCGACAGTCCCAGAGGGATTGTGCGGATTGACGAGCGAAACGGCGAGCGTGCGCGGCCCGATTGCAGCGCTGAGGGCTGGAAGGTCGTTCTCTAAATTGGCGTTGAGTGGCACGGGGCGGCCAGTGCCGCCGAGCGCGGCAGCGGCGTCGATGAGTGCTGTGTATCCGGGGGCGGAATAAATAAACTCGCCGCCCCCAGCGCGTGAGGCCGCTAGCTGCAGACCGAGCGGCTCGAGGATTTCGCCCAGCACAATCTGTTCGGGCGCGACGTGTTCAAGTGCGGCAATCGCGTTTGTAAGGCGCGCGACTTCATCGGCATCGACGTAGCGCTCCAGGCGATCGAGGTTGTTCTCGATCGCCTGGAGGACCCGTGGGGAGGGGCCGTACGCGTTTTCGTTGAGCGAAAGCCGCTCGATCGAAGTCGAAGCGCCATTGGTGGTCGCGCAGGCCGCGGTGGCGACGGCAAACGCCGCCCCCATACCGCCCATAAGCCCGCGGCGGCTGAGCTTCGCCATCAGAAGCTCACAGAGAGGCGCGTGTAGTAGTAAGCTCCGCTGAATCCGAACGGCGAAAACTCGCTGTACGGGAAGACGCCAGAACTATCCGCGCCAGCCAACGCGGCGGTGGAGCGGATGTTCTCGGTTGGATAGACGTTGAAGATGTTGTTCGCGCCGAATGTGAGCGTGACATTCTCCGTCAAGTCCGCGCCGACGCTCAGGTCCGTCACCCAGTCTGGTTCCAGAATTTGGATGACATCGTAGTTTCCGGCCGTTCCTGCCTGCGTAGGGAGCGCGCGGATACGCGTGCCGCCAGCCGCGGCCAGCGCGACGTTGGCGGGGCTTTGGTTTTGCAAAGCCAACTGCTGGACTTCGCCGTAGCGCGTGGCGTTCAGGTTCACCTGGAAGCGGCCCACGTGCCAGTTGGCGCCTAGCGCGAATTTATCGCGGGGCGTACCGCGTTCGAGGCGGGTGCGCTCAGTGATGTCGAACAACGGCGTTGTAATGCCGAGCGCTGTGACTTGCGATGGCGTCGGTGCGATGCGCGTGGCTTCGGTTTCGTTGTAGTTGTAAGCTGCGGTGAGACGCAGGTCGCCATACTCGCCGAGATCGGAGCTGTGCGAGACGGTGAGATCGAAGCCTTGCGTTTCCGTGTCGACGGCGTTGGTGAAGTAGCGCACGCTCAGCACGCCCGGCTGGCCAATCGACGTGAGGTAGTCGCGCAAAGCCGTTGAACTTGGGCCGTCAACAAAGTTGCTTGAGAGCACAATGCGGTCGTCGATGTTGATGCGATAGAAATCGAGTGAGGCGCGCCACGGGCCTTGATCCCATGTGAGGCCGGCGCTGATGTTCAACGATTGCTCCGGTTCGAGATCGGTCGCGCCGAGTGCGCGAGCGAGCGGCGAACCCGTCGGCGCCAGCTTCACGAGGAAGAACTCGCTGTCGCCGGTAGTGAGATTGATGATGCCGCGCCCGACCGATGAGCCGTAATATTGCTGGGCGAGGGACGGCGCGTGGAAGCCGTTGCTGACGCTCGCGCGCAATGCAAAGCCATCGAACAATTCATAACGCGTCGCGAGTTGACCGTTCCAGGTTTCACCGAAGTCCGAATAGTTTTCAAAACGCCCGGCAGCCGTGACTAGCCAATTTTCGGTGAGGTCGGTGCTGGCTTCCACGAACAATCCGACATTGTCGCGATCGACGTCGACAACATCGATCGGCTGGATGCCGACGAAGCCTTGGCTGCCGATCACGGGCTGCGCGTTGGTGTTTGGGCCATCAAGCACGCGCGCTGGCCCGAATTGATAGGAGCCGAGCTCGCCTGCTGTGATTTCGTAAGTGTCCTGGCGATAGGCGATACCGAACGCGAGGTTGAGTGGCGCGCTCCAGCCAAGGTCAACTGAGCCGGAGAAGCTGAGATCAGTGCCGAATTGGCTGTTCTCGTAGCCGCCATTGTAGAAGGCGGTGGGACTGGAGACGCCGAGCGTGGCGTTGACAGTGTTGTGGGTGCCGTACTCGATCTGATTGCCGCCGTAGATCGTGCTGAGATCCCATTGCCAACCGCCGGCGAAATCACCGCGCAGCCCGGCGCTGACGTTGTAGTCGATGCTGTCAGTATCGACGAACGGCAGGAAGCCGTTGGGATAGATGGCGCGCACGTTTTCATCTTGGCCAGCGCGCCGCCAGAAGGCGTTCGAGCTTCCTTCGGTCTCGCGATAGTTCGCGAAGGCGTAGAGTTCGAGTTCGCCGATTGGTTTGGTGAAGTTCACTGTCAGACTGCCGTCGGTCAGGTCGGCGCTGTCGGCGAAGCGGAAGACGTTGCGATCGATGGTCGATTCACGCGGATCGAGCGTCGTGCCGGCGACACCGCCGGGAGGGTTGAGGCCGATGCCTGATCCCCAACGCGCCGATAATGGCTGCAACGTGCTGGTCGGTGAAATGCCGAAATATTGCTGACGCGTATCGGGCAGCGCGCGATTGGCAGCTTCGTGATCGCGATAATAAAGCGTCGCATTCAGCTGGCCATCGCCGAGCACCGAGAAGCCGCCGTGCAAAGACGCTTCATAGGTGTCGCCGCCGCCATCTTGCGTTGCGCCGTAACTGAGCGCGCTCGACCAACCGTCATCTCCGCGCAGGATGATGTTGATCACGCCAGCGATGGCGTCGGCGCCGTATTGAGCCGCGGCGCCGTCGCGCAGGACTTCAATCCGGCCGATTGCGGCGGCGGGAATTTGATTGAGATCAGTCGGGGCCGCACCTTTGCCGATGGTGCCCGACGTGTTGATCCAGGCGGAGCTGTGAATGCGCTGACCGTTGACGAGCACCAGAGTAGAGTCCGGCGAAAGCCCACGCAGACTGGCGGAGCGTATGTGGGTGTTGCCGTCCGGCGTTGTCGGCGTTGCGAAGGCAAACGAGGGCGTCAATTGGCGCAGGATCTGGTTGGTCTCGAAATAGCCTGAAGCGCGCAAATCGTCGCCGCGAAGGACATCGATCGGTGCAGGCGATGTTGTCACCGTGCGGTCCGGAAGACGGGTGCCGGTAACAACCAGTTCGTCGTCGCCGTCGTCTTGAGCAAAGGCCGGAGCGGCGCCCATCAGTGCTGAAAGTGAAAGCGCGGTCGCCAGCAGCGCGCGCGAGCGGAAGGACTTGTTTCGACGTATGGTCATTGAAGTAATCTCTCTTGGGCGCGCGCATGCGATGGCCCACGCCATTCGGCGCGCGCGTGAAGTGTTGAATTTGAGAAGCGGGTCGTCTGGAGCGCGCGTAGCGCTAAGAGCGAGGCCCAGTTAGTCGAGCGTCGTGCGTCGACAGCTATGATGCGACATTGAAGTCAGGCCCCCAGAACCCGTAAGAGGGCGAGTAAGCCTAACGGGCGGCCGTGCGTAAATCGGCTGGAGCTAAAGTGTTTGTTTAGCGCCCTGGGTCGCGTTCTGCAGACCTGGGCCGGGCGAATATTCTGCGGCCCATTCGTCTCAGCGCCGCTTCCAATTGGAATGGACGGCCGCTGCCCCCATCTGTGGCGCTGAGGGAAGGTGCGTGGACGCAAGGGAAGTCATACCTCCATTTGTGAGCCTGAGGGTGTTCGAGGCGGCGGGCCGTCTCGGCAGCTTCACGCGTGCGGCTGACGAACTCGGGATCAGCGCAGGCGCAGTGAGCCAGCACATCCGCGCGGTCGAGGATTTCGCGGGCCAGCCCATGTTCCGCAGGCTGGGGCGCGGCGTCGAACTGACCGAGGCTGGCAAGAGCGCGCTCACTCATGCGACAGCCGCTCTCGCTGAGATGCTGCAAGCCGGGCGAGCGATGCGCGCGAACCTGCGCGGGCGGCGCATATCATTGTCCACGCCGCCTTCGTTCGCTTCGAAGTGGCTCATCCCGCGTCTCAGCAAATTCCAAGAGCGATCTCCAGACGTTGAAGTGCGCATGTCGGCCGACATGATGCTCGTCGATTTTGCCACCAGCGATATCGATCTTGCCATCCGTTACGGCCCGGGTGGCTATGAGGGTCTTCACTGCGAGCTGCTCATGTCTGAGTCGGTTGTGGTGGTTGCGAGTCCGCGCCTGTTGCAGGATCGTGGCCCAGTCCGAACTGCTGCTGATCTTCTCGACCTGCCGCTCATTCACGACGAAGCGCCGGAGCGCGATCCCACATGCCCGACATGGAGCATGTGGTTTGCCGCACGAGGCGAGCGGCGCGCCGATGCGGAGCGCGGATTGCGTTTCAATCAATCTGGTTTGGCGATTGAAGCAGCCGTTGCGGGCAAGGGGCTCGTGCTTGCAAAGCGCCAACTCGCGCAGCGCGATCTAACTGAAGGCACTCTCACGAGTTTATTTGGAGAGGCCGATGCACCGCTGAGCTTTGCCTATTGGTTGGTGTGGCCGCGCGGTCGGCGTTTTGATCCGGCGCAGACGTCATTCCTGAGTTGGTTGCACGAGCAAGTGATTGAAGGCGACTTCGTCGCCGATCAAACCGCGTAGCACTTCGTACAATTCGAATAGTTCGCACTATGCAATCGCGTTCGAAAGTACGCGCTGCTAATCGCGCCTTGGTGCAACTCTCGATTAACGCAAATGCCGCCTTCATGTGCGCGACTGAATGCGCAGAGGAGGCGTCTCTTGAATCGTTTTGGAACGAAGGCGCTGAAGACGCCTAGGGTCACCTTCATCGATGATGATGCACCGGCGCTTCGCGATGGCATGATCGCAGCGCTCAATCGCTCGCAAGCCGTCATTGAATTTGAATTGGACGGGCGCATTCTGGACGCCAACGAGAATTTTTGCCGCGCTCTCGGTTATGGGATCGAGGAGATCCGCGGCCAGCACCATTCGATGTTCGTCGATCCCTCGCATCGTCAGTCGCACGAGTATCGCGCCTTCTGGGAAAAGCTCGGGCGTGGTGAATACGACGCCAGCCAATACAAGCGTATCGCCAAGGGCGGGCGCGAGATTTGGATTCAGGCCTCTTACAATCCGATCCTCGACACGCAAGGCCGGCCGGTGCGCGTGCGCTCGACGGCGCTTGCGGCGTTCGAAATCAAGGTTGCGCATACCGCCTAGTTCTGTGGCCCCAGCTCCACGACCGAGGGAGAAACCCACAGCCAATCAAATGCATGGCGCTGGGGAAAGCACCGGCCAATTGCCTTCAGATTGGTGATCCGCAGCGGTCGCCGCGCCTCCCGCGCGAACTTGGATTGCGGCTCCTTGCGGAAATCGTAATGTCCCCGCCAGGCGCCCACGAGTCGGGCGGGTAGGGGAGTACCAACATGATCGTACGTTGGATGGCGGTTGGCTTTGCGGTCTGGATCGCAATCCTTCTCGCGTTCCGGTTC
>JBEBHI010000334.1:0-1637 GCA_040080935.1 Terricaulis sp.
ATGGCTGAACTCTGGTTCTACCATCTTGAGAAGAGCGACCTCGAACGCGCGCTGCCGCCGCTGCTAGAAAAATGCCTGCAGCGCGGCTGGCGTGCTTTGGTGCGCGCGGGCTCGCCGGAGCGTGTCGATCAACTCGATAGCGCGATCTGGACGTATCGCGACGACAGCTTCGTGCCGCACGCGCGCGAGGGCGATGCGAGCAAGCAGCCGGTGTGGCTCACAGTCGAAGGCGGCAACCCGAACGGCGCGCAAGCTTTGTTTCTCGTGGACGACGCTGAACCTGGCGACATCAACAGTTTCGAACGCGCATGCCTGATCTTCGATGGCCGCGATCCGGCCGCCTTGGAATCGGCCCGATCGCGCTGGAAACAGGCGAAAGAAAGCGGCATTGCCGCGTCGTACTGGAAAGAGAGCGCCGCGGGGCGCTGGGAGAAGCAGCAATGATGCGCTGGATTTTGGCGGGGGTTGTTGTGATTGGTCTCGCTGCCTGCGATGGCGGCCATGGGCGCCAGCTCACATATCGTGAGATGGATCAGATCGCGCGTCGCTCGACCGACGAGCAGGTGCATCGTAATGCCTCCGACACGTGCCAGATGGCGCTCCACACAAATCTGGTTGGCGCAGTTGGCGCCGAAATCGACCGCACGGAGTTACCCACTGGCGCGCGCGTCATCTGTCACGATTGTGCAGTGACCATGGATTATCGCGCCGAGCGTCTGAACGTCGATCTTGGCGCGGACGGTCGTGTGGCAGGGCTGCATTGCGGCTAGGGAGTATTCGAATGCGGAAATTTTTCGTCATGGCGGCTTGTTTGGCCGCGCTTGCCGCTTGCGGTCAGACAACGACGCCAACCACCACAGAGACGCTGACGACCGAAGTTGCGGCTACGACGACGCCAATGACCGCAGCCGACGCGACTGCGCAAGACACATGCGGCGCCGCAGCGTTCCAAGCGCTGGTTGGCACGACTGCATCGGCGATCGATCTCACCACGCTTCCGGCCGGCGCCCGCGTCATCACGCCCGACATGATGGTGACGCAGGATTTCCGCGCCGAGCGTCTCAACATTATGGTCGGAACCGACGGCAAGGTCGGCTCACTCGCTTGCTACTAAGGAGAACGCGTATGCGCGCACTACTGACAGCCTTCGCCGCACTCGCGCTTGCCGCGTGCGGCCAGACCACCGAGACACCGGCGACGACGACTGAAACGCCCGCCACCACTGCCGCGCCGCAAACGGCGGCAGAGGCGACGGCGCAAGATACGTGCGGCGCGGCGCAGTACAGCTCGCTCGTTGGCTCCAACTTCGCGGCGGTGACGTTCCCCGCTGGCGCCAACATCCGTATCATCCAGCCGAACCAGCCGGTGACGCAGGATTTCTCCGCGCAGCGCCTCAACGTGATCACCGACGCCAATGGCTTGATCACCTCACTCGAGTGCTACTGATCGGGGCAATTCCCCAAACGGGCGCGCATGTAAGCGCGCGTCCGTTTCGCTTAAATGTCATAGGTCGGGTGCTTCTGACGCACTTGGCGGCCTGCTGCGGTGCAGCTATAGACCCGGCTCCAAATTCAACCCGGAGTCCGCCGAGCCATGGCCACCGAACGCACCCTGTCCATTATCAAGCCGGACGCCAC
>JBEBHI010000335.1:0-1635 GCA_040080935.1 Terricaulis sp.
ATGCCGCATTGGCGGCCGACATTTTCGATGATCGCCGGCGCGATGCCTTCCATCAGCATCTCGACGCCTTCAGCCGGATAGGTGCCGAAGCAACGCGAGGTGTAGAAGCCGCGGTGATCGTTCACGGTGATCGGCGTCTTGCGGATTTTGACGACGTAGTCGATCGCTTTGGCTTGCGTCTCCGGCGTCGTGTCCTTGCCCATGATCAGTTCAACGAGGCCCATGCGCTCGACCGGCGAGAAGAAGTGAATGCCGATGAAGTTCTTCGGGCGGGCTGAGGCTTCGGCGAGGCCGGTGATCGGCAGCGTCGAGGTGTTGGAGCCGAAGATGGCGTTTTCACCGAGGAAGGCTTCGGCCTTCTTGGTGACGTCGGCCTTCAGCTGCACGTTTTCGAACACGGCTTCGACGACGAGGTCGGCGCCTTTGATGAGAGAGTAGTCGGTGGACGGCGTGATCAGCGCGAGCAGCGCATCGCCCTTCTCTTTCGTGGTCTTGCCGCGTGAGATGTCTTTTTCGACGATGCGTTGCGAGTAGGCCTTGCCCTTGTCGGCGCTCTCTTGGCTGACATCGAGCAGGACGGTTTCGATGCCAGCTTTGGCTTGCACGTAGGCGATGCCCGCGCCCATGAGGCCGGCGCCGATGACGGCGACTTTCTTGATGTCGTAGGTGGGCACGCCTTCGGGGCGGTTTCCGCCCTTGCCGAGCGCTTGCATGTTCACGAACAGCGAGCGGATCATACCCTTGGCTTGCGGGGTGTTGGCGGTCTTGATGAAGTAGCGGGACTCGATACGCAGCGCGGCGTCGATTGGCACCTGCATGCCTTCGTAGATGCACGAAAGAATGTTGCGCTGGGCGGGATAGTTGAGGTTGGTCTGCTTGGAGACCATGGCGTTGCCGCCGACCGCGGCCATTGCGCCAGCTGGCGTGAACGGGCCGTCTTTTACTTTGTAGCCTTTGACGTCCCACGGCGCGATCGCCTTCGGGTTCGCCTTCACCCACGCTTTCGCGGCTTCGACGGTTTTACCCAGTTCGACGACTTCGTTGATGAAGCCGAGGCCCTTGGCTTCTTGCGGCGACTTATCGGCCCCTTGCAGGATCATCATCGCCGCATTCTGCACGCCGATGAGGCGTGGCAGACGTTGGGTGCCGCCGGCACCGGGCAGCAGGCCGACTTTTGATTCAGGCAGGCCGAACTTGATCTTCGGATTATCAGCGGCGACGCGATAGTGACACGCGAGCGCGATTTCGAGGCCGCCACCGAGGGCGAGGCCTTCAAGCGCGATGGCGACGGGCTTGCCGTTGGTTTCGAGGGCGCGGAGTGAGCGGTTGAGCGTGAAGCTCTGATCGAATTGCTTCTTCAGCTTCTCCTCTTCCGACTTCGGCGCTTCTTCTTTGACGGCGCCGCGTTGGTTGAGTTCGCCGAGATCAGCGCCGGCGCAGAAGCCGGTGGTTTTGCCGGAGGTGATGACTGCGCCCTTGATCTTGTCGTCAGACTTCAGCGTCTCAACGAGCGTGATCAAATCGCGCATCACCGAACCGGTGATGGTGTTCATGGAGCGGCCCGGCACGTCGAACGTGATGAGCGCGATGCCGTCGCTGTCGACGTCGATTTTGAAATTTTCCATCGGACCTACC
>JBEBHI010000336.1:0-1633 GCA_040080935.1 Terricaulis sp.
GCGACCATGTCCGGGATCAACGGATCAGCGTCGCTTTCGCCGAGCCAAAGATCGAAATCGACCCCGAGCGAAGCGAAGTCGCGCTTTTGCGCGGCCATCGACACATCGTGCATCGCCTTCCAGATGGTGCGGTGAAGCTCGCTGCCGCCTTGTAATGCGGCGGTGGCTTTGCGTGCGCGGTCGCGCACGTCGATGTCGCCCTCTTTCACCCGGCGCGCGTAGGTCGGGTAGATCGCTTCGAGTTGATCGAGCGTCAGCGCCTTCAAGCGCGCGTCGAGCTTGGCCTGATCTTCAAAGCCACCGAGTTCGTCCTCAAGCGCGGTGATGACGAGGCCCATTTGGAAGCCCCAATCGCCGAAGTGCGCATCACCCCAGACTTCATCGCCGCGGAAGCGATAGATGCGCTTGACGCTCTCGCCGATGATCGAGGCGCGCAAGTGGCCGACGTGCATCCCCTTCGCGACGTTTGGCCCGCCATAGTCAACAACGACGCGGCGCTTGTGCTCGACGGGCGATGCGCCGGCATGTGCATCGTCAGCCACGAATTGCGCACGCTTCGTCAGCGCCTCAGCCGTAACTTTGAAATTCAAAAAGCCCGGCCCAGCAATCGTTGGCGCTGGCGAAAGTTCAGTCGCGCTCCACTGCGCGGCGACTGATTGCGCGATCTCTTGCGGCTTCTTACCGGCGGACTTGGCCACCGCCAGCGCGCCATTGGCTTGAAACTCACCAAGGTCCGGGCGATCCGACCGGCGCACGTCTGCGTGCTTGGAATCTAGTCCGAGCTTGGCGAACACAGCTGCGTTCGCCGCGGTAAAAGCGCTGGCGAGGTCTTTCATGATCTTTGCGGGATGGGGTTTTGAGGGCCGCGCGTCAAGCGCAGGCCCTCAAAGTCTTATTGCCCCGGCGTTTGCGTGTTGCCCGCGTCGATGCGGAAACGGCGGCCATCGCGGTTGAACTGCAGCTGCTCGGGCGTTAGTTCGAAGCCAACCAGGATTTCGAAGTTCTCGCCTGAGACTTCCTCGTTGGCGCGCGGGATGACAATCTCTTCGATGCGCTCACGGTGGGTCACGACTTGCTCGCCGCGCGGGAAGCGGACGTCGACGTCGAAGTACACCTTCTCGATCGGCGCGCGGCCGCGGCGGGTGACGGCGACCCAGTAGCGATAGGTTTGACGATCCGAGGTCGCGGCTGGGCCGCGGCCGAAGGCCATCTCGATTTCCATGTTCATGCGGATCGGGTCGGCATCCACATAGCGGCAGAGGCCATGCACGCCCTGCATTTCACCGGTGAACTCGATGTTGGCGTAGCGCTGGTTGCCGGCTTGATTGAACTTCACAACGCGTGCGGTGTCATAAAGCACGCCCATCAGCGGGCACGGGCCAACGTTCGGACGCTGATCGTTGCCGATCATGCGATCGAAGAAGTTCGGCGGGCGCTGCTCTGTTTCTTCCGGGTTCACGCCCCCAGGCAGTTCCACGGTCGGCGTTTCGCGGCCGGCGCAAGCGCTCAGCGCAAGCGCGAGCGAGAGCATGATCACACGCGGAAGCTTCATTCTGATCCTCGTCTCGCCTTCATAGGGCCCTGCGGCGGCGGCCGCATGTCTCACCCCGCCCTGAAGGCAATGGCGCAGCGC
>JBEBHI010000042.1:0-22598 GCA_040080935.1 Terricaulis sp.
TTCGCCGCCGGCCGTCTTGAGGTCCGGCTCAAGACGACCGCCGGCGGTGGCAACCAAAGCGAGCCCCCCGGCGCGGCTGATTGCTTCCGCAATTTCAAGCGTAGTCCTCTCGACCCCGCCAGCGTTAAGCTCAGGAGTTACTTGCAGAACTGTCAGGTTGTGACCTTCTTGCAATGCTTGGCCGTCGCCCGTTTCCCGCCCGTCTCGGCTAAACCAATGTTTGATAACGGTTTTGCTTAACAAGGCGCTTAGATTCGTTAAACGCGCGTAGTTGCGCGCGTTTTCCTCGCCCGCGCTGCCCGGAGTAGAGCGATGCCCTTCGGCCAAATCGAGGCCCTCGAGCACCAAGGTGTGCAGATCGCCTACGAGCGCATCGAGGGCGCCGGGCCGACATTCGTTTGGTTGGGCGGCTTCAAGTCGGACATGGCAGGGACGAAGGCGCAGACGCTCGCCGACTGGGCCGCGAAAGCTGGCCAAGGCTTTGTTCGATTTGACTATTCCGGACACGGCGTGTCGGGCGGCAAGTTCGAGGACGGCTCAATTTCGCGTTGGCTCGGCGACACCTTGGCGGTGCTGGATCAGCTAACGAGCGGCCCGCTGGTGCTGGTTGGCTCATCGATGGGCGGGTGGCTTTCGCTGTTGGCGGCGCGCGCACGGCCAGGGCGGGTCGCCGCGCTCTTGTTGATCGCGCCAGCCGCCGATTTCACCGAGAGGCTGATGTGGCCGGGGTTCAGCCCGGAGCAGCAGGCGCGGCTCATGGCCGAAGGACGGTTGGAGCTGCCCTCCGCCTACGCACCGGAGCCCACCGTGATCACGCGCGAAATGATCGAGGACGGGCGGCGCAACCTGGTGATGGACGCGCCCTTCCCGTTCGAGGGCATGGTGCGGATTTTGGCGGGTGGCGAGGATCCTGACGTACCGCTGGATCACGTCCTGGCGCTCTTGCCGGTGCTGCAGTCGAAGGACGTCACGGTGCACCGCATCCCCGATGGCGACCACCGTCTGTCACGCCCGCAAGATTTGCGGCAGCTTGTGGCGATCGCTTCGGAGATGCGCCTTCGGCTCGCGCGCTGAGCGAACGGCTTGGATTTGCCCAATCTTTGGGGCATCGGTTGGAACAGCCCCTTGGGGACCCGCGGGAGAAACGTAGTTCATGTCCATGGTCGCCGCTCTGCTTTTGCCCCTCTTCCTGGCGCAAACCACCACCGCGCCGGCAGGCGCTGTGGGCGAACGCTTCGCGCAATGTGTGGCTCTGACTGAACAGAACCCGGCGCGCGCCTACGAAGAGGCCATGGCTTGGGCGGCCGACACCCAGTCGGTTCACGCGTACCGATGCGCTGCGATGGCCCTCACCGAACAAGGCCGCTACGACGACGGCGCGACGCGGCTTCAATCACTGGCGAGCGCCGTGAACCCGGAAAACACCGGCCTACGCGCTTCGCTTTGGTCGCAAGCTGGCAATGCGTGGCTGCTGGCGCGCGAGCCCGGCAACGCGCGCAGCAATTTCACGCGCGCGATCACGGCGCTACAGGCCGATCCGCAACAACTCCCTGATCTACTCATCGACCGCGCCCGCGCCTACGCGATGGAGCGCGATTGGCGTCCAGCCGAAGAAGATCTGTCTCGCTCGCTCGATATCCGGCCAGACAACGCGCTGGCGCTGCGTTTGCGCGCAGCGGCCCGCATGAACCAGCGCTCTTACGAATTGGCCGAGGCCGATGCGCGCGCGGCAATCCGCTTGGAGCCGGCGAACCAAGAAAACACCGTGGTGCTCGGCGATATTCGCGAGAGCGTACGCATCGGCGCGCCGTTCGAACGTAACTAGCACTTCGCTTTTCCGCGACGGAGTTCACCTCCACGCCCGTTTCATCTGGCGTGAGGGCTCCTTCGCTTGGAGGCGAACGTGAATTTCAAAGCAATTCTTGCAGGCGCGTTGGTGATGGCTGCTGCCTGCGCAACGCCAGCGGCGGCGTGGACCCAAATCGGCGCGCGCGAAGTACGCGACCGCACTGATCGTGACGTTATCCATGCCAGCGGCCCGCGACAGTTCGAGCGGATCAAGCTCTGTGTCTATCGCAACCCGGTTCACTTCTACGATCTCGACGTCTTCTACCGGAACGGCGGCCACCAGGACGTCTCCGTCCGTTCGCGCATCAATCCAGGCGAATGCACACGCGCGATCGATCTCAACGGCGATGATCGCAACATCACGCGCGTTGCGATGGTCTATGAAGAAACCAGCTTCCGCCGCCGCACCGCGACGGTGCGGCTGTTCGGCGAATAGCTCTTAGTGAGGAATGGCGTCCGCGTTGGGAGCGGTGGCGATCTGGCGAAGATCCCATCCCTCCCCGCGGATGTTGTCCACCTTCCAGCGATCATCTTCCCAGATGAGATCGTAGATGATGTTGGTCGGCGTTGTGGCGTTGTTGAACGTCACGCGCACCACGGCGTGGCTGCCTTCGCTCACCGCTTCATTGGCGACGTTGAGATTGCTCAACTGGTAGTCCTGCGCGCCGATGAGCGGATCAAAATCGAGGATCGGCTCATTGATGGCTTCAGAGCGCGCCGACATGGTCGAGAGTATCGCCCACAAGCTGTTCGACCAGGGCGCTTGCTCTTGGAACGACGGAAACTGCGCATCCGGCGTCATGTAACGACCGTAGAGCGGACGGATCACGCCAGCTGGATCGGTGACAGCGCGGTTTGCATCTTCAGCAGGCGCCTCGGCTTGCGGCGGCGTGCACGCAGCGAGCGCTACGGCGCTCAAAGCCCACATCAGTTCACGTCTACGCATCCCCGCCTCCTGTTGTGGGGCGAGATAACCGCAAACGTGGGCTGTACGCTAGGTGCTAACTCCGCACCCAACTCACGGCTGGATCGTTGAAATCAACGACATCGCCGAGTTCGTACACGTTACGATAGCCGTAGCCGTAGAGGTTGATGAAGGTCTGGATATTCAGCGCCAATTCAACGCGCTTCAGCACAACCGGCTGGGCGTTGTTGGAGAAGTTGTTGTTGCAATAGATCAGAATGCGGACGTTCGGATCGCGCAAAGCCGCGCGTAAGGCCGGGTCCGTGAAATCCGTGAATGGCAAATTGATCGCGCCATTGATGTGCCCTTCCGCGTAGGCGTCTGCGGAGCGCGCATCGAGAATGATCGTGTTAGGTTCACGCGCCATGCGTTGGAAATCCGCAAGCGTGACGAGACGGTCCTCGCGATAAGCTTCGACCTCGCGCGTCAGATCGCGGAAGCCGGAATAGTTGATCTGCGCAGCGGTTTCAGGCGGCTTGTCTTGCGCAAGCGCACTCGCGGACATCAGACCAACAGCGAAAGCCAAGAACACAGCGCGCATAACACTCTCCACCCTGGGAGGCTAAGCGCGTTCGTGAAATTAACGCCTCCCCTGTTCACGGGAGGAGGCGCTGCGTTTGGGTTCTTATTACGGCGTGCTGTTGATCATGGTGAGGAGATACGGCGCGCCGACCGTGATGAGACCGCCGATCAGCAGCCCGACTGGCATGCCCATGAGCGCACCGACATAGCCGTTGCCCAGGCGCTCACCCCAATCGAGGCCGCGCCCGCCGAGGCGGATCAGGAAGCCCAAGCCGCCGCCGATCAATCCGCCCATGCCGCCGTAATTCCAGCCGAGCACGCATAGCGCGACCATGCCTGCGAACGCCGCCAACACGAGCAACAGCCTCAATCCGTTCAAGCAGGATTACTCCCTTGCGGACGCCTGGCCGGGCGGCCGAGTCCCCGGAGACTCCTTTGGCGTGCATCCCCCCGGCAAGGCAAGCCTCAGAGGCGCCGCAGGCGCTTAGATGCGCTGTTCGGGGTGGTGCGCGCCGCCATTTGGGACCGGACCGGGCGCCGGCGCCACACGCCGTGCCAGCGCATCGCGCTGGGCGGTCGCGCCGATCAAGCCAAGCTCCTGAGGCGTCAGCACCAGAAGTTGTCCTGACGCGGCCAATGCTTCAGCGATGTTCTGGCGCGTCTGCATGTCCATGACTGCCAGCAACGCGGCGAGCGCAGCCGGATCGCGGTTTTTGAACACGTCGGCGAGTTGATCGATTTGCTGCGGGCGCAAGGTGAGCACGCCAGCGGCGCGTGCGAGCGCGCGAGCGGCGGCTTGCTGCTCTGGCGTCGCGTTGGCGGGCAGCGCTGTGCCGCCCACCGACATGGCGGGCGCCGCGAATTCATCGGGCTGCGTGTAGGTGAAATTGGCGGTGTGGAAACGCACGCCGAGCGCCATGCCGCGCTCACCGGCCTCATCGCCTTCATCTTCGTCACGACGCAAACGCTCGATGGCGCCGCGTTCGACTTCCTGCAGCGACGTACGCAAATCCTCGTCGTTACGTTTGCCGATTTCGGCACGGAAAGCGCTTTGAATGCGGCTTTCGACAGCGAGCGAGAATTCCTGGATCTCGTAGACATGCTTTAGCAGCGCGCGGTTCAAGCTGAATTGCACGCGCGCATCAACAACGACTTTGTGTGAGTCCGCAGTCACCGCGTCGAACGGCAACGGCGCGCAATAATGTGGGCGAAGATTGATCGCGCCCGTGCGCGGATCCATCAGCCTCACGATGCGGCGTCCGCCTGTTGCCGGATCGAGTGCCACGAATTCAATGTGCGGCGCTGTCGGGCCACGCACGACATTCTCTTCCCAATTCCAGAGCACGACCTTGCCGTCGAGCGAGCGGCGGAAGCCGCTTTCGTCTTGGGTCATGTAGGTGAGGTCGTAGCGGGCCTCGTAGTATCGCCGCCAAATGTAGACGATCGCCGCAAGCAGGATCACGCCAACCAGTGCAGCAATAGAAATCATCAACGCCAACGACATGGCGAACCCCGCTTATTGTGACAGCAGAATGAGCCTAGCCCACTCGTGAGGGCCTTGCAGCCCCCATGCGCCGATGACGCGAATTAGCGGCTGGCGGCAGGCCGATCCAAAAGCAGCGCGCAGGATGCGGCGCCCGAAGTGCGGACTTCACGCGCGCGCGCCGCGATCGTGGCCGAGCGGCCGCGCACGTACGGGCCAGGATTGTCCGCACGCCAGCGATTGGGGCTCGGCAACACGGCCGCGAGACGCGCTGCTTGAAGCGGCGTGAGGTCGGCGGCGGCGACACCGAAGCGCGCACGCGCGGCGGCCTCGATGCCGAAATTGCCATCACCCCATTCGATGTTGTTGAGGTAGGCCTCCATGATGCGCCGCTTGGGCCACATGAATTCGATCAGCGCCGTGAAGTAGGTTTCGAGGCCTTTGCGCACCCAGCCGCGATCGGGCCAGAGGAAAAGATTCTTCGCGGTTTGCTGGCTGATGGTTGAACCACCACGCAGGTTGCGGCCGCGGCGATTGGATTCCAGTGCATCCTGAATGGCTTCAATGTCGAAGCCATCATGTGTGCAGAAGTTCGCGTCTTCGGCAGCGATGACCGCGCGCACGATGTGCGGCGACATGCGATTGAGCGGTACCGGATAGTGGCGGATCGTCTCTCCTTCCGCAGCGCGCTGCATCATCAGCACCGTCGAGGGCGGATCGAAGAACAGATAGGCGAGCGTCCACGTCACCGGCGCAAGCACGAATGCAACGAATAAAACGCTGATGCTGGTGATGAACAGGCCATAGCGCTTGCGGCGCTTGATGCGGCCGAGATCGAGATCAAGATTGCGTTTGGCGTCGCGGCGGCGTTGGCGATCGCCGGGACGCGCCGCCGGCTCAGGCATCGGAATTTCAGGTTCGCCGAACGGATATTCTTCTTCGTCGAACACCGAGCTTTGCGGCGCCAGTGTCGCTTGGGGCGGCGCTTGCGGTGGCGGCGCGTAATTGCGTTCGATCTCAGGCAACGGCTCTTCGTGCAATTGCTTCGCGGCGGCTTCGTGAATGCGCGGCGGCGGTTCAGCGACCGGCGGCGGCGCAGGTTCGACGTAAACCGGCGGCGGTGGTTCGGGCTCGACGT
Source organism: Terricaulis sp. (assembly GCA_040080935.1). Lineage (GTDB taxonomy): Bacteria > Pseudomonadota > Alphaproteobacteria > Caulobacterales > Aquidulcibacteraceae > Vitreimonas. The sequence continues at coordinate 5,956 of JBEBHI010000042.1, forward strand.
ACACCGGCTCAGGCAGCGGCTCGTATGCCTGCACCGGTTCTGGTTCTGGCGCCTTTTCGAAAACCGGCTCTGGCTCGGGCTCTGAGACAATCTCAGGCTCCAGGTCGTGCGCGATTACGAACTCGGGTTCTTGCGCGGGCGGCTCGTACGCTTTCACAGGCTCCGGTTCTGGAGCCGGCGCTGGTGGCTCGTACATCTGAATTGGCGGAATCGGCGCTTCTACTTCTGGCGCGCGCACTTCGATTACAGGTTCAGGCGCATCGACCTCTGGCGCTGGCTCATCGTGCGCCACTTCGTACACGGGCTCTGCGATGTCAGACTGAGGCTCAGGCGCAGCGATATCCTCCACGCGCGGTTCGGGCGTGGCTTCGCCTTCTTTCTTCGGCTCTTCCTCGTCCGGATTCATGCGTCCCATTCCTTGGCCACGCTTGGGTCCCCTTCGCGTGGCGCTCGTTCCGATTTGAGGCGCTCGAACGCCCCCGCGTCAAGCAACCGTCGCGAAGCCCATACAGCCATACCGCGCACAAGTGGGGATGAATCTGTTGTTAGGCGCTCCGCTACGGGCGCCAGCGCCGCATCGCCGCTATTGCCGATGGCGCAAACGACGTTGCGCACGAAACGCTCGCGCCCCGTTCGCTTCACCGGCGTGCCGGCGAAACGCGCGCGAAAAGCGCCATCATCGAGCGCAGCGAGTTCAGCGAGCGGTGCAAGCCGAAGCTCATCGCGCATCGCCATGCGCGCTTCGCGCGATGCTTGCGCAAACTTGTTCCATGGGCACACAGCTAAGCAATCGTCACAGCCAAACACGCGATTGCCGAGTGCTTCGCGAAACTCGAGTGGGATTTGTTGCCTCGACTCGATCGTGAGGTAAGCAAGACAGCGACGCGCATCCAGCTGATATGGCGCGGGAAACGCGTTAGTCGGACACGCATCAAGACACGCGCGGCACGAGCCGCAATGATCTTGCTCCGCCACATCGGGTTCGATCTCAGCAACAGCAAGGATCGCGCCAAGGAATAGCCACGAGCCATGCTCGCGCGAAACAAGATTGGTGTGCTTGCCTTGCCAACCAATCCCCGCACGCTGTGCAAGCGGCTTCTCCATCAAAGGCGCAGTATCGACGAACACTTTCACTTCGGCGCCACTCTCGCGCGCGAGCCATTGCGCAAGCTGCTTCAGCTTTCCTTTGACGACGTCGTGATAGTCGCGGCGCGCCGCGTAAGTTGAGACGATGCCGCGTTGCTTTTGTTGCAACAGCGCGATGGCGTCGTCGCTCGCCGCGTAACTCTGGCCAACAAGGATTGCGCTCTTTGCATCGGGCCATAGCGCTTGCGGATGCTCGCGGCGATCTTGCGCCATCCAGTCCATGTCGCCGTGACGGCCTTCGCGCAAATATTCTTGGAGGCGCGCACCTGCCGGCCACGCGTCACGCGCGGACGCGACGCCGATGGCGTCGAAACCGAGAGCTTCGGCTTGGGCAATGAGGGCGGCGCGCGCAAAAACCACGCCTCCCTATGGCGCAGCGTGGCGGCTAGGTCGATTGGTTGCGTCAGGCGGCGGCGGTGGAAGCGTGCTCGTCGCTCAGCGCGTGTGCGAGGCGCGGGAGCATTTCTTGCGGGCAGATTTGCCAGAATTTGCTGCGCGCGGCGTCCCAGTTGGCGAGAAGTTGCGCCGCGCGCGGCGATCCAGTGCGCTTGCCGTGGTCGGTGACGAGCGCCTTCAGCACCTTCTCCCAATGCGCCGACGCAAGACGTTGCCAAACGATCGAGTCCGGATTGGCGCGCTCTGCGAACGTGCCATCCTCGTCGTACACGAACGCCATGCCACCCGACATGCCGGCGCCGAAATTGTCGCCGACGCTGCCGAGGATCGCGACTGTGCCGCCTGTCATGTACTCGCAAGCGTTAGCGCCGGCGCCTTCGATGATCGCTGTCGCACCCGAGTTGCGGACAGCAAAGCGCTCGCCGGCAAGGCCAGCAGCGTAGAGGCGGCCGGCGGTTGCGCCATAGAGGCAGGTATTGCCGATGATGGCGCCGGGTTCTTCGCCTTGCGGTGGGCGCAGCGCGATGACGCCGCCGCTGAGGCCCTTGCCGACGTAGTCGTTCGCGTCACCGGTGACGTCGAGCGCGATACCTTGCACGAGCCACGCACCGAGGCTTTGGCCGCACGATCCGCGCAGTTTGATGGTGAGTTGGCCCTCGGGCAGAGTCGTTTGCCCGACACGGCGCACGACGTGCGCGGAGGCGCGCGCACCGATAGCGCGCTGCGTGTTGCGCACGTTGAAGACGAGCTGCTTCTTCTCGCCGCGTTCGAAAAAGCCGGCGGCTTGGTCGATGAACTCGTGGTCGAGCGCTTGCGGCGGTTCGTTGCGGCCGAGCTGAGTGCAATAGCTCGGATACGGGCTATCGACGCGGACCAGCAGCGGATTGAGATCGAGATCGTCGAGGTGTTCCGAGCCGCGGCTGATCTGTTCGATCAGATCGGTGCGCCCGATAATATCTTCGAGACGGCGGAAGCCAATCATAGCGAGAATTTCGCGCACTTCTTCAGCCACGAAGCTCATCAGGTTGACGACTTTGTCGGGCGTGCCGGTGAACTTTTGGCGCAGCGCTTCGTCCTGCGTGCAGACGCCAACCGGGCAAGTATTGGAATGGCACTGACGCACCATGAGGCAGCCCATGGCGACGAGCGATGCCGTACCAATACCGAACTCTTCCGCGCCAAGGATGGCAGCGACGATTACGTCACGGCCAGTGCGGATGCCGCCATCCGTGCGCAGGCGCACCCGATGGCGAAGGTTGTTGAGCATCAAAGTTTGATGCGCTTCAGCGAGGCCCATCTCCCACGGGATGCCGGCGTATTTGATTGAAGTCTGCGGGCTCGCACCGGTGCCGCCGACGTGGCCCGAAATCAGGATCGTGTCGGCGCCGGCTTTCGCAACGCCAGCCGCGACAGCGCCGATGCCAGATTGCGCGACCAGCTTCACGCACACGCGCGCGATCGGATTGATTTGCTTCAGGTCGTAGATGAGCTGAGCCAGATCTTCGATCGAGTAGATGTCGTGGTGCGGCGGTGGGCTGATGAGTGAGACGCCCGGCGTGGCGTGACGCAAACGAGCGATGAGCTCAGTGACTTTGAACCCAGGCAGTTGGCCGCCCTCGCCGGGCTTAGCGCCCTGCGCAACTTTGATTTCGATCTCGCGGCACTGGTTCAGATATTCCGCCGTGACGCCAAAGCGACCGGAGGCGATTTGCTTCACGGCTGAGTTCGCATCGTCGCCATTCGGCAGCGGCTTGTAGCGTTCAGGGTCTTCACCGCCCTCTCCGCTCACGCTGCGCGCACCGATGCGGTTCATGGCGATGTTGAGCGCACCGTGTGCTTCCGGGCTAAGCGCGCCCATGCTCATGCCAGGCGTCAGGAAACGCTTGCGAATGTCGTTGACGCTTTCGATCTCCGCGATCGGCGTCGGATTGAGTTTCTCTTCGCGCACTTCGAGCAAGTCACGGAGCTGGATCGGCTGATTGAGACGCCGTTCGCGGATGAACTCAGAATATTTGCGATAGGCTTTGTAATCGCCCGTATCGCAGGCGTGCTGCAGCTGGTGGATCGAGTCCGCCTCAAGCGCATGGCGTTCGCCGCGTGCGCGATAGCGATACTGGCCGCCAATCGGGAGCGCCGTCAGCGTCTCGTCATGAGCCCTGGCGTGCTGGTCCGCAGCTTCGAGCGCGATGCCGGAAAGCCCGATGCCTGAGATGCGGCTGGTGAGACCCGGGAAGAACTCATCCACGAGTGCACGCGAGAGACCGATGGCTTCGAAGTTCAAGCCGCCGCGATACGACGAAATCACCGAGATGCCCATCTTCGAGATGATCTTCAGCAATCCGGCTTCCAGCGCAGCGCGATAGTTCGCCGCCGCCTGCTCCACAGTGAGTTTGCCGGAGAGTCCGCGCGCGACGCGATCGGCGATCGTCTCGAGCGCGAGATACGGATTCACCGTTGTCGCGCCGCAGCCGATGAGTACGGCCGCGTAGTGCGGATCGAGGCACTCGGAAGCACGCACCGTGAGCGAGCAGAACGAGCGCAGGCCCTTGGCCACCAGATGCGAATGCACGGCGCTGACCGCGAGAATCATCGGGCAGCCGATGCGATCCGGTCCTTGCGGTTTATCGGTCAAGACAATGTGCGAGCGTTTGTAGAACGAGACCGCCTGCTCGGCTTCCGCGCGAATGCGCACGAGCGCCTTGCGCAAAGTCGCACCGGCGTCCTCACCGGGCTCCGGCGCCGGGAAGGTGCAATCGATCCGCGCCACGTCATCGCGCATCTCACGCATCATACGCGTGTACATGCCGTTGGTGAGGATCGGACTTGAGAGCACGTAAACGCGCGATTGCGTTTCGTCTTGCGCGAGGATGTTGCCAAGGTTTTTGAAGCGCGTCGTTAGCGTCATCACCCGCCCTTCGCGCAGCGGATCGATCGGCGGGTTGGTGACCTGACTGAAGTTTTGACGGAAATAATGCGAGAGCGGCCGGTTCTGCTCGGAGAGCACGGCGAGGGGCGCGTCATCACCCATCGAGCCGATGGCTTCCTTGCCGTCTTCCATCATCGGCTGAAGCAATAACTCCAGATCTTCCATCGTGAAGCCGGCGGCCGTCTGTCGCTGCAGCAACTCGCGGCGATCTGTGAAGAGGACTGTCTCGGCGCCTTCGAGTTTCTTGTCGAGGTCAATAACGTTATCGAGCCAGGCGCGATACGGATGCGCCTTCGCCAACTCATCGACGAGCGCATCGTGATAGAAAATCTCACCAGCGTGCGTATCGATGGCAACCATTTGGCCCGCGCCGATGCGGCCACGTTCGGTGATCTTGCGATCGTCAAGCGGGCACATGCCGGCCTCGGAACCAACAGCCAGCAAGCCATCCTCGGTGCGCGCATAGCGGAGCGGACGCAGGCCGTTGCGATCAAGACCCGCGACCGCCCAGCGCCCATCAAACATCGCCAGCGCTGCGGGCCCGTCCCAGGGCTCCATAACGGCATTGCAATACGCGTAGAGCGCCTTGTGCTCGGCCTTCATCGTACGCGATTTCGCCCACGCTTCGGGAATGAGCAGCGATTTCGCCATCGGCGCCGTACGGCCTGCGCGCACCAGAAGTTCAAACACGTTGTCGAGCGCGGCGGAGTCCGACCCGCCGGGCTGAATGATCGGCTTTACGTACTCTTCGTCCGCGCCGAACGTATCGGAGGCCATGGGAATTTCATGGCTCTTCATCCAATTGACGTTGCCCTTCAGCGTGTTGATCTCGCCATTGTGGGCGAGCATGCGGAATGGCTGCGCGAGGCGCCATTGCGGGAACGTGTTGGTGCTGTAGCGCTGGTGATAAATCGCGACGGCGGAAATGAAGCGCTCGTCGCGAAGATCGGGATAGAACGCATCGATCTGCGCTGCGAGGAACATGCCTTTGTAGATCAACGTCTGCGCTGAGAGCGAGCAGACATAGAGTTCGGGAATGTTCGAAGCCAGTGCGCGCTTTTCGATGCGGCGGCGCACGATGAAAAGGTCGCGGTCAACGGTATCGTCATCGCGGCCTTGCGGATCGTGCATCAGCACCTGCTCGATCTCTGGGCGCGTCGCGTTGGCCTTTTCGCCGATCTGACTGATGTTCACCGGCACTTGGCGCCAGCCGTAGAGCACGAAGCCGGCGCGTATGATCTCGCTCTCGACGATAACGCGGGCGCGCTCCTGGGCGCCGAGATCGAGACGCGGGAGGAAGATTTGACCGACGAAGATCGGGCCGTCTTTCACAACGTGACCGGTGCGCGAGACTTGTTCGGCAAAGAAATCACGCGGCGCATCGATCAGGATGCCGGCGCCGTCGCCGGTTTTGCCGTCGGCATCGACGGCGCCGCGGTGCCAAACCGCCTTCAGCGCGGCAAGAGCGAGCGTGACAACGTCGCGACGCGGTTTGCCATCTATGGCTGCGACGAGGCCAACGCCACAGGCGTCGCGCTCTTCTGCGGCGCGGTAGAGGCCATCGCGCTCAAGCTTGGCGCGCTCACGCTCGTAGCGCGCGATATCTTCGGCGCCGCTCATTGCGCAGCGACCTTCGCTTGCGATTGGATATAGGTGTGCATCGCATCAGCGGCGTCGCGGCCTTCACGGATCGCCCAGACCACAAGCGATGCGCCGCGGACGATGTCTCCGGCGGCATAAACACCTGGCTCGTTTGTCGCGAACGAGATCGGATCGGCTTTCACCGTGCCCCAGCGGGTGAGTGCAACATTCCAATCGCTGATGTCTTCGGCGTCGAAGCCGAGCGCGGCGATGATGAGATCGCCGGGGACTTCGTAGGCGCTGTCAGGCTGTTCTTGCGGCGTTTGGCGCCCGCTCTCGTCAGGCTGGCCGAGCTGCATACGCACAGCTTTCACCGCCGGCGATTTGCCGGCGCGAACGCTTTTCGGCGCTGCGAGCCAATCGAAGGCCACGCCCTCTTCTTCCGCGTGCGCGACTTCACGTTGCGAGCCCGGCATGTTGGCGCGATCGCGGCGATACAGGCAGGTGACGGATGCTGCGCCTTGCCGACGTGCGGTGCGCACGCAATCCATTGCAGTGTCGCCGCCGCCGATGACAACGACGCGGCGGCCGTTGGCATTGAGCGGGCCGTTGGTGAACTCAGCAACATCGTCACCAAGGCCGACGCGGTTCGCGGCGATGAGAAAATCGAGCGCCTTCACCACCGCACGATCATTCGGCGCGTTGAGTGGCTTCGGTTTGTAAACCCCGGTCGCGATCAACATCGCGTCATGCTTGGCGCGCAGATCCGCGAAGCTGATGGTTTCGCCCACGTTGCAGTTCAGTTCGAACTTCACGCCGCCATCGATCAGCCGTTGTGCACGCCGCTGGATGACTTCTTTTTCGAGCTTGAAGTTCGGAATGCCGTAGATGAGCAAGCCGCCAATGCGATCGTGGCGATCGTACACCGTCACTTGATAGCCGCGCTGGCGCATGCGCTCGGCTGCCGCGAGCCCTGCCGGCCCTGCGCCGATAATGCCAACACTTTCGCTACGCTCTGCACGCGGCGCCAGCGGCGCGACCCAGCCTTCGCGCCACGCTGTCTCGGTAAGATATTTTTCGACCGCGCCGATCGTCACCGCGCCGTGCTCGCTCTGCTCTATCACGCACGCGCCTTCGCAGAGGCGATCCTGCGGGCAGATGCGTCCGCAGACTTCCGGCATCGAATTAGTGGACGCGGAAAGCTCGTAGGCTTCGCGAAGGCGGCCTTCGGCCGTCAGCCGCAGCCAATCGGGTATGTTGTTCTGCAGCGGACAATGGGTCTGGCAAAACGGCACGCCGCATTGTGCGCAACGCGAAGCCTGATCGGCCGCCTTCTGCGCAATGAAATCAGCGTAAATTTCATGGAAATCGCCCGCGCGCGCCTCGGCGGGTCGTTTCTTGGGCATTGTTTGCCCCAGCGACACGAATTTCTGCATGCGTTCGGCCACGAACGCCCTCCAAACGGCGCAACGATGGGTTGATCCTTCCCTTTTGCCTGGATTCTTCGCAGGTGCAAGAGAAGTGGCGGTTCAGCACAGCTAAAGCGCCGCTTTGCCGCTTCCAGGAGCGGGCGACGCACTCCAAGGTCCGGCCCGCACAAACTGGGGGCAGCGCTTTGGACCTTCTCGATCTTTGGCGCGCGGCGCTGCTGGGCATTCTGCAGGGACTGACCGAGTTCTTGCCGGTCTCCTCAACCGGCCACCTGCTCATCTTCGGCAAAGCCATCGGCTACGACGATCCGGGTGGCGTCTTCACGGTGATGATCCAGCTCGGCTCGATCCTCGCGATCATGTGGATGTATCGCCAGCGCATTTGGGATGTGGTCACCGGCCTGCCAACAAAGCCGGAAGCGCGGCGCTTTGCGCTGATGCTGTTCTTCGCGTTTCTGCCGGCGGCGTGCATCGGCTTGCTGGCCAACAATTTCGTCCGCAACGAACTCTACATCCGGCTCGACATCATCGCGACCGCACTGATCCTCGGCGGCTTCGCCATGCTCGCGATCGAGAAATGGCCGCCGAAGGTTGAAGTGAAAGATGCAGCTGACACGCCGATCTGGCGCGCCATCGGCGTCGGCGTGTTCCAAACATTGGCGTTGATTCCGGGCGTATCGCGCTCAGGCGCAACCATCTTCGGCGGATTGGCGCTTGGTTTGGACCGGCGCGCCGCGGCGGAGTTTTCGTTCTTCCTTGCGATGCCGACGATGGTCGCGGCGTTCATTCTCGATTTTCTGACGGTGAAGGATCACATCACGCCGGATCGCGTTGCTGAGATCGCGGTGGGATTCGTGTTCGCCTTCATTTCCGCGCTGATCGTCGTGAAGCCGTTCCTCGACTTCGTGACCAAAGTGGGCTTCGGGCCGTTCGCGTGGTATCGCATCGTTGCAGGCGCCGTGTTGCTTGGCGTCCTGGCGATGGGATGGTTGTGACGAAGCTCTACACGATCGGATACGAGAAAGTTGGGCAAGCTGATTTCGTCGCGGCGTTGAAGTCGGCGAAAGTCAAAACGCTTGTCGACGTGCGCGAGATTGCAAATTCGCGCCGCGCTGGCTTCTCGAAAAAATCGCTTGCCGCCGCGCTCGACGAAGCCGGCATCGCCTACATTCACATGAAGACGCTCGGCACGCCGAAGCTGGGCCGTGAAGCCGCACGCAAAGGCGACACGCCGACCATGACACGCATCTTTGAAGCGAAGCTCGTCGAACCTGAGAGCCAGCTCGCACTGGCGGAGACAGCGGATTTAGCCAAGCGCGGTCCCACTTGCATCATGTGCTTGGAGCACGATTGGCGCGACTGTCATCGCACGATTGTGGCGCGTCACATCGAAGACGAGTTCGGGATTACGCCCGAGCACCTTTCGCCCGAACCACGCTGACGATCGCCATCACCAACAGCCCCACCCACGCAACGGTGAAACCGGCGGCCATGATGTTCGAATACGCGACGTGATCAAAAGCGGCCGCGGCAACGCCGAACGGCGGCAACATCAGCATCGCGCCGAGAATGTAGCGCTTGTTGTCTGATGTGTAGCAAATGCCCGCGCAGAACACGGCATGCGCCGCGAGCAATGAGAACTTCGACCAAGCGCCAAGCTGCGAATATTGCAGCAAGCCACCGGGCGCATCGAGCGTTTGTGTGAGCCCGAGCAGCGTCACGGTTTCAAGATAGTCCGCGGCTGCGGCCAGCAATGAAGCGCCAATGGCGATGATCACGAGCGGGCGTTGCCAAGCGCCGTTCGCCAGGAATAGCGCAGCGCAAATTCCGAACAGCGTGTACGCGGGAATGAAGGCCAACGTGTCGAGATAATTGATTGCGTCCATCGCCGTGACGACGAGTGGACGGCACGTACTCTCGGGCTCGCCGAAAATTGAAATGAGATCGACGATGTTGCGCGCGAACTCGAACTGAACGACTGCGCCGCGCTGGAAGCATCCACCCGCCGCGGACACCGCGGGCAAGAACCCGAACGCAATGGTAATGCCGAGCGCGATGACGCCTGCGACGACAGTGGCGGCGGCCCAGACGCGCCCGCTCATGCTGCGTTTTGCTTGGTTTGGAATTGGCCGTACGGACGGAAGCGCCAGAGATAGCTCGGCACGATCGCCTCAATGCTCTCAAGCGAGGTGACGCCGAGATCCTGGATCGTGTGTGCGCTGCTATCGGCGCCAACGATATTGTCGCGCTTCAGCATAGTGACTTGATCGCCGGTGAGTGGCGGATTCCACGGCAGCAGACCGAACACCCAATTGGTGATGAGGCCAATCGGGTGAGCAATAACGGACGCGAGCGGCAGCATGATCGGATGGCGATCGGTTTCGTCACACACGTATTGGAGCAATTGTTTGAACGTGTAGGTACGCGGGCCGCCGAGTTCGTAGGTGCGGCCTTGAGCTTCGCGCTTGCTGATCGCGGCGACGACGGCGTCAGCAACGTCGCCGACGAAGATCGGCTGCATCTTGGTTTTCCCGCCACCGATCAACGGCATCGTGCCGCCCATGCCATGCAAAAACGGATTACGAGCCATTTCGGCAAAGCGATTGAAGAAGGTGTCTTCCGGACCGAACACGACGGACGGACGCAAGATTGTCGCGGTCGGCGCAGCGGCGAGCACGGCGCGTTCACCGCGATACTTGCTGCGGGCATAACGCGCACCCTTCGGCGCAGCGCCGAGCGCTGACATCTGTACGATGCGCGTGATGCCGCGCTTTGCAGCGGCTTCGGCGATCGACTGCGCGGCTTCGACGTTCAACGTTTCGAAATTCTGATTGCCGCCCTCATACATCGTCGAGACGAGGTTCACGACCGCGTCGGCATCTTCGAGCGCAGCATCGATCGATTGCGGAAAGCGCACATTGGCTTGCACGAGCTGCACCTGGCCGACATCGCCCATCACGCGCAGCTCGGCGCCCAGGTGCGGCCGACGCATCGCAATGCGCACGCGATAACCGCTCTTACCGAGCGCGCGCACGACTTGTTTGCCGATGAAGCCGGAACCGCCGAACACGACGACGAGATCACCAGCACTCATGTGAAGCACTCCATCAGCGTAGGTTCAGAGCGCGTGCGCAATACTCGCAAACTGAAGCTCGGAACTTTGTCTAGATGTGTCGCTATGAATGCTTCGACACAAATTGGCAACTACCCCGGGAACCGGTGCGGCGCGGCAGCTTGGCTCATGTTTCTTCGGAACGATGCTGACGCGACGGGTTTGAACCAGATCAGAGGCCGAATGGCCCAAACAGCACTGAAGGAAGGTACTATGAGAAAGCTTCTTGCATTGGCCATCACAGCGAGCGCGCTCGCTATCGCCGCCCCCGCCTCCGCTCAACAATGGCAGAGCATCAATCAGCGCCAGGCGAACATCGATCAGCGCATCGACGCTGGCGTGCGTTCTGGCGACCTGACGCGACAGGAAGCCGTGCGTCTGCGCGGTGAATTCAACGACCTCGCGCGCCTCGAAGCGAATTATCGTTCGAGCTACGGCCTCTCGGATTCCGAGCGCCGCGATCTCGACATGCGCTTCGATCGCTTGAGCCAACAAGTTCGATTTGAGCGAAACGATCGCCAGGATCGCAACGATAACTGGCAGCCGATCAACCAGCGCCAACGCCAGCTCGACGCGCGCATTGATCGCGGCGTTCGCAGCGGCGCGCTGAATAGGAACGAAGCTGTGCGTCTACGGACCGAGTTTGCGGGCATCGCGCGCCTTGAAGCGCAGTATCGCCGCAACGGTCTGTCGATCTCTGAACGCCGGGATCTCGACCGTCGCTTCGATCGCCTCGACTCGCGCCTTGAAGCTTCGTTGACCGATTGGGATCGCCGCCACGGCCGCGGTCGCGGCTAAGCAGTCGAATAGCTAATTTGTAACTGCAAACGGAACCGCCGGTGTGAAAGCACCGGCGGTTTTGCCATATCCTGGCCTCGTTTCCTGACTTGATGGCCGGCCATGAGCCAGACGCACACAACGCGATTGCGCGAAAGCCGGGCGCCTATGCGCCAAGGCGCGAAGATCATCGATGTTGAATACGAGGTCATCGGCCGGCGCACGGTTTGGCGCCGGATCACCGTGGCTCTAACGGCCGTGTTCTGGGCCGCCGCGATTGGGTTTGCAGTCCCGCAGATTTGGAACTTCGCCACTCAAATCGGCGCGTTCTTCGCGCAGAGCTAAGCGTTATCCCGCGAGCCGCGCGAGCTCTTCGTCGCTGATGTCTTCGTTCGAATACACATCCTGCACGTCATCCAGATCATCGAGCTGATCCAAGAGCTTCATCAGCGTCTCGGCTCCATCACCTTCGATCGGAATGGCGATGTCCGTGCGCCAGACGAATTTGGCGCTGGCTGGATCGTTGAACTTCTTAGCGAGACCAAGCGAGACCGGCGCCAGCGCGTTCATCTCACACGTGATCACGTGGCTCTCGTCCTCCACCGTGCAATCGTCAGCGCCAGCTTCAATGGCAGCCTCAAGCATCGCGTCTTCGCTGGCGGCGGCGATCGGGTAGCGGACTTCGCCCACCCGGCGCCATGAATTCGAGACCGAGTTTGATTCACCGAGGTTGCCGCCGTTCTTGGCGAACGCCGCGCGCACTTCGCCAGCGGTACGGTTCTTGTTGTCGGTGAGGCACTCGACGATCACGCCAATGCCGCCGGGGCCAAAGCCCTCGTAGCGGATTTCATCCAGGTTCTCCGCGCCCGCGCCGCCGCCCTTGTCGATGGCGCGCTGGAGGTTGTCCTTGGGCATATTGACGGCGCGGCCGGACGCGATGGCCCGATAAAGGCGCGGGTTAGCGTTGGGGTCCGAGCCGCCAAGCTTCACCGCCGCTTGGATTTCGCGCGCGATCTTGGTGAATTGCTGAGCGCGCTTCTTATCCTGCCCGCCCTTGCGGTGCTGGATGTTCGCAAATTTTGAATGGCCTGCCATGGGCGGGGGTACTAGCCGGGGAGCCTCTCCGGCTCAAGCCACTGCGGCGCTTTGGGATGTTTCGCCGATGGCGTTTGCAACCTGAGGGGCAATCATGGAATTGAGTTTACATGAGCAAAGCGCGGCAGAGGTCCGGGCGCGGAGAAGCCGCGCGCTGGGCCGAGCTCCCGGAGGAAGACCTCCTGGAGCTACCCTTGAAGAGCCTGAAGGTTCGCCTGGACGGCACGTGGCTGGCCGATTGTCTGCGCGACGTAAATGCTGAACTCAAAGCGCGCGGCATTGCGCTGAAGGTCCACGGCTGGCTCTCGGATGAGTGGTTCAGCCCGACGGAAACACCCGGCGTCGCCTTTCCCTTCTATCTCGCGCATCCGCGGCTGAAGCGGCTCGAGCGCAAGATGATGCTTGAGGTTGAAGGCGGCACCCGGCGCGAGTGCATGCAGCTGCTGCGGCACGAAGCAGGACACGTCGTCGAATATTCTTTTGCACTGCACAAACGGAAACGCTTCCAACGTTTGTTCGGTCGCGCCGGTGAGCGTTATCCCGATCGTTACAGAGCCGATCCGAACAGCAAATCGTACGTGCAGCATTTGCGGCGCTGGTACGCGCAATGCCATCCAGATGAGGATTTTGCTGAGACGTTCGCGGTTTGGCTCACGCCGCGTTCGGGTTGGAAGAAGCGTTATGCCGAATGGCCGAAGGCGTTGGAAAAGCTTGAATACATCGACGAACTGATGGCGGAACTTAAGGGTGAGAAACCTGTTCCCCAGAAGCGCTTTGAGGTCGATCCGGTTTCGAAACTCAAAGGCACGCTGGGCGAGCACTACGCCGCAAAGCGCAAACGCTACGCCGTTGAAGCGCCGCACGTGTTCGATCGCGAGCTGCGGAAAATGTTTCGAGAGGACGCGCGAAAGATGAGCGCTCCGCACGCAAGTTCAATCATTCGTAAGAATCGCGGGAAGATTATCCGTACCGTAGCAAAACGGACGGGCGAGTTTCCTCTCGCGCTTGATGCGGCGATCGACGACATGATCACACGCTGCAAAGCGCTGAAGTTGCGATCGGCTCGTTCAGAACAAACGGTGCGGGCGGAAATCACGGCGATGCTGAGTTCGAAAGCGATTCATACGCATTATTCGACCACACGCCGGCACTGGTTTGCCGTATGAAGAGCTTGCGCGTCCTCGTCATTTGCCGTCCGGATCAGTTACCGCCGGACAGCCTCGAGGGCCTGAGCGACAAAGAAATCTACGCCTGCAAGACCGAATGGGACGTCTTCACGACGCTGCGCGCCAGCGGCCACGAAGTTCAAGGCCTTGGGCTTCAGTTCGATCTTTCGCCGCTGCGCGATGCGGTCGATGAGTTCAAACCCGACATCGTTTTCAATCTGCTCGACCAGTTTCACGGCGACACACTTTATTGCCAGCACGTCGCGAGCTTTCTTGAACTTCTGAAGGTCCCCTACACGGGCTGCGGTCCGCGCGGGCAAATGCTCTCGCAGGGCAAAGATCTTTCGAAGAAGATCATGAAGTATCACAACATCCCGACGCCGGCGTTTGTCGTGGTGCCGATTGGACGCAAAGCGAAGCGCCCGAAGCGTTTGAAATTTCCGCTGATCGTGAAGAGCGTAACGGAAGATGCGTCGGCAGGGATTTCGCAGAACTCTGTCGTCGATACGGATGAAAAGCTCGAAGAGCGCGTCGCGTTTATTCACGAGCGCATCGGCACGGCGGCGATTGTCGAGCAATATATCGACGGTCGCGAAATTTACGTCGGCGTGCTCGGCAATGATCGCCTTACGGCGCTGCCGATCTGGGAGCTGAAGTTCACCGCACTCGCCGCAGGCGCACTGCCGATCGCAACTGAGCATGTGAAGCACAACGTAGAGTATCAGAAAAAGCGCGGCGTCATTGACGGCCTCGCGGACGATTTGACGCCGACGCTGACCAACAAGATCCGCGATATGGTGAAACGCTGCTGCCGCGTGCTTGAGGTCGATGGCTACGCGCGCATCGATTTGCGTCTCGACGCCAAAGGCACGCCCTATTTCATCGAAGCGAACCCGAACCCAGAAATCGCATCGAGCGAAGAGCTGGCGCAATCAGCGCTGCACGACGGCATCGCCTATCCCGACCTCTTAAATCGCATTCTGCAGCTAGGGCTGCAGCGCGCGGGCAAGGAGATCGTGTACGTCGAGCGCCCTAGTCTCCGGCCCCATCGCCGCGCGGTGATGGCGGCCAGCGACATGGCGGCGGTGCGGGAATAACGCTACCAGGCAAAGTCATCTCCGGGCCACTCCGGCACCCTCCCATCTGACAACGGCTGGTAGTTTGGCTTTGCGTCGTTCTCGACTAGCGGGCTGAATTTGCCAGGGCTTCGGGCGTAGCTGCCAACAAACAACGAAAGCCCGGCACCCTTCATATCGAGCATGCAGTTGAGCATATCGACCCCGTTGGCCCCGCGCTTGTATTGGGACATTGAGCCGTTAGGCCAATGCACGGCGAAGCCACACATCAATCCTCGATCGTCTGCCAATATCTCAATGAGACCCTTGTTTAGAGGATCGTATGCGACCGCACGATTGACCTGCAGTCCCCATACCTGGCGGGCGATTGATTCAATCTGGAAATAAGCGGCGACGTACGCTTTTGCCTTTGTGAGCAGCACATCCAAATCTTCGTATGTGTAAGCGAATGCTCGATGTCCGCTTATCCCACCACGGCATCGAAATTTGTCTTCAGCTAAAATGAAATCGGAATGCTGAACCGCGTTGCGAAGTTCGCTCCTGTAAAACTCATCGAAAATGCCTCCGATCGATAACCCCGCTTCTTGAGACAGGTTCTTTATGATCTCGATCTTTCGGACCGTGCTAATTCCACGCTTCGCAACACCCTTCTTTTCCTTCTCTGTAAGAAACAAAAAGAATGGACTTGGCGAATAACCTTTGCCGAGCCGGTACCTCAGCAGGTTCGTCAGCACTTCGTATGGCGCATCCATTTCAACGATGTGGCAGTAGAGCAAAAGCCCGAGACGCCAGACCGTTGCATCGGCGTCCGGAAATTTGTCATCTGGCAGCGAGAGCTTCATCAGACGATTTAGGTCGTTGAGTGTACCCTTACTCTCGCCATATGGGTCCCACCCCTTGTCCTCGATTCCGAGCACGCGAAACAATGAAGCAAAGTAGCGCAAGACGTCGTCGCGAAAGGGCGCGTCCGGCAAAAAGGCAGGTTTGAGTATCTCGATGTACGCGTCCCGCTGAGCATTGAAGACCGCGTCGGGGGTGTTCGCATCCATCACGACCTCCTAGCCGCTCAACCCTCGCAGCCCTTCACCCCGCCCGCAGCGGATCGCTTCTTTCGGCGTGATGATCCAATCCAGATGCGCGTCGTGCGGGCCTGTCGGCACCACGCCCATTTCCTGCTCCGCGTACGCCAAGCCAACAGCAATCGCGCCGTGCGCGCGATAGAGCGAGATGATGCGGTCGTAGTGGCCGCCGCCTTGGCCGAGACGCCGGCCGGCGCGGTCGAAGGCAAGCAGTGGAATGAGAAACAGCCGCGGTGCGAGATCAGCACCGTCAGCCGGCGGCGACGGAACGCCGAATGCGTCAGCGCGCAGAATCTCGTCGCCGCGCCATTGCAAAAAGCGCGCTGGGCCAGCGCGAGATTCCATCCGTGGCAGCGCAACAGTACGCCCTGCTTTCGCAAGAGCTGCGAGCAACGGGCGGCCATCAATCTCACCGCCAACAGGCCAGTAGCCAGCAACGGGCGACAGCTTTGCGAGCTCTAAGGGGAAGTTCTCGATCAGCTTGATCGCCGCGTCGCGCGGCTCAACCGCCTTACGCTCAGCGCGCATCAGCAAGCGCGCATCAGCCTTTGCAGATTCAAGTTCGGCGGGGGTCATTGCAAAAAACACTTTGCTCCCCCGCGGGCGGGGGAGCTGTCAGCGAAGCTGACTGAGGGGGCGACGCCGCCCCCTTCGTCTCGCGCTTCCGCCTTCGCTCTTCGAGCTTCGGCGGACAAGTCGCGCGATCCACTTCCCCCGTTCACGGGGGAAGAAAACAAAAGTGGTTGGGCGGCACCACACGCGCCGTAAGGATTGCTCATCCTCTCGAACCCTAGCGTACTAGGTGGGCGCCAGGTGCTGCAGACCAGGGTCCGCGACAGAGCCAGCTCCCGAGAGAATT
>JBEBHI010000182.1:0-6269 GCA_040080935.1 Terricaulis sp.
GACTTCGCCCATCCTGAAGGCGCGGAAATCGTGCGCAAGCTTGCGCCACATTGCCAGATCTTCGTCGAGAATTTCCGTCCTGGCGGTCTGAAGAAGTATGGGCTCGACTACGCTTCGATCGCCGCGATCAATCCCGCGATTGTCTATTGCTCGATCACCGGCTTCGGCCAGACCGGGCCGTACGCGAAACGCCCCGGCTACGACTACATCATCCAGGGCATGGGCGGCCTGATGAGCCTCACTGGCGAGCCTGGCGGCGAACCGATGAAGAGCGCCGTCGCCGTCGCGGATCTCTTCACCGGCATGTACGCGGTCACGACCATCCTCGCTGCGCTTCGCCACGCCGAGCGCACAGGCGAAGGCCAACAGCTCGATGTTTCGCTGCTGGATTGCCAAATCGCGATGCTGGCCAATCTTGGCGCGAACTATCTCGTATCCGGCTCAACGCCGCAGCGCCTCGGCAACCAGCACGCGTCAATCGCGCCGTATCAGGTGCTCGCGACACAAGATGGCCACATCATTCTTGCTGTCGGCAATGACGGTCAGTTCCGCGACTTCTGTCGCGCGGCGAACGCTTCGCTCGCGGAAGATACGCGCTTCGTTACCAACGAGGCGCGGGTAATTCATCGTCAAGCGCTTACCGAAGCTCTGTCACCGATCTTGCGCTCACGAACAACGGCAGAATGGATTGCCACGCTTGAAGCAGCAGACGTGCCCTGCGGGCCGATCAATACGCTCGAGGAAGTCTATGCCGATCCACAGGTCGTCTCGCGCGGCGCCGTCCAAACCGCGACGCGCGCCGACGGCGTCACCGTAAAGCTCGCAGCCAGTCCGGTGCGCATGAGCGCCACGCCACCAACAACACGCCTCGCGCCACCATCTCTCGGCCACGACACGGCACAAACGCTGCGGGAACTTCTGCGGATGAGCGAAGCGGAACTTTCCGCACTGCGTGACAGCGGCGCCATCTAGCCGTCTCACCGGAACACCCTTCGGCGAACAGCGTTTCAGGGCATCAGCTTTGAAGGAGTTCGCTTTATGCGCTTAGCGCTCATGGGATGTATGGCGTCGGCTGCCTTGCTGGCGGCCGCTTGCACGCAAACAGGTAACGTCGAACGCGGCGCAGCAACGGGCGCAGTGCTCGGCGGTGTCGCCGGCGCAGTCATCGGCAACAACACCGGCGACGGCGATGCGGCGCAAGGTGCAGCAATCGGCGCCGCGATCGGTGCAGTTGGCGGCGCATACGCAGGCTGCGTGCGTGACGGCGGCTGCGGCTCAAACCAAAGCCGCGTTAACACGCGCCAAAACTACGACCGCAATTCCGGCCGCTACTATTTCCAAGATCCGCAATCGGGACGCTATTTCTACGAAAACGGCGACCCTTACCCGTAAGGACCGCACGAGCGTGGAATGAGAGCGGCGCGCTTCTTTAGGGAAGCGCGCCGTACTTTTTGACGCGGGTCTCAATCAGACTGCCGCGTGAGGCTCCGCACCGAGAGCACGATCATCAGCAGGCCGCCCAAGGTCATGACAACAGGCATCGGGAACGAGCCGGCGATCCCCAGGAAGAAGCTCATCCAGCGAACGTGATGTA
Organism: Terricaulis sp.; assembly: GCA_040080935.1. GTDB lineage: Bacteria > Pseudomonadota > Alphaproteobacteria > Caulobacterales > Aquidulcibacteraceae > Vitreimonas. The sequence goes on from JBEBHI010000182.1 coordinate 1,595, forward strand.
GATGGCCAGAAGCGCAGGCATCAGCAGCGCCCACCCTGTCAGCAGCCCAGGGGCACCGACCATCGCCAACCCCGCTTGCCAGCCCCGCCGGGCGCCTCTATATGGCCGCTTCCCGCGAAACACGGGTTCCGTGGGCCCTTCGTCTATCGGTTAGGACGCCTGGTTTTCAACCAGGAAAGAGGGGTTCGACTCCCCTAGGGCCTGCCACTTTCCCGCCCATCGTCGCGTGCTAAACAACCCCCGACTTCAGGGGACCAGCATGCCTTTCACCACTGCCTTCCGCGCCGCCGCCTTCGCCATGCTTCTCGCAACCGGCGCTTGTGCGCAGCAGGTTGCTGAGACGACCACGGGCGCCAGCATTGGGCCACAGGCCCCAACCGAAGCACTGACCATCGACACGCATAGCGGTCAAGTGCGGCTCAATGTGGAAATCGCCGACGACGAGGCCGAGCGCAATCAGGGCCTGATGTTTCGCGAACCGCTGCCGGACGATCGCGGCATGCTCTTTCACTTCCAAACGCCGGAGCAAGCGAGCTTCTGGATGCACAACACGCCATCCTCGCTCGACATTATCTTCATCGGCGTTGACGGACGAATTCTGAACATTGCCGATCACACCACGCCCTACTCCGACGCACCGGTGCCAGCAGCCGGGATGACGCGGGGCGTGCTGGAAATTCGCGCCGGACGCGCTGCGGAATTGGGCCTGCGGCCAGGTGACCGCGTCCGCCACCGCATCTTTCCCAGTTAGCGCCGTTGCCCCGCGTGCCTTCACGTGGCATGAGCGCGGCCCAGCCGGGGTATAGCTCAGCCTGGTAGAGCGCCAGCTTTGGGAGCTGGATGTCGAGAGTTCGAATCCCTCTGCCCCGACCATCCTTCGCTCGCGACAGCGAGAGAAGGATGTCCTCCGAAGCCTCGGCGTAGGAGGACTGCGTATCCCGCCTGCGAGCTTCAGATGGCTACGCCGTAAAGCGGCTAGCCTTTAGCCTCGGCCAAATCGACGATCTCGACTTCGGCGCGGACATTGCCGTTCCACTCGTTTTTCTTCACGCGCACCGCCGCGTGATAGAGCACGTCCTTCTTAAACAACGCCTCGCCCATCGGGCTCTTCATGGCGCGAAACGCGATGCCACTGACACGGGCGCCGCGCGCATCTTCCAGCGTGAAGCGCACGTGCTCTTCCTTCACCAACTTCGCGAAGGAGACACGCACGTCTGTCAGCGCAAGCAGCGGCTCTGGATGGCCCTGCCCGTATGGCCCGATGCTCTCGAGCGCATCGATCAAACCAACATCCACCGCGCCCACGCCGCCAATCGCGTCGACCGTCAGCGCACGCGCCTCACCAGCAGCAGCCGCCAGTTCGGGTTCGAGTTTGGCGGAAAGAAAATCTTTCAGCGCTTCGACCTTGTCCCACTCGACGGTGAGCCCCGCAGCCATTGCGTGCCCACCGCCATTGATCAGCAGCCCCGCTTCCTTCGCCGCGGCGACTGCAGCGCCGAGGTTGACGCCAGGCGTCGAACGTCCCGATCCTTTCGCTGGCTCATGCTCAGTGACGCCACCAAGCACGATAGTCGGCTTGTGCAGGCGATCTTTGAGACGTCCTGCCGCGATGCCAATGACGCCCGGATGCCAACGATGCGAGCCGACGATCACAACAGAGCGGTGCTCGGCCTCCGCGATCGCTGCCGTTTCTGCTTCAGCCAGCATCTCGGCTTCGCGCGCGCGGCGCTCTTGGTTTAGCGCCTCCAAGGTCGCGGCGAGTTCGCTCGCCTCTTCCGGGTCTTCAGTGGAAAGCAGTCTCGTCGCCAAAGACGCATCGCCCACGCGACCACCCGCATTGATGCGCGGCCCGAGAACGAAGCCGAAATCGTAAACGGTCGCTGAGCCTTTGCGGCCCGCGTTCTCCGCCAGCGCCACCATGCCGATATTCTTGCCGTTACGCAGAATCTTGAGGCCTTGCGAAACAATAGCGCGGTTGAACCCAGTCAGCGGCGCCACATCGCAAACAGTCCCGATCGCCGCGAGATCGAGCATCTGCATGAGATCCGGCAAATGGTTTGAACCCGGCGAGCCACGTCGGCGCGCCTCACGGTTCACGGCTGCAAGCGTCACCAACACGACACCTGCAGCCGTCAGCGCGCCGTGCCCGGACGTGTCGTCCATACGATTGGGATTGACCACCGCGCGCGCCTTGGGCGGCGGGCCCGCCATCAAGTGATGGTCGAGCACAACAACGTCGAGACCCATGTCCGCCGCTGCATTGAGCGGGCCTTCTGCGGCCGCGCCGCAATCAACGGTGATGACAAGATCAACGCCATCGGCCTTCAAACGCTCGAAGGCCAACGCTGAAGGCCCGTACCCCTCCTTCATCCGATCCGGCACGTAGATCTTTAGCTCGCGCCCGCGGGCGCGGAAGTAACGCACCAGCTGTGCGCCACTCGATCCACCATCCACATCGTAATCCGCAAACACGGCGCACGAGCGGCCCTGCACGATCGCATCTTCGATGACGCGCGCGGCTTCATCCATATCCTTGAAGGTCGATGGATCTGGAAAGTGCGTCTTCAGCGTCGGAAACAGGAACGCTTCGGCATCGTCCAAGCCAATGCCGCGCACGACCATCAAACGCGCCGCAATTTCCGGTAACGAAAAACGCCGGCGCAACGCTTCGACCAAACCGAGATCAGCCTCGCGCGTGCGCCAGCGGCGTCCCGTGATCGACCGCTCCACGCCCAAAAAGGCAGCCGCTTTGTCGCTGGAAATGATCGCCGCCGCTGAACCCATAACCTTTGCTTAAGGCGATTCGCCGTCACGCTCCGGTCCGCCCGCAGGCAGGGCCTGTCCTCAACACGACCTTTGATGGCGCCGAGACCACATTTCCGCTGCTCGGCGTCAATTGGCGCGCGGAGACTGCGGGCGACGCCATCGCCTGGTCGAACGTGCTCCGTGACGGCGCACCAGACCGCAAGACACAGCATGCCGGCCTGCCGCCGACGCGCGGGCGCAAGTGGGTCCTCTCACAGCGGATCCGCAACCGAGGCCAGCCGATGGTGTAATCGCCGCGTGCGCGCAGCTCTTAAACTGGCTGCTTCATCCGCACTTCGCTCGCCGTGCGCGTCGCCGCGTTCAGGATCAGCGTATGTGTGTGCACGATGCCGTTTTCAACGCGCACGCCATCCAGCAACGAACCATGTGTCACGCCGGTCGCGACGAACATGGCTTCGTCCTTCACCAGTTCGTTCAGCAAATAGCGGCGCTTAAAATCGGTGACGCCGGTGCGTTCGGCGCGCGCGCGTTCGTCGTCGTTGCGGATCACAAGACGGCCTTGGAATTGTCCGCCCACGCATTTCAACGCCGCCGCAGCCAACACACCTTCGGGCGCACCGCCCGAACCGACATACATATCGATGCCGGTCTCCGGCTTGGTGCAATAAATGACGCCTGCAATGTCGCCGTCGCCGATAAGATGTACGCGCGCGCCTACCGCACGCAGTGCTTCAATGATTGCACCGTGACGCGGGCGATCGAGCACGCAAACGCCGATCTCCTCGGCGCTCACGTCCTTCGCCTTGGCCAGCGCCTTCACGTTATCTTCAATGCTGGCATCAAGATCGACGATGCCGTCAGCGTAGCCAGGCCCGATCGCAATTTTGTCCATGTACGTATCTGGCGCGTGCAGCAGCCCGCCCTTCGGCGCGATCGCGATGACCGCCAGCGCGTTCGGTTTTGCTTTCGCCGCGAGTGTCGTGCCTTCGAGCGGATCAAGCGCGATATCGAGCTCAGGGCCTTTTCCGGCGCCAACAATCTCGCCGACGTAGAGCATCGGTGCGTCGTCGCGTTCGCCCTCGCCGATCACGACGCGCCCTCGGATCTGCAATGCGTTCAAACTCGCGCGCATCGCATCGACCGCAGCTTGATCCGCTGCGCGCTCGTCACCACGACCCACCAAGCGGGCGGCGGCGATCGCGGCATTGATGGGCGCGCGCGCGATAGCCAGCGCTAGCTCGTCAGTGATCACGCTGCTCATGAGCGGCTCCAGGGACGCCCCGTTTGCTCCACCGGCATCACGAACGGCGGTTCCGCGGCAACGTCAAGCGCTGCAATCGCCTGCACCGCCGCTTCCATCTTCGCACGCGCGCACGTCTGCGTCGTCAGAACGATCGGCACTGCCGGGCCTTCATGCACTGGCATTTGCAAGAAGCTCTCGATCGAGATTTCCTCATGCGCCAAGCGATCTGAGATCGCAGCAACTACGCCGGGCCGATCTTTTACCATCAAACGCAAGTAATATCGCCCGCGCTCCGCCGGTGTCGCGCGCGGTGCGGCGGCAAGTTGCGCGAGCGGTTTGCCAAACGCAAAGCCCGCACGGCCTTCGGCGAGATCAATGAGATCGGAAGCTACTGACGCCGCCGTTGGGCCTTCGCCCGCGCCGCGGCCAATGAACGTCAGCTGCCCCGAAGGCTCCGCATCCACCACCAACGCATTGAGCGACCCGCCAACGCTGGCGAGCGGATGGTCGTAAGACAAGCAGGCCGGGCGCACGTGCATCTCAACGGCGCCGTCACTCAGCGCACCCTTGGCGATCAGTTTGATCCGGTAACCGAGCTTCGCAGCGAGACGAATATCGGTCAGCGTGACGCGCTCAATGCCCTGGATACGCACATGCTCATAGTCA
>JBEBHI010000337.1:0-1609 GCA_040080935.1 Terricaulis sp.
GCGCTTTGAACATGTGGGTCGGGGCGAAAGGATGGGTATCTTCAGGTCGAACAAAAGGATGTGTGACATGGTGAGTGTGGGCGAAGCGCCACAGAACTATTTTTGAAATTGGCACCTTGGAACATCAAATAACATCGAGACACTCCACGTATATCGGCATCAATTGCCATCGCGTTTACATTTAGGACGAGTTTTATTACCTCCAGTATGCGCCGCCGCGTAGCGGCAATCGCTTTGGGTGCTCCCGCGTATTGCAAACGGAGAGACCATCATGCTCGCATCAGAATTCCCGCCTCGCGGATCTGACCTGCTCCCGACTTTTCGGACCAAGGATTACTTGAGAGACTGCCCTCCGAAACGGAGGCAGGCATGCGCAAGAGCAGGTTCACGGACGAGCAGATGGTGGCGATCCTGCGAGAAGCGGATCGGGACCCCAAGGCGAGCGTCGCCAAGAAGCACGGTATCAGCGAGCAGACGATCTACACATGGCGCAAGCGCTTCGGCGCCATGCAGTCAGACGATGTGCGCCGGCTGAGGCAATTGGAGACCGAGAACGCGCGGCTGAAGAAGTTGGTGGCCGAACGCGATCTCGAGATCGAGGTGATGAAGGAGATCAACGCAAAAAAATGGTGAGCGTGCCGGCTCGCCGTTCGCAAGTGGCGTACGCGGCAGACAAGGGTCTGTCGCAGCGGCGGGCTTGCACGCTGATCGGGGTTGGGCGATCGGCGTTGCGTTATCGATCGAGGAAAGCTGAGAAGGACGCCGCCGTGCTCGCGTGCATGGCGCAACTTTCGGCGCAATATCCGCGCTACGGCTATCGTCGGATTGCAATCTTTCTCGACCGCGACGGCCACAAGATGAGTTTCGGGCGTGCACACCGTCTGTGGCGACTGGCGAAGCTGCAGGTTCCGCGTAAACGGCCGAGAAAGCGCATTGCCACGGGGCGTCCGCGTCCAAACGCGCCAACGGGAGCGAACCAGGTATGGAGCTACGACTTCGTGTTCGACTGGTGCGCGAGCGGTCAGCAATTGAAGTGCCTGACCGTGACCGACGAATGGACGAAGGAAGGTTTGGCGATCGAAGTGGACGGGCGCATTCGCTCGGGCCGCGTGATCGAGGTGCTATCGCGGCTCGTGTCGGAGCGGGGAGCGCCATTGTTTCTGCGCTCGGACAACGGTCCGGAGTTCGTCTCGCGTGCTTTGCTGAAATGGATCGTCGGACAGGGCATCGAGACAGCGTTGATCGATCCGGGCAAACCCTGGCAGAATGGCGCAACGGAGAGCTTCAACGGCAAATTCCGAGACGAGTGCCTGTCGTTGGAGTGGTTCCGCTCACGTGCCGAGGCGAAGGTCGTGATCGAAACATGGCGGCAGCATTTCAACACCGTGCGACCGCATTCGAGCCTGGGTTATCTGACTCCGGCTGAGTTCGTGGCGAGCCTGAAGAGCCAGGACGCAGTATCCGTGCCGGCGACGGGCCGGACCGCTGCTGTATGTGGAGCCTCCGCGCTCCGCCCCGTCGCATCACCGTCCCGCAAGGGGCAATCCAAGGCAGCAACCAGGGTGGTCGTCTCAAGTTAAAAGTGGTCCGAAGAAACAGGGCAGGTCAC
>JBEBHI010000183.1:0-6229 GCA_040080935.1 Terricaulis sp.
TCGAAGCGGCGGCGTGCGGCTCCTCTACCAAAGCGCTTTCCCACTGCCCGCGGGCATCAAACAAGGCGTGCTGCTAGAAGCTGGGTTCGATCAGGTCGCGCCCAATCGTCCGCGTGACATTTCCTCATGGACCTACGACGCCGCGTTGCGTGCTGGCGTCACCGATATCGTTGATAACCGCGCCCTTGGCGTCCCCTGCTACGAACCCGGCTACACGCTCGTCGAGAAGCTGCAGACGATTTCCACCAAGCACCGTCAGCACCAAGCGACTGGGAAGATGCCGCAGAACTTCATGCGGCACTATTATGACGTCTATTGCTTGCTGGCCGATCGCGACGTGCAGGATTTCATCGGTACTGCGCCGTATGTGGCGCACAAAGCCAAGCGCTTTCCAGCTGCGGACAATCAAGACATCGCGGCCAATGATGCGTTCGTGCTCTCAGATACCTCCATCCGAAACGCCTACGAGGCCGCTTATATGTCGACCTCAGCGCTGTATTTCCGTGGGCAACCGACTTTTGGTGAGCTGCTTGAACGGATTCACCGCGATGCGCCTCGCCTCTGACTGCATGCGTCGAAGCGACTCTACACATCTCTCTGAGTTGAACCGTTAATAATTCGGACGCGTCACGCACGCCAATGCGTCGGCTCGAGGGAAGATGAAAAAGTTCATGTTGCTACATGTCGGCTTCGAAAAGCCGACGCCGGAAATCATGGCGGCTGGACACCCCGACGCCCAACTCCGCGTGAGCGCTCGGCGTTGCGGACATAAGCGCAACGAAGAAAACCGTTGCCCGAAGTTGCATCAAGCTCGCTCGTCTCGCCTCATCTCGTGAATGGCGGATGGACCGTTTTCAATAACGCTAGCACGCCACTGCGAATGGCTGAAATGAGCCAGCGCGTCATCGCGTAAGTTTCTCGCGACTGGGCTACTCTCTCTTCGATTGCGGACAGTGATTTTAGCGCACACAGCAATGGTGTGACTTCGCCGAAAGCTGCGGGCCGGCGGCGCATCGAGTTAGCGGCCAAGCTATGAACCGGCTGCGGGGACCTTCATGCCGCGCGCTGCGGCGCGGCAGAAGCGGCGTCGGGTAAAAATCGAGCTGGGATCTCGACCCGAAAGCAGGCGCCGCCCGCAGCCGCGCATGAGGCCGACACGTCGCCACCCAACAATCGCGCCACACGTTGGCTGAGCGCAAGCCCAAGACCCATGCCTTCAAAGTGTCGCGTCTTAGCGTTCTCGGGTTGGCTGAATGGCTCAAACAGCCGCTCCAAGCGAGTCGGATCCAAACGGACTCCATTGTCCTCGATCTCGATCACCAGCCAAGAGATGCTCTCACCAACCTTTTGCGAGATGCGAATCTCAATTCGGCCATTGGCGGTGGAACGCGCCGCATTGGAGAGCAATGCCGCGCAGACAAAGACCGAGCCTGTCACCGTCTGTCAGCCACATGCCCGGCTCTGTCGTATCGACAACGTGGATCTCGTTGCCATTGGCACGCGCGAGCGGTTCAACTGTATCGACGGCCGCTTGCACAAACTCTGTTGGCCGGCATTCATCAAGGTCAATGCTGATTTTTCCCGCGTCGATCGCCGCAAGCTTTAGAACGTCATTCACCATGCTGCGTAACTTGAGCGCCGCTTCAAGCACGCGGCGATTGTCCGCCCCCGCTTCGCCTCGGCCACTATCGTCGGCATCCTCGATCAACATTTCGCTGTAGCCAATGATGGCGTTGAGGGGAGTGCGCAGTTCGTGGCTCACATTGGCCATGAACTCTGCCTTCGAGCGGGCGACTTCCTCTGCTGCCGCCTGCGCCTGACGGGCATCTTTGGTATCGTTCGCCGCTTCGATAAGTAGCGCGCTCGACCTACCAACGACGGCGCGAAAATTGGTGACGGAAAGACTCGCCGCCAGAGCGAGTAACGTCATCATGGCAGCGTTCCAGAAGGAGACGTCCTCCATGCGCAGCCAATCGTTTGGCGCAGCGCCCAACGCCTCATAACTCGAAGGCGGCAACACCTCGCGTGCGAGGTGAAGACCGGCATAGGTCAGGGTCACCACCAACACCCAAATCAAGCCCACCCGAGCGCCCAGCAACAGCGAGCCGAGCAGCGGCAGCAACATGAGAAAGAATGACGTCGTCGAGACAACACCACCCAGCGCCCCGGCTGTTAGCGTCACGATAAGGTAGAGTGTGACGAGATAGGCGTGGCAGAGCAGGTCTAGATTGATTTTCGAACGCAGCGCCAAATACGGGAAGGGCGCAAACCCAAACGGCGTGAGCGCGCACAGGAACGCTACAAAGGGGCGTGCGCCAATGACACTGCCACTGGTCAGCACAACCCAAACGGTTGCGATGACGATCGTCAGCAGCGCGGTGAACGTTAACAAACGCTTGCGCGTGACATGCAGCAAGGAAGCGTCAAGCTGGGGCGCACCAGACAATCGGTCCCAGAGGGCGTCGAAATAGGCTAACATCTCAAGGTGTCTAGCGCCTCTGCGCTAAAAAACCGGAAATTGCTGCCCCCCTGTCGTTCAAGCGTCCGCATCTCGCGCGACAGCGCTCCTGGCGCTGAGGGCCGAGCGCCCGTTCAGTAAGGCCCCCGGCGCCCAAGTCCGCAATTTGTTACGAGGGGCGCGGTCAATACGCTGCGAGCGTGGAGGCTCGCCATCGCGCAGAGCCGCCGCCTACATCCATCGGGACCATGCGCGCATTCAGCGAGCGCGATCCGCTGGACGATCAAACCTTAAGCCGCCACGTTCCCTCAGCGCTCCGCGTGAAGATGGCCATGTTGCCGGCGTCAAAATCGGGATCGCGATTGCCGAGGTCAAAGAACCAAGCGAACCCCTGACGCACGCGCCAATAGCTTACCTTCGTTTCATCGATTCCCATCGGACCGCAGGCGACGACGGGGCGGCCTTCAACCAGTCTGGCGCGTGCAGCAGCGCTCGGCGCGATCAGCAAGGCGTCCGTTGGCCATCCGTCGCGTTCGGCTGGAACGATCTGACACGACCCCCGATCGCGCTCGGATAATTCCGCAATTGCGGCCCTAAGCGCGCCTTGCGGATCAGGATCGGTCCCGTAGAGCGCAACAACAATGCGCCCGTTTGCGGCCTCGCCGTAAACCGCGGAGCTTTCATAAGAGATCTCGGCGCGGTGTGCGCCGCCAGTGAAGGAGAGAGTCGTTTCAACGCCGCCGCAGGTAGCGGCGCGATAGAGCAGCACCTCGTCGCCCGGCAGCATGAGCTCTTTCACACTCCAGGTGCAGTTCTCGAGTTCCGGTGTGCGTATGTTCGGATCGGAGACGAGTAACGCACTCGCTTCCGACTGACACAACCCTGTGCCGGCAAGCCGGGCCCCGCCATCGGCGCAGGCGCCTGGCGCAGCGTCCGAGGCGTCGCTTACGGACTGTCCCGCCCTGGGACCACACCCTGCAAGCAGAGCGAACGAAATCGCGACGCACAAGAAACGCATGGGGCCCCCACCTCACCTTTCGAATACGCGATGCTCGCATTCTGACCGCGGAAGCACAAGCTGGGCGCCCATAACGAGACTACGGTTCAAGCTCGTGTTCAATCTGGCTCGGGCCAACCCAACCCGAGCGCCACAATAACGGACCGGCGGGCGCGCTCCAATTCCGTCGTTGAGCCGTCATGTTGCGGTACGGCGCGCCATCGCCAAACGCGAACCCTCATGTTCACTCGCGACAGTCCTCATCGCCCGCGAGTTGGCCCATGCACTCAAATCGGGGTTCATGGATCCATCCGACTTGACCGTTCTCACGCCTAACCCTCGCCCATAGTCCGAGCGTCGCCTGCACGGCCGGTGACTCTGGCTGCTGCTCCCAGTCGACTTGAACTGAACCGTCCAAGCTGCCTCGCTCGCCGCGGATCCAGTAGTTGGAGTAGCCCTCTCCCTCATACTCGAGTTGATAAACGACTTCGCCAGCGCGTAGGTCTTGGGCGCCTTCGCGCACAACGCCGCGGACAGGTACAAGCCTCGTTTCAACTGCTTCGACAGAGGACCCACTCCCCGGGAGCTAGCGTGGCAAGAGCGCTCGCTGTTGGACTTTGCTCCGCCAGCAATGTCGTGGGCTCGATCGTACGCCAATTGCGAAACGGACACCCACCCTCACCTTCACAACCAGGGAAAACGTAGACGCCATCAATGGTGGGCGGCTCGCCGGCAGAAACCACCGCAGTTGAGCGCGTCGACGAGTCGACCGGCGCCACTTCGGCGTTGCATGCGCTCAGAGCTGCACAAAAAATAAGAAACGCAACCCGAATAGACATCCGCCACTCCCGAAGATCATTGGCGGACGCGTCCACGCCGCATCAGCAAGGGAACCCTGCCCGGGGCGCACACTGTGATGGACGGCGCGAGCGCTCAAGACCTTCCAGTCAACCCCCGGCCATCTGACCGGGTCAATGTCGCCGGAGGACAACGCTCGACACCGCCCCAGTTTTCAGATCGCTCGCATTCGATTGCCACGCGCATTGTGCTCGACTTCGGCAAGGCCGAGCGCCTCCATCAGGGGCGGCACGTACATGCCGAAGCGACCGCGCAAGCCTTTCTTGAGGCCGTACCAGCCGCGGATCGGATTGCCGCTTGAGCGCCCCCACGCTTCAACCGTGCCTTCCTTGGCGTCCTTCTGTTCGTCGGCCGAGCCAAGCTCCATCCAGTCACCGCGCTTCTTGAGCATCTTGTGAAGATCATCGAGGCAGCGTGCATCATAGAGCAGCACGGTCTTGCCGACGGTGCAGACAAGCACGTCCTTTCCGTCCTTCACGTCGCGGTGCATGGTGAAATCTGACGTAAGTGGCGGCGTCTTCAACACCCAAGGATCGTCCGGCGTTCCCCTCGCTGTTGCGCGCTTCTTTGCCATGGCGGGCTCTCCTGCATTCCCCGACGCATGATCGACGACCGGCCAACAATTCGCAATCCAGTCATCCAACTGTCACGTACGCCGCCGGCAAGAAATCGCCGGTTCCAGCGATTGAGGTGGGGCATGGATGCCGCGCAACATGAAGCATGAGGTCGCTGCAAAAAGAACGCCCAGACACGCGCTCGGAGAGCGCTCGCCGCGCTGGAATCCCCACGTCCAGACGTGAAACCGGACAAGCCGGTCGTCCGTACCTAAAGTATGACAATCTCACGCCGCACCTTCTTCCTCACCGCCGCCGCGCTGCCATTGGCCGCTTGCGCCGCGGAGGCGCAACAAATCCCAACCGCCGCCAACGAAGCGCGCTACGCTAACGATCCGTTTCGTCGGCTCACGGAGGCGCAATGGCGTGCGCGACTTGAACCGCAGGCATTCCGCGTGCTGCGCCAGGAAGCCACTGAGCGCGCCGGCACGAGCCCGCTCGACAACGAGCATCGGCGCGGAACGTTTGTTTGCGCCGGATGCGAGCTTGAGCTCTTCCGCTCCGAATGGAAGTTCAATTCCGGCACCGGCTGGCCGAGTTTTTTCCGCGTGAACGAAGCGAACATAGGTACGAAGGAAGACGTGCTGCTATTCACACCGCGGACGGAATACCATTGCGCGCGCTGCCTCGGGCACCAAGGCCACGTGTTCGAAGATGGCCCCCGGCCTACGGGCCTGCGCTATTGCAACAACGGCGCTGCGCTTCGGTTTGCGCCGCATTAACGTCTCGCGGGAGGCCATGAGAACAACCACAGTCAGCACGAGCTGCGAGGCCCTTTCCCTCAACCCTTCTCAAGACCGGCCGGTCTCGCCGCCTTCCTACGAATCTCTGAGCCGACCCGATCGTGTCGTCGCCGGTAATGCTGCGAACCGTTCGGCTCTAAGTCGCTCATTGCCGCCGCAGACCAGGTCATTGCCCCTCTTGGCTGGCGTCTCACACAAGGCCCCGGCTATGAAACGGCAAGCGATCTGGAGAACCGAGCGTGAGCATGCCTAGCGAGACCGCACTTGAGCCGTTGGCGTACTTCCGCCGTTACGCGCCGGCTGAGATGTACGAGAGGGCGCGAGCGTTTTACGCAAACATCGCGCGTCGGCGAACAGTCCGCGATTTCGATAGCGCCGCCATCCCTCGCGAAGTCATCGAGCAATGCTTGCTGGCCGCGGCCACTGCGCCGTCTGGGGCCAACCAACAGCCATGGTTCTTCACAATCATAACCGACCCTTCGGTCAAACGGAAAATTCGCGAAGCCGCTGAGGCCGAGGAACGCGAATTCTATGCCGAACGTGCGCCACAAGAATGGCT
>JBEBHI010000184.1:0-6221 GCA_040080935.1 Terricaulis sp.
AAGAAATCGCGCGCCGTGTCCTTCAGCATGCGCTGATCGTCATTCAGTGTGAACGTCATTGGGTGTCTCGCAGACCAAGCACGCGCTTGGCGACAACGTTGAGATTGATTTCGGTGGTGCCGCCTTCGATCGAATTGCCCTTCGACCGCAGCCAGCCGCGCGTCGTTGCAATGTCATCAGCCGAGAAGCCTTCGCCGCTCCAGCCAAGCGCGCGATTGCCCGCCGCTTCCACCATCAGTTCGCAGCGATCCTGGTTCAACGTCGCGCCTGCAACTTTGAACATCGACGCCATATGGCTGACATTGCCGCCAGCCTTCGCTTCTTCCTGAGCCCGCTGCACCGACAAAGCGTAAGCCCGCTCCGTCATCTTATGCGCCGCGATCCGTGCCCGCAGATCGCGATCTTCAAGCGCGCCATCTTCAACGCCGACATGCTTTTTCGCGAGATCGACAACATCGACGCGGGTATTCGAACCAAAGCCCGAAATGTTCGTGCGCTCATACATCAGCAGACGCTTGGCGATTTCCCAACCACCATTCAACCGCCCAACCATCTGATGCTTCGGCACCTTCACGTCCGTAAAGAACGTCTCGCAGAACGGCGACGAACCGGAGATCAGCTTGATCGGCCGCGTCTCAACGCCCTTCGTCGTCATATCGATCAGCACGAACGAGATGCCTTCGTGCTTCACGCTCGTATCGGTGCGCACTAGGCAGAAGCACCAATCGGCGTAGTTCGCGTACGAGGTCCAAACCTTCTGGCCATTGATCAGCCAGTGATCGCCCTTGTCTTCGCACTTGGTCTGCAGACCCGCGAGATCCGAGCCAGCGCCCGGCTCCGAATAGCCCTGACACCAGCGAATCTCACCGCGCACGATTTTGGGCAGATGTTCTTTCTTCTGCTCTTCGTTCGCGTACTCGAGCAGCACCGGCCCAAGCATCCAGATGCCGAACGAAAACAGCGGCGGCCGCGCGCCGATCTTTTTCAGTTCACTCTGCAACACGCGGTTCTCGTCCGCGCTCAGCCCGCCGCCGCCGTATTCCGCCGGCCATGTCGGCGCCGTCCAGCCCTTCGCGCCCATGCGCTCAAGCCAGACCTTCGCTTCCGGATTTTTGAACTCGTAATTTTTGCCGCCCCAGACGGCATCGTCTTCGCCCGTCATCGGCGTCCGCATTGAAGGCGGGCAGTTCGCTTCCAGCCAAGCTCTCGTCTCGGTCCGGAAGGCTTCCAAATCTTGTGTCATCGCGCGTTTCCTCACGCGCGGCTTAGCACCGTACACCGGTGTACGTCACTATCACGTTCCGTCAGCTTATTGCGCGCCGGTTTGCGCCAAACCCTCAGGCTGGCCGACAACCACGAACGTGAAGGCGTCCGGGTTGAACAGCCGCCGGACCACGCGGTTCACGTCCGCCAGCGTCACCGCGCGGATGAGGTCATTGCGGCGGTTCACGTAATCGATGTCGCGGCCAGCGGCCTGGTAGCCGTGCACGACACTCGAAATCTTCGCGTTGCTATCGAGGTCGAGGGCAAACGAGCCGGTGAGATAGGTGATCGCGTCGTTCACTTCCGTCTGCGTGGCGCCATCGCGATAGAGCCGCGCCATCTCGGCGCGTGTAACTTCAATAGCTTCGCGCACGTCGCCGTTCTCGGTCTGCGCTGACCCACGAATGACCGCCGAGTGCTCGCGTACCGATGGTCCCGTGCCGATGCCATAGACCAGCCCGCGTTGTTCGCGCACCTGATCCATCAACCGCGACGAGAACCCGCCGCCGCCGAGAATGTAATTGGCGACCGCGAGCGGAATCCAATCCGGATCTTCGTCCTGGATGCCAGGACCAACGAACAGCACCAAGCTCTGCGGTTGCGGCAACTGACGCACGATCAGCGGCGTCGGCGCCGCGAGCGTCGCATCAGGCGGCTCCACCGGTCGCGCACCCTGCGGCAGCGCCCCGAAAATTGTGTCGACCGCGCGTCCCGCATCTTCCGCGCTGATATCGCCCACCACCGTGATCTGCATCGTCGCGCGATTGAATAGCGCCGCGCGCCGCTCCTGCAGCGCCGCGCGATTGATGGCGTCCACGCTCTCGCGCGACGTCCGCCGCGCATAAGGATGGTTCGGATAAAGCGCCTGATCGAGCGCAAGATTGGCGATGTAGCTCGGATTGGTCTCGCGCGTACGCAAGCCCACCAGCATCTGCCGCTTGATTCGCGCCAACGGCTCCGCATCGAACCGAGGTTCGTTGAGCGCCAGCCGGGCCATCTCGAACGCCGCGTCCCGGTTTTCGCTGAGCGTTGTCAAGCTCATGCCAACGCCGTCCCACCCTGCCGAGAAGCCGACCGACATGTTCAGATCTTGCAACCGCTCTTTGTAGGCGTTGGCGTTCATGTCGCCTGCGCCTTCGGTCAGCATGTCCGTCATCACGCTGGTGGCGCCGATCACGTTCTGCGGTTCGATCGCCGAACCGCCGCGCCAATAGGCGCGCATCACGATCATCGGCACGGTGGAGTCAGAGACCAGCCACGCCTCAATGCCATTCGGCGAAGTGATACGCTGAACGTTTACGTCATGACGCGACGCAGCGCTTTCTGTTTGCGCAAACGCAGGCGCGAGCGGTGCGCAGGCCAGCGCGAGAGCCAAAGCAAGGCGTCTCATTGGCCCTCCTCCGGCAGCAGCCAACCCGTCACCGACGCATTGATGTCCAGCGTCTGACGCGACAAGGCGATGACATCATCGCGGGTCACCGCGTCAATATTCGCCGGCCAGTTCACGACATCGTCGATGCTCTCACCTTGCGCCAACGAGGAGCCGTAAATGTTGGCGAGGCTCTCTTGGCTATCGCGCGAATAGATCGCGTTGGCCGCGAGTGAGTTCTTTGAGCGCGTGAGCTCCGCATCCGTCGGCCCGTTACGCAGATAGTCCGCAATGACCGCATCGGCCGCAGCTTCTACCTGCTCGAGCGTGACGCCTTCAGCGGGCGTCGCCCACACCGAGACACTTCCACCGCCCAAGCCGCCAGAGCTGGCGCTTGCGCCGGCGCTCACTGCGATCCGCTGATCTTCGACCAGCGCGCGATAAAGCCTGCTTGTTTCCGAGCCGCCGAGAATATCCATCGCAACATCGAGCGCGTGCGCTTGATGGCCCGTGTCTGTGCCGTAGCTGATCGCGCGATAGAGCCGCGAGAACGAAGGTTGACGCACCTTCTCGTCACGATGCGTCACACGCATCGGCCCAACATTCGGGGGATCACTCACCCAGGTGCGCGCCGGCAGACCGCGCGTCGGCCGCAGACGCCCATAATAACGCTCCGCCAAGGGACGCAGCTCAGCTGCGTCGACATCGCCAGCGACAACCAAGATCGCGTTGTTCGGCGCGTACCAAGTCCGATAAAACTCAAGCGCGGTCTCGCGATCGAGCGACTGGATCTCATGCAGCCAGCCAATCACCGGCGTGCCGTACGGATGATGCGGCCACAGCATCGCGCGCATGCGCTCGCCAAGCACCGAACCTGGATTATTGTCGATCCGCTGGCGGCGCTCTTCCACGATCACGTCGCGCTCTGACGCGAACGTTTCGTCGGAAAACTGCAGATTGCGCATTCGATCCGCTTCCATGCGCATGACCAGTTCAAGCCGGTCACGCGCGATGCGTTCGTAGTACGCCGTGTAATCCCAGTTGGTGAACGCGTTGTCTTCGCCGCCATTCCTGGCGACGGTGCGCGAAAATTCACCGGGCGCGATCTGGCGCGTGCCTTTGAACATCAAGTGCTCAAAAAAATGCGCGATACCCGAGTGTCCGCGCGGCTCATCAGCGGCGCCAACCCGATACCAGACCATGTGCGTGACGACCGGCGCGCGCCGGTCAGTGATCACCACGACCTGCAGGCCGTTGCGGAGTGTGAAAGTCTCAGGCCGGACGAAGTCTTCGCGCGCGTACGCTGACGCCGAGAGCGCCAGCAACGCTAAGCATGCAACGATGAAGCGCTTGCCCACCCCGCCGGACAAGACGCTCAGGTGCCCGGAAGCTTGAAGCCGCCGCGATCGCGTTCGATCGTCACTTGGCCACCGCCAGTCGCGCGACGAATGGATTCGTCGTCAGCGAGGCGCTCTTCTTCGGTGCGCGGATCAAGCGGCGCAGCCGCAGGACCGCTCGAGCCACCGAACGAAAGCAAGCGGTTCACGAAGCCTTCGTTACGACGCACGACGCCTTGCGCTTCGTAGTCGATCTGGTTGCGAACGTTATCGTCGGCAGTAGCAGCGCCAGCGGCAGTGATAAACGCGCGCTCGCCTTGGGTCGCAGCTTGACCAACGTTGTCGCCGAACAGCGCAGCACGCGCTTCGCTCGACGGATCGCTTTCACCCGGACGCGCTTCACCCGGACGCGGCGGACGCAGATTGTAATCCGGCGGCAGCGTCAGCGGCGCATGCGTCATCACGCGGAACTCGTCAGGCGACGAACGCGACGCGCCAACAGCGCGCGACAGGCCCGCGCAGCCGCTTGCAGCAGTAGCCGCAGCGAGCACCACGACGAGTGCGATTGGTTTGGACAACGTCCGCCTCCCTCAAATCTCTTGGCTTGGTTCTAGACGAGCTACGCGGCCCTCGCCAAGCCGGACTGCAGCAAAGATGCGTCGCCCCGCAGTTTGACCGTTCTGGGGCGAATCTACCCCAATTTCAGCTGCCTGAGCCGTTCGCCCCGCCCTTGTCGCGGCCCAGCCACGCCTTGAACTGGCTCCAGCCTGTGCCTTTTCCCGGCTCGGTTTCGGCGAAGAACACCATGTCGATGGCCAACAGAATCGCGCCGCAGGTGATCGCGGCGTCGGCGACGTTGAACACCCAGGGGAAGAAATTCCCGTTCATGCTGAAATCGAGGAAATCCGCCACGGCGCCGAAACGAATCCGGTCGATGACGTTCCCGAGCGCCCCGCCGACGACCAATCCAAGCGCAATGGCGGTCGGTCGGCGCACAGCGGTACGCAGCCACATCAGGAAAACACCGGAAATACCGAGCTGCATCGCTACCAGCGCCCAGCGTCCGAGATCATCCTGCGCGCGCCCCAAACCGAAGCTGAAGCCGCGGTTCCAGACCATCTGAAGGTCGAAAATCGGCGAGAGCTCGATGAAACGGCAATTGATGCCCGCCTCCAGGCAACCCGGCGGACTGAACGCGCCCGGCCCAAGAATGAGCCACTTGGCGATCTGGTCGGCGACGAAAACGGCGCCGGCAATGATAAGGCCGAAACGGAGCATGCCCGGCTTATGGACATGCCCGCGCCTCCCGATCAACCCGCCGTCGCCGCGACGCTTTGGTTTTGCCCCGGTTCGAGGCCATGGTGCGCCATGCGCTTCACCGCCCTCGCCGCCATGTTTTGCCTGTGGGCAACCGGCGCGCACGCGCAAGACCCGCTGCACCGGGCGCTCGAACCCTATGCGCTCTACCAAACCGACATCACCGCAATGCTTGACGCGGACATCCCGGACTCCGCCGCAATGGACGCCGCGCTAAATCGCGCCGCGCGCCATGATCCCGAGCGGCTTACGCAAGGCTGGCTCGCCTACGGCGCACTCACCGCCGCGCAATCGCCCGCCTGGGTGAACGGCGTACGCGCCCGCGTGCGCGCTGCCGGAC
This sequence comes from Terricaulis sp., assembly GCA_040080935.1. Taxonomy (GTDB): domain Bacteria; phylum Pseudomonadota; class Alphaproteobacteria; order Caulobacterales; family Aquidulcibacteraceae; genus Vitreimonas. The sequence continues at coordinate 5,627 of JBEBHI010000184.1, forward strand.
GCCCCGCCGTGCTGCGCCAACTGCGCCGCGATTGGACTTACGCACGACGACGCCCACTCGGCGCCACCGAAGCTGAGCAATTGGTGCTGCGCGCCTTCGCTGCCGACAATGCACGCTTGAACGCAGCCGCCGTGCGCTTCGAAGCCTTGGGCCACGCAGGCGATACCAGCACGTGGGCCCGGCGCAACAGCGATCGCGAACCAACATTGCGCGCGCCGAACACGCGCACGCTTGCGCCAGAGCTTTTGGCGCGGCTGCGACCCGCACCGCTCACCGCGGCGCCGCTCACTGAACCCTTCGCCTTCGGCGGCACACGCTTCTGGGATGCGCTCAGCAATCGCGCCTCGCCCACACCGCCCGCTTTGCCATGGCGCGTAGTGCCCGCCCGGCAAGCAAGCCTCGATCGCATGCTCACGCTCGCAGCCTTGCTCGTCGTTGATGCAACACAGAGCGAAACCGCGCGCGTGACAGCAGCGCTCACCGACGATCCGGTGCGCCAATGCTTGGCGATGCAACAATTAGAGCTGCGTCAGTGCGCGTCCGTCACCAGCACGCCGAACGAAGACGCGTTCTGCCTCGCCCGGCACGGCTTCGC